>JBKPRI010000439.1:0-3978 GCA_046734515.1 Candidatus Methylomirabilota bacterium | reverse complement strand
ATCTCGTCGTGCGTTCGGGTGAGCGGATGGATCGCGCCCTGCGGTGGCCGGCGGCCGGGCAGTGTGAGGTCCAGGCGGGCGGCGGCGCGCTGACGGCGCCGCTCGCGCTCGGCCGCGTCGGCCAGGCGCGACTCCAGCTGCGCTTCCAGCTCGCGCTTGGCCTCGTTGGCGGCGGCGCCGACGACCGGACGCTCTTCGGCGGGCAGCGTGCCGAGCGAGCGCAGCAGCATGGTGAGGGCGCCCTGGCGTCCGAGATACCGGACGCGCAGGGCTTCAAGGTCTGCCGACGAGTCCGCCCGCTCGATCGCCTCGCGGGCCTCGCCGGCGATGGCGTCGACGCGCGGGTGGCTCACGAAACTAACGCGCCTGCGCCTTGGCCGTCTCGGCGAGCTTGGAGAAGCCGGCCGGGTCGCGGACGGCCATCTCGGCGAGGATCTTGCGGTCGAGCAGCACGCCGGCCTTCTTCAGCGCGCTGATGAAGACCGAGTACGTCAGCCCCGCCTCGCGGCAGGCCGCGTTGATACGCGCGATCCACAGCCGTCGGCTGAGGCGCTTCTTGGCCTTGCGGTCGCGGTAGGCGAAGGCGCCCGCGCGCAGCACGGTCTCGGCGGCGGGACGGTACAGCCGGGATCGTCCGCCGACGTAGCCCTTGGCCTTCTTGAGGATCTTCTTGCGGCGCTGGCGCGTCTTGGCGCCGCCCTTTGCCCGTGGCATGCCCCTGGCCTCCTTTGGGAAGGGGCACCCTAGGAGGGTTCCCCTCTTCCCCTCCTAATTACAGATAGGGAATGAGCACTTTGAGCCGCGGCTCGTCCGCCGTGTCGATCATTTTCGCCTTGCGCAGACGCGCACGGCGCTTCGGCTCCTTGCCTTCCAGCATGTGCCGCTTCCATCCGGCGCGGCGCTTGAGCCGGCCGCTCGCGGTCTTCTTGAGCCGCTTGGCCGCGGCTCGTTTCGTCTTCATCTTCGGCATGTCCGCTCTCCTAGTGGGCCGCTTTCGGGCTCAGCATGATGTGGAGCATGCGGCCTTCCATGCGGGGGTTGTTGTCGGCCACCGCGATGTCGGACACGGACTCCACCATCTTCTGCAGCATCTTCCAGCCGAGCTCGGTGTGCGCCATCTCGCGGCCCTTGAAGCGGACCGTGACCTTGGCCTTGTGGCCCTCCTCGAGGAACCGCCGCACGTGCTTCACCTTGAAGTCGAAGTCGTGCTTCTCGGTCTTGGGGCCCATCTTCACTTCCTTCACCGAGATCGTCGTCTGCTTCTTGCGCGCTTCCTTCAGCCGCCGGGCCTGCGTGTACTTGTACTTGCCGAAGTCCATGATGCGGCAGACGGGCGGGCTCGCCTCCGGCGCCACTTCCACGAGATCGAGCTCCTGGCTGCGCGCCGTGTCGAGCGCCGTCTGGATCGGCATGATCCCGAGCTGCTCGCCCTCGGCGCTGACCACGCGGACTTCGCGGACCCGGATCCCTTCGTTGATGCGGATTTCCTGTGCTTTGCTGATGGACTTAGCTCCTCGGCAAGGGTGAAGTTACGAACGGCCCACGGTGAGGTCGGCAGCGCGTGCGGCGATCTCGGCGGTGAGGTCGGCGACGACACGATCGAGGGCGACGGCGCCGCGGTCCTCGCCCGTGCGCGGGCGCAGGCTGACCGTCCCCTGCTCGGCCTCGCGGCCGCCGACGACGAGCATGTAGGGCACCTTGCGCACCTGCGCGTCGCGGATGCGGTAGCCCAGCTTCTCGTTGCGGTCGTCCAGCTCGGCCCGGATGCGCGCGTCGCGGAGCCGGCGGTGCACGGTGCGCGCGTAGTCGATGAACTTCTCCGACACCGGCAGCACGCGCGCCTGCACCGGCGCCAGCCAGGTGGGGAAGGCGCCGGCATAGTGCTCGGTGATGATCCCGATGAAGCGCTCGTAGGAGCCGAAGATCGCGCGGTGGATCACCACCGGGCGCTTCGGCTGGCCGTCGGTATCGATGTACTCGAGCGCGAAGCGCTCGGGGACCATCGTGAGGTCCACCTGGATGGTAGCGATCTGCCACGAGCGGCCGAGCGCGTCGCCCACGTCGATGTCGATCTTCGGCCCGTAGAAGGCGCCGTCGCCGGGATTGAGCGCGTACTGCAGCCCGTTGGCCCGCAGCGACTCGTGCAGCGCCTTCTCGGCGTCGTCCCACTGCGCCGCGGTGCCCAGGCGCTTCTCCGGCCGGGTGGATAGCTTGTAGGACGGCTGAAGGTCGAAGGCCTTGTACCAGTCACGCACCAGGTCGAGCAGCGTGGTCAGCTCATCCTGGAGCTGATCGGGGCGGCAGAAGAGATGCGCGTCGTCCTGCGTGAACTGCCGGACGCGCACGAGCCCGGTCAGGGTGCCCGAGCGCTCGTTGCGGTGGTCGCGCCCCATCTCGCTGAAGCGCAGCGGCAGGTCGCGGTACGAGCGCAGCGAGCGCTTGTAGACGTAGGAGGCTTCCGGACAGTTCATCGGCTTGAGGCTGAAGATCTCGCCTTCCACCTCGAGCTTGAACATGTTGTCCTGGTAGAGCTCCCAGTGCCCCGACTGCTCCCACAGCTTCTTGTTGACGAGCATCGGGGTGGAGATCTCCTGGTAGCCCTGCGCGTCCAGCCGCTCGCGCGCGAACTTCTCCAGCTCGCGCACCAGGATCATGCCGTTGGGCAGCCAGAAGGGCGCGCCCGGCGCCACGTCGTAGAAGTCGAAGAGGTCGAGCTCGCGGCCGAGCTTGCGGTGGTCGCGCTTCTTGGCCTCCTCGAGGCGCCACAGGTACTGATCGAGCTCGGCCTGGGTCAGCCACGCGGTGCCGTAGATGCGCCACAGCATCGGGTTCTTCTCGTCGCCGCGCCAGTAGGCGCCCGACGACGAGAGCAGCTTGAAGGCCTTGAGCTCGCTGGTGCGCCCCACGTGCGGCCCCCGGCACAGGTCGATGAAGTCGCCCTGCGTGTAGAGCGACACGCGGTCGGCCTCGAGCCCCTCGAGGATCTCCACCTTGAAGCGCTCGCCGCGCTCGCGGAAGAACGCGATGGCCTCCGCGCGCGGCATCTCCTGGCGCTCGAACGGGATGTCGGCCTTGACGATCTCGCGCATGACGTCCTCGATGCGCGCGAGGTCCTCCGGCGTGAACGGCTCCGCCCTGGCGAAGTCGTAGTAGAAGCCGTCCTCGATGGCGGGTCCGATGGCCACCTTCACGTCGGGGAACAGACGCTTCACCGCCTGCGCCATCACGTGCGAGGTGGAGTGGCGCACCGTCGACAGCGGGGTGGGATCGCAGTCGAACTCGCCGGTCAGCTTGAGGTGACGCTCTTCTTCAGACTCGGCCATACATTCCCGGCGTGTGGGGGGATGGTAGGCTCGGGCGGTTTCGAACCGCCGACCTCCTCTGCGTCAGAGAGGCGCTCTCCCACTGAGCTACGAGCCTATCCAAGAGTACCGCCCATGCTACCTACGGCCTGTCGGAGTGTCAAGACAACGGCCCGGAAATACAGCCGTTTCACTGAATGAGGGTCGAATACGTGACCTGATACATGAAACGCCCCGTGATCGGGATGCCGGTGCTGCCCGGCGGCAGCGTCGCCATGATGGCCGGCGGCACCGGCGGGAACGGCTGCGCGAGGCGGACCGCGGTCATCGAGCTCGTGTCGTAATCCGACCACTGCGACGGAATCCACAGCTCGATGAACTGCAGACGACCGTTCTTCAGGATGCCGAACTGCACGATCACCTGGGTGTCCTTCGGCTCGCACACGTACGTGCCGGGGTTCTTGATGCAGGGGTAGTTCAGCTTGGCCTGGATCTGGCGCTTCACCTGCCCCATGAAGTCGCTGAACCTGGGATCGGGCGTGTCCAGCGGGATCGGGTCGCCCAGGATGCCGCCGCGGCCCTCGCCGCGCCCGCCCGCGCCCCGTCGCAGCGCAGACCGCATGTCGGGCACGCCGGCGCCCCGAGGCGGGCCACCCGGCGGCACGCTCGCCACCTG
>JBKPRI010000438.1:0-16769 GCA_046734515.1 Candidatus Methylomirabilota bacterium | reverse complement strand
ATCCGGGCGGCACCGTGCGCGCGATGCTGCGGCGACTGCGGTCGAGAGGCGCGCGCTGAGCGTGCCGCCGTCGTGGCTGCGCGCGCTCTGGGCGCGGCGGCTCCTGGCGGCCGCCGTCGCGCTCCTGGTGGTTGTGCTGATGGCGATCCCCGTGTGGCGTGAGAACGAGCGGCGCTACGCCGATCTCCGGCTGACCGGATGCTTCGGCGACAGCGCCGGCACGCTCGGCGTCTCGCAGACGTGCACGAGCAACGTCCGGCGCCTCTGCCGCGACGTGCCACCCCTCATCGACTGGCGGAGGTATTGCGAATGACGGAGCTGTTCATCTTCGCGCGCTTTCACGCGCGGTCGGGGCAGGAGAGCGCGGTGGCGGACACGCTGCGCGATGTTGTCGGGCCGACGCGTGAGGAGCCGGGCTGCGTCAGCATCCATGCCTTCCGCTCGACGCGCGACCCGCGGCTCTTCTATATCCACTCGCGCTGGACGGACGAGGCCGCCTTCGAGCACCATGCCGGCCTGCCCCACACCGTGCGCTTCATGGAGTGCGTGGCCCCGCTGCTCGACCACGCCCTCGACGTCATCCGGACGGAGCAGCTCGAGTAGTTAGGCAGAGGAGCGCCCCGGCTCCGCCGGGGCGCTGCCGAACGTCTGGGGAGTATGAGGGGCCATGTCGGGGCCCCTCATCTCCGGGCAATCACGCAGCGGCACGTGTCGATCTGGTGCAGCTCGATCATGTTGTTGAACGGGTCCTTCATGAAGAGCTGCAGCGACTGCGGCCCGACGACGCTTTCGGCCGCCCAGTACTCGACGCCGAGGCGGTCCAGCTCCTTCTTGGCCTCCTGGATGTCGGCCACCGCCAGCGCCACGTGCGGCAGCGAGGGATCCTGGCCCGGCCCCTTGGCGAACTTCGACTGGCCGTTGACGCCCATGAGGTGGATCTGCGCGGTGCCGCCCACGTCCATCCAGTAGCCGTCGATCGTGGGAATCTGCGGGCGGCCCGGATCGTGCTCGAGCCCGAGCACCTCGCCGTAGAACTTGCGGGCCTTGGCGACCTCGTCGGCCGAGGGACCGACGCGAATGCCGTGATGGTGGAGCTCGAGGACTTTAACGGCCATGGAACCCTCCTGTCAGCGTGCCCCAGATGCCCTTGGGGAGAAACAGCACGAACGCCATGAAGATGAGCCCGATCACCAGCGGCCACGATTCCGTCCGAGCGCTGATGAGATCCTCCAGCACCAGGAACGTGCCGGCGCCCACGAAGGGGCCGAAGAACGTTCCGGCGCCGCCGAGCAGCGTCATGATCACGACCTGGCCGGAGGTCGACCAGTGCAGGGACTCGATCGGCACCACCGTGAGCCGCAGCGCGTCCAGCGCGCCGGCCAGCCCGCAGAAGAGCGCCGAGAAGACGAACGACAGGTGCTTGATGCGCGAGATGTCGTAGCCGCACGCCGTGGCGCGGTCGGAGTTCTCGCGGATCGCCTGCAGCACGGTGCCGAACGGCGACTCGAGGATGCGCTTGAGCGCGGCGACGGCCAGGCCCACGAGCACGAGCGCGAAGTAGTAGAAGACCACCGACCGGTCGAGCGGCAGCCGGAAGCCCGGCAGCGTCACCGCGGGCACCGCGATCCCGCGTAGCCCGTCGTCGCCGCCGGTCCAGTCCGCCAGGTGGAAGCCGATGAAGTAGAGGAGCTGCGCGAAGGCCAGCGTGAGCATCGCGAAGTAGATGCCGCGCCGGCGCAGGCAGAAGAACCCGAACACCGCGCCGCCCAGCACGGCGGCGCCGAGGCCGGCGCCGAGCGCCAGCCAGAGCGAGGTGACCTTCAGCTTGGCCAGCGCGATGCCGGTGCCATAGGCGCCGAGGCCCCAGTAGGCGGCGGCGCCGAACGAGAGCAGGCCCGTGTAGCCGTAGAGCAGGTTGAAGCCGAGCGCGAACAGCCCGTAGATCAGCACCTGCGTAGCCAGCGACTTGTACGGAACGACCCACGGGAACACGGCGAAGACGAGGAAGAAGGCGAGCACCGGATGACGCCGCACCCAGCCCGCCACGGCGGTCATTCGAGCAGGCCCGCCTCGCCGTAGAGCCCGCTCGGCCGCAGCAGCAGGATCACGGCCATGAAGATGAACACGACGATCTCGGCCAGCTTCGGGGCGAAGAACGTGGTGAGGCTCACCACCTGGCCGATGAGCAGGCCGGAGACCACCGCGCCGACCAGGCTGCCCATGCCGCCCACGACCACGACGACGAATGACTCGATGATGATCGTCACGCCCATCTCGGCGTAGGCGCCCCGCATGGGGCCGGCCAGGATGCCGGCCAGGCCGGCCAGCCCGGTGCCGATGCCGAACACGATGAACCACACGCGCCCGACGTCGAACCCGAGCGCGCGCACCATGAGCGGATCGCGCGAGGCCGCGCGGATGAGCAACCCGATGTTGGTCTTCTCGAGGAACAGCCACAGCGCCACCAGCACGACGGCGGTGATCACGATGACGAAGAGGCGATACGTCGGGAAGTACGTGAAGCCGAGGTTCACGGCGCCGGCCAGCGCGGCGGGCGGGTCGAGCGGCAGGCCGATCTTCCCCCAGATGAGCCGCGCCGTCTCGACGATGACGAGGGAGAGGCCGAAGGTGAGCAACAGCGGGTCGTCGGGGCTGCGGCCGTAGAGCGGGCGGATCAGCACCCGCTCCATGGCCAGGCCCAGCACGCCGACGAGCAGCGGCGCGGCGATCAGCGCCACCGTGAAGCTGCCCGTGCGCGTCAGCAGCACGTACCCGAAGTACGCGCCCAGCATGTACAGCGCGCCGTGCGAGAAGTTCACCACCGTCATCAGCCCGAAGATCAGCGACAGGCCGATGGCGAGCAGCACGAAGATCCCCCCGAGCACGAGCCCGGTGAAGACCTGCGCCGCCAGCGCCGCGAGGGAGACGTCGGGCACCGCCGTCTAGGCGTGGCCCTTCTCGGCGCAGGTCCGGTCGTACTCCTCGCTGGCCGGCACGCGGGAGACGATCTCGAGCATGCCCCATTCGCCCTTGGTCTTGCCGGGCTGACGGCCCTTGAGGATCCACATGTCCTGGATCGACTTGTTGTCGCAGGCGCGCCAGTACTGCTTGCCCTTCACGTGGTTGTAGTTCGGGTTCTTGCGGAGCGCCTCGGCCACCTTCTCGCCGTCGGTCGTCTTGGCCAGCTCGGCGCCGCGCGCGACTTCCAGCACCGCGCTGTACGCGTAGACGCCATAGTCGCCGGGCGGGATGCCGAACTTCTTGTTGAAGGCCTCCACGTACTTCTTGGCCTCGGGGATCGAGTCCTGCAGCTCCCAGTAGAAGTTGATGCCGCCGTAGACGTCCTGGTAGAGCTCGGGGCCGCCCTGCTTGGCCACCGAGATCCAGTGCAGCGGCTTGGCCAGCTTCATCTGCTGGTGCATGCCGAAGCTCTTCACCTGCTTCAGGAAGGCGATGTCGTCGGCGCCCGGCGTCACGGCCATCAGCACCTCGGGCTTGGCGGCCTGGATCTTCGGCAGGTGCGCGGAGAACTCGGCGCTCCCGAGCGGGTAGGGCGTGGAGCCGAGGATGGTGCCGCCCATCTTCTTGTTCATCTCGGTCAGCACGGCGTTGTTCTGCTTGCCCCACGCGTAGTCCGCGTAGACGATCCACCACTTCTTGCCGAGGTTCTCCATGACCCACTTGCCGACCACGCGCGAGGTGATCGTCGGGTTCAGCGCCTCATGGAAGGTGACGGGGCTGGCGTCGGGCTTGGCGGTGATCTCGTCCGACTGGCTGGTCGAGATGAAGAGCACCTTGGCCTTCTTGGTCTGCTCGTTGATGGCCATCTGCACGTGGGCGGCGAGGCCGCCGACGATGAACTGACAGTTCTCCTTCTCGATCAGCTCCTGCGTGCGCTGGGCGCCGACCTGCGGC
Source organism: Candidatus Methylomirabilota bacterium (assembly GCA_046734515.1). Classification (GTDB taxonomy): domain Bacteria; phylum Methylomirabilota; class Methylomirabilia; order Rokubacteriales; family CSP1-6; genus AR5. Next base: position 12,854 of record JBKPRI010000438.1, on the reverse strand, counting down.
TTGAGCTGGTCGTCACGCACGAGCAGCTCGACCTTGCGGCCCAGGATGCCGCCCTTGGCGTTGAGCTCGTCGACGCCGAGCTCGGCGCCCTGCTTCATGTCGCCGGCGATCGCGGCGAACGGGCCGGTCAGCGGCAGCGGAAACCCGATGCGGACGGGGTCCTTGGACTGCGCGCGCAGGATGCCGGGAAAGGCGAGTGTGGCGGCGCCAGCGGTGGCGGTCGCGAGGAATGTGCGACGTTGCATGGTGGCCTCCTCGATGAGTGCGTGGCGTCGGGGTAACTCGCGCTGCAAGTGTGCGAGATGATAGGCGGCAAGCGCCCAAGTGTCAACGTGTTAGACTCCCGCGCGTGCCGCACGTAGGGAGCCCGATCCGCCGCGCGGACGATCCGCGCATCCTCACCGGCCGCGGGCGCTACGTCGACGATCTCGCTCCCGCGCGCTGCGTGCACGTCGCGATCGTGCGCAGTCCCCACGCCCACGCCCGGCTGACCCGCGTGCGGCTGGATGCCGCGCGCCGCGCGCCCGGCGTCGTCGGCGTCCTCACGGGCGACGAGGCGCAGGCGCTGTGCGCGCCCTGCCGCGGAATCCTCAAGCACTACACCGGCATGAAGACGGGCGCGATGCTGCCGCTCGCCGTCGAGCGCGTGCGCTATGCCGGCGAGCCCGTCGTGGCGATCGCCGCCGAGTCGCGTGCGCTGGCCGAGGATGCCGCCGCGCTCGTGCGGATCGACTACACTCCGCTGCCGGCCGTGCTCTCGCCGGAGGCCGCGGCGGCGGCGGACGCGCCGCTGATCCATCCGGAGCTCGGCGACAATGTGATCTACGAGACGCGCCTGGCCGGCGGCGACGCCGCCCGCGCGCTCCGCGGCGCGGCGCGCGTGTGGCGCCGTCGCTTCACCACCGGCCGCCACACGGGCGTGCCCATCGAGCCGCGCGGGCTGGTGGTGGAGTTCGAGCCCGCCACGCGCAGCCTCACGGTGTGGATGTCCACGCAGGTGCCGCACATGATGCAGGCGATCCTGGCCGAGGTGTTCTCACTCGCCGAGCACCGCGTGCGCGTGATCGCGCCCGACGTCGGCGGCTCCTTCGGCATCAAGATCCATGTCTACCAGGACGACCTCGCTGCCATCGCGCTGGCGCTGACGCTCGGACGGCCGGTGAAGTGGGTGCCGACGCGGCGCGAGTCGTTCCTGTCCGACATCCACGCCCGCGAGCAGACGATCGACGTGGAAGTCGGCGCCGACGGCGACGGCGTGCTCACCGGCATGCGTGCTCGTATCACCGCCGCGGTGGGCCCGTACTCGGCGTTCCCGCGCTCGAGCGTGGTGGAGGGCGGCCAGGTCCTGCGCCTGCTGCCGGGCCCGTACCGGCTGCGCGACTACGAGGGCACGCTGCGCGTGGTGGCGCAGAACAAGGTGATCACCTCGCAGTACCGCGCCGTCGGCCATCCGATCGCCGCCGCAGTGACCGAGAGCCTGCTGGACCAGATCGCGCGCGATCTCCGCCTCGATCCCGCCGAGGTGCGCCGCCGCAATCTCGTGCGGCCCGAGGAGCTGCCGTGGACATCGCCAACGGGCAACGTCTACGACAGCGGCTCCTATCAGGAGTCGCTCGCGCGGCTGCTGGAGGCCGCGCGCTACGCCGAGCTCCGGCGTGAGCAGGCCAAGGCGCGCGCGGCGGGTCGCCACCTCGGCATCGGACTGTCGTGCTTTCTCGAATTGACCGGGCCGGGCGCACAGTTCTACGGCGTCGGCGGCGCGCCCATCTCGGGCCAGGACGGCGCCACGCTGCGGCTGGAGCCGTCGGGCGCCGTCACCGCGCTGGTCGGCGTGACCAACCAGGGGCAGGGGACGCCGACCGCACTCGCCCAGATCGTGGCCGACGAGCTGGCGCTGCCGGTGGAGTCGATCACCGTGCTCTCCGGCGACACCGCGGTCACGCCGTACGGCGGCGGCACCTGGGCGAGCCGCGGCATGCCGATCGGCGGCAGCGCCACGCTGCTGGCGGCGCGCGCGCTGGCCGGCAAGATCCGCACGGTGGCCGGCGTGCTGCTGGAGGCCCACGCCGACGACATCGAATTGCGCGACGCGCGCGCCGGCGTGCGCGGCGCGCCCGACCGCGCACTGGCGTACGCGGAGCTCGCGCGCACGGTGCACTTCCGCTCGAACGCGCTGAAGGGGCTGGAGCCGAGCCTGGAGGCGACCGTGCACTACACCAACCAGCAGCCGTGGACGTTCACGAACGGCGCGCACCTCGCGGTCGTCGAGGTCGACGTGGAGACGGGGCGCGTGAGCGTGCTGCGCTACGTGGCGGTGGACGACTGCGGGCGCATCGTGAACCCCGCGCTCGTGGAAGGCCAGATCGCGGGCGGCGTCGCCCAGGGGCTGGGCGGCGCGCTCTTCGAGCACTGCGCGTATGACGACACGGGCCAGCTCCTCACCGCGACGCTGATGGACTACGCCGTGCCGACCGCGGCCGACGTTCCGCCGCTGGAGCTGCACCACCTGGAGACGCCGGCGCCGTCGATCGCGGGAGGCTTCAAGGGCGCGGGCGAGGCCGGCACGACCGGCGCCCCGGCGGCCATCCTGAACGCGGTCAATGACGCACTCGCGCCCTTCGGCGCGCTGATCTCGGATCAGCCGATCACCCCCGAGCGCGTTTTCCGGGCGCTGGGGAAACTCACGAGATCCTGAGGTAGAATCCCGGGACCCGGAGGGCAATGGCATGGCCGTACGCGCGCTCCTGCATTACGCGCTCGAAGTCCCCGACCAGACGGTCGGCGAGAAGTTCTACACGAGCTTCGGCCTCATCGACGAGGCGCGGCGCGACGGCAGCGTCGCTCTGCGTCCTGCGCCGCTGAAGCGCGAGAGCGTCCTGCTCTATGGCGGCCCCAAGAAGCGGCTGCACCACCTGGCCTTTGGCGCGCCCGGCGACGATTTCGCCGCGACGAAGGAGTCCATCAAGCGCGCCGGCGTGAAGGAAGTGGATGCGCCGCGCGGCGCGCCCGAGGGCGGGCTGTGGGTGCGCGATCCCGACGGCCACCTGGTCAACGTCCGCGACGAAGCCGGTGCCGCGCCCCCGGCCGATCCGCCGCTGCGCCTCAACAGCCCCGGCCACATCGGCCGCCAGGTGGATCGCGGCGCGCCGGCTTCCACGGCCACCGCCACGCCTCGGCGCCTGGGCCACGTGCTGCTGTTCACGCCCGACGTCGAGCGGCAGCTCGACTTCTATACGCGCGTGCTCGGGATGAAGCTCTCCGACCGCAGCAAGTCCATCATCGCGTTCCTGCGCTGCTCGACCGATCACCACAACGTGGCCTTCCTCACCTCCAAGGGCCCCGGCTTCCACCATGGCTCGTTCGAGGTCGGCAGCGTCGACGAGATCGCCATGGGCGCCGTGCGCATGCAGGAGCGTGGCTTCCAGCCGGGCTGGGGCCTGGGCCGTCACGTGATCGGCTCGAACTTCTTCTTCTACCTGCGCGACCCGTGGGGCTCGTTCGCGGAATACTTCCACGACCTCGACTACATCCCGGAGTCGTGCGCGTGGGAAGCGCGCGACTGGCCGGAGTCCGACGCGCTCTATCGCTGGGGCCCGCCGGTGCCAGACGACTTCGGCCTCAACCGCGAAGTGGAAGGCTAGCCGCCGCGTGCCGCCGCCGCGCCTGCTCATCACCGGTCTCAGCGGCCTCATCGGCGGCGCGCTCCACAAGCATCTCGGCACGAAGTATCCGATTCGTGCCCTCAATCGCCGGGCGGTGCCCGGCGTGGACTGCGTCCAGGCCGACCTCGGCGATCTCGCCGCGATCGAGCCGGCGTTCAAGGGCATCGACACGGTTGTCCACCTCGGCGCCGCCGCCGGCGATCGCCAGACGCCGGACGATCTGCTGCGCTCGAACGTGATCGGCACCTACAACGTGTTCGAGGCCGCGCACCGCGCCGGCGTCAAGCGCGTGATCTTCGCCAGCAGCGGCGCCACGGTGGCCGGCTGGGAGCGGGAGCCGCCGCTCAGCCACATCGTCAACGGCCGCTACGAGGAGCTGGGGTCGTGGTCGCCGCTGACGCACGAGACGCCGCTGCGCCCGGGCGGGCTCTACGGCGCGACGAAGGTGTGGGGCGAGGCGCTCGCGCGCGTCTACGCCGACACCCACGGCATGTCCATGATCGCGCTACGAATCGGCCGCGTGCGCGCCGAAGACAAGCCGATGGCGCCGCGCGAGTTCTCCGTGTGGTGCAGCCAGCGCGACATCGTGCGCATGCTGGAGGCGTGCATCGAGGCGCCCGAGCGCGTGCGCTTCGACGTCTTCTACGTCGTCTCCGCCAACCGCTGGAGCTACCGCGATCTCGAGCACGCCCGCGCCGTGCTGGGCTGGACGCCGCTCGACCGCGCCGAAGATCACCGGCGCTGACCGGAGAGACGACCTGGACACCGTCCTCCAGCTCGTCCTGAACGGTGTCGCGGTCGGGTGCATCTACGGCCTGGTCGCGCTGGGCTTCGTGCTCATCTACAAGGCCACCGAGCTCGTGAACTTCGCGCAGGGCGACCTCATGATGCTCGGCGCCTTCACCTGCTACATGTTCGTCGTCTGGTATGGCCTCGGCTACTGGATCGCCTTTGCCCTGGCCATGCTGCTGGTGGCGCTCTTCGGCGCCGCCCTCGACGCCGCCGTCCTCCGCCGCGTCATCGGCCAGCCGCAGTTCGCCGTCGTCATGCTCACCATCGGCCTCGGCGCCATCTTCCGTAGCGCCGCCTCCATCACCTGGGGCTCGGAGATCTACACGCTGCCCACGCCCTTCAGCGCGAAGGCCACGCGCCTGGCCGGCGTGACGGTCAGCCACGAGTACGTGGCCATCATCGCGGGCACGGTGGCGCTCTGCGCGGCCCTGTACGCGTTCTTCACGTACACGCGCGTCGGCGTGGCGATGCAGGCCGCCTCGCAGAACCAGCTCGCCGCGTACTACATGGGGATTCCGGTCAAGCGGATGTTCTCGCTGATCTGGGCCATCTCGGCGGGCGTGGCGGCCATCGCCGGCGTGCTGCTGGCGCCGGTGTCGCTGATCGACATCAACCTCGGCTTCATCGGGCTCAAGGCCTTCGCGGCGGCCGTGCTCGGCGGCTTCGGCTCGATCCCCGGCGCCCTCGTCGGCGGCGTGACCATCGGCCTCATCGAGCTCCTGTCCGGCGCCTACCTGCCGCACGGCTTCAAGGACGTCGCCGCCTACGTGGTGCTGCTGATCGTGCTCGCCGTGCGGCCGCAGGGCATGTTCGGCACCGTCGGCCGCAAGAAGGTCTGAGCGGCGATGCGGTTTCTCTTCAAGACGGCCTACACGCAAGACCTCGGGCTCTTCCGTGATTCCGTGCAGCGCAACACGTACGTGGCGCTGCTGGCGGCGCTGATCGTGCTGCCGAAGCTCGTGCCCGACTACCTGGTGGACGTCACCATGGTGTTCATCTACGGACTCTGCGGGCTCTCGCTGATGACGCTGGCCGGCTACACGGGCCTGGTCAGCCTGGGGCACGCGGCCTTCCTCGGGATCGGCGCCTACGCCCACGTGTTCTTCATCCAGGACTGGCATCTGCCGTGGATCGTCTCCGTGGCGCTGGCGGCGGTGGTGACGGCGGCCGCCGGTATTCTCGTCGGCCTGCCGGCGCTGCGCATGACCGGCGTCTACCTCAGCATCGCCACGCTCGCCTTCGCGCTGATCATCCAGGAGGTCTTCACGCGCTGGGACCACGTCACCGGCGGCCTCAAGGGCAAGGCGGTGGCCAAGCCGGTACTCTTCGGCGTCTCGTTCGCGAACGACGTGGCCTTTTACTTCCTGTGCCTGGCCGCGCTCATCGGCGCGCTGTGGCTCACCGCCAACCTGCTGCGCTCGCCGACGGGGCGCGCGTGGGTGGCCATCCGCGACAGCGAGATCGCCGCGCAGTCGATGGGCGTGAACCTGGCTGTCTACAAGACGATGGCCTTCGCGTACTCGGCCGGCCTCATGGGCCTGGCGGGCGCCCTGTTCGCCCACAAGATCGGCTTCCTGGCGCCGGACATCTTCAGCGTGCTGCTGTCGATCCAATTTCTGTTGATGGTGGTGGTGGGCGGGCTCGGCAGCCTGCACGGTGCCGTCTTCGGGGCCGTCTTCGTCGCCATGCTGCCGGTGCTCATCTCCCAGGCGCGCGATGCGGTTCCGCCCTGGGCCGCCACGCTGGCCGGCCCGTTCGGCAAGGGCGCCGCGACCGCCGCCTTCCAGGCGGTCGACCGCTTCGTCAAGCAGCCGGGCCTGGAGCCCGGCGTCTTCGGCCTGATTCTCGTGCTGTTCATCCTGTTCGAGCCGCTCGGCATCTACGGGCGCTGGGTGAAGATCAAGGTCTACTTCTCGCTGTTCCCGCTCTACAAGCGCGCCACCTTCCGGCGCCAGCGCGCCTACATGCGCTCGGAGCGGCTGCGATGACGTTCTTCGCCGCGCAGGGGCTCACCATCAACTTCGGCGGCATCCGCGCCGTGGACGACGTGAGCTTCGAGGTCGAGCCGGGCCAGGTGTTCACGATCATCGGCCCCAACGGCGCCGGCAAGACGACGATCTTCAACCTGGTCTCGCGCATCTACGATCCGCTGAAGGGGCGCCTGGTCTTCCAGGACCAGGACATCACTGAGGTGCCGCCGCACCAGATCACCGGACGCGGCATCGCGCGTACGTTCCAGAACATCGAGCTGTTCGAGCACGCCACGGTGCTGCAGAACCTCCTGCTGGGCCGCCACGCCCACAAGCGCTCGCGCTTCTGGCAGGAGCTGCTGTTCCTGCCACGCGTGCGCGCGCTGGAGCTCGAGCACCGCGAGGCTGTCGAGAAGGTGATCGACTTCCTCGACCTGCAGGCCTATCGCGACAGCCTCATCGTCAACTTGCCGTACGGCGTGCGCAAGGTCGTGGAGATGGCGCGCGCGCTCTGCACGCAGCCCACGCTGCTGCTCCTCGACGAGCCGTCCTCCGGGCTCAGCGTCGAGGAGACCGAGGACATGGCGTTCTGGATCCAGGACATCCGCACGCTGCTGGGGATCACCGTGCTGATGGTGGAGCACGACATGTCGCTGGTGAGCGCGGTCTCGGACCGCGTGCTGGCGCTGAACTACGGCCGGACGCTGGCGCTCGGGACCGCGCGCGAGGTGCAGGAGCATCCCGAGGTCATCAAGGCGTATCTGGGGGCCTGACGTACGATGCCGGACCCGCTCCTCACCGTGAGCAACGTGGAGACCTACTACGGGCCCATCATGGCGATCCGCGGCATCAGCTTCACCGTGGAGCGCGGCGCCATCGTGACCATCCTGGGTGCCAACGGCGCCGGCAAGACGACGATCCTCAAGACGGTGTCGGGCGTGATGGAGCCGCAGAAGGGCACGATCACGTTCGCCGGCCGCGAGATCCATGGCCTCGACCCCGACCGCGTCGCGCGCCTCGGCCTCAGCCACGTGCCGGAGGGCCGCGAGGTGTTTCCGTTCCTCACCGTTCGGGAGAACCTCAAGATGGGCGCCTACACGCGGAAGGACGCGGCCGCGGTGGCCGACGATCTCAAGATGGTCCACCGCTACTTCCCCGTGCTGGAGGCGCGCGCCGAGCAGCGGGCCGGCGCGCTCTCCGGGGGCGAGCAGCAGATGCTGGCCATCAGCCGGGCGCTCATGGCGCGCCCCACGATGATGCTGCTGGACGAGCCGTCGCTGGGGCTGGCCCCGCGGCTGGTGAAGGAGATCTTCGAGATCATCGCGCGCATCAACCGCGAGCAGGGCGTGACCGTGCTCCTGGTCGAGCAGAATGCCAACATGGCCCTGCACCTGGCCGACTACGGATACGTGCTGGAAGTCGGCCGCATCGTGATGGAAGATACGTGCGCCCGGCTGCTCGAGAAGGACGATATCAAGGAGTTCTACCTGGGGGTCAAGGACGCCGGCGTCCGCGGGACCCGGCGCTGGAAGAGGAAGAAGACGTGGCGATGACCGTCGCGATGGTGCACGGCCAGGACACGCTCCCCAAGCTCTTCCGCCACGTGGTGGCCCAGCGTGCCGACGCGGTCGCCATGCGCGAGAAGGACCTCGGCATCTGGCGCGCCATCACGTGGCGCCAGTACGGCGAGCGGGCCCGCCACGTCGGCCTGGGGCTGGTCGCGCTCGGCCTGCGGCCGCGCGACGTGGTCTCGGTCATGGCCGACAACTGCCCCGAGTGGCTCTACACCGACCTCGGCACGATGTGCGCCGGCGGCGTCACCAACGGCATCTACACCACCGACTCCGCCCGCCAGGTCGAGTACATCGTCAACGACAGCGGCACGCGCTTCTTCTTCGCCGAGAACGAGGAGCAGCTCGACAAGATCCTGGAGGTCGCGTCCGCCTGCCCGCAGCTCGTGAAGATCATCGTGTTCGACATGGAAGGCCTGCACGGCTTCAGCGATCCACGCGTGATGGACTTCGCCTCGCTGCTCGCCCTCGGCGCCCGCTACGAGCGCGAGCATCCCGGCGAGTTCGACCGGCTGGTCGAGATCGCGCAGCCGGACGACCTGGCGATCCTCGTCTACACCTCCGGCACCACCGGCCCGCCCAAGGGAGCGATGCTGAGTCACCGCAACATCCTGTTCCAGCTCGGTTACGCCGATTTCCTGACGCCTCCGCGCCCGGGAGACCAGCAGCTGTCGTTCCTGCCGCTCTGCCACGTGGCCGAGCGGACGTTCACGGTGTTCAATCCGCTGGCCACGGGCGCGACGGTCAACTTCGCCGAGTCCATCGACACCGTGCCCGACAACATCCGCGAGGTGGCGCCGGCGGTGTTCTTTGCGGTGCCGCGTATCTGGGAGAAGTTCTACTCGGGCGTCGCGCTCCGGATGCGCGAGGCCACCGCGATCGGACGCCTAGCCTACGGCTGGGCCATCGGGGTGGGCATGCGGGTGGCGGAGTGCCGGCTGCAGGGCCGCCGGCCCGGGCTCGGGCTGCGGCTGCTCCATCGCCTGGCCGACCTGCTGGTCCTTGACAACGTCAAGCGCTCGCTCGGGCTGCACCGGGCGCGCGCGGCCGCCACCGGCGCGGCGCCCATCGCGCCCGACCTGATCAAGTGGTACATGGCGCTCGGCATCGACATGCGCGAGCTTTATGGGCAGACCGAGAACTGCGGTCTCGCCACCGGGATGCCCGCGGAGAAGATCAAGCTCGGCACGGTCGGCCTGGCGCGTCCGGAGACCGAGGTGAAGATCTCCCCCCAGGGCGAGATCTTCCTCAAGGGTCCGCACGTCTTCCTCGGCTATTACCGCAATCCGGCCAAGACTGCCGAGACGATCGTGGACGGCTGGCTGCGCACGGGCGACGTCGGCCACCTCGACGCCGACGGCTTTCTCACCATCACCGACCGGATGAAGGACATCATCATCACGGCCGGCGGCAAGAACGTCACGCCCTCGGAGATCGAGAACCAGCTCAAGTTCTCGCCTTACATCTCCGACGCCGTGGTGATCGGCGACCAGCGGCGGTTCCTGTCCTGCCTGGTCATGATCGACCACGAGACCGTGGCCCAGTTCGCCCAGGAGCGCAACGTGCCCTTCACCAACTTCGCCTCGCTGTGCCGGGCCAAGGAGGTGCAGGACCTCATCTGGTCGGAGATCGAGCGGGTGAACCGGCAGCTGGCGCGCGTGGAGACCATCAAGAAGTTCCGGCTCATCGAGCAGATCCTGACGGCCGAGGACGAGGAGCTCACGCCCACCATGAAGCTCAAGCGGACGTTCGTGAACACCAAATACAAGGACGTCATCGACGGGATGTACGCCGAGCGGTGACGGGCGGCGCGAGGCGCCGCCCAAGAGAGGAGCGGTCCATGCGGTCTATGAAGATGCGGCTGGCAGTCCTGGGGCTCGCCGGCGTGCTGGCGATGGCGGGCGTGGCGGCGGCGCAGAAGGAGACACGGGGCGTGACGCCGACCGAGATCGTGCTCGGCATGCACACGGATCTCTCGGGCCCGGCCGCCACCTACGGCGTGTCGTCGTCCAACGCCGTGAAGATGCGGTTCGACGAGCTCAACGAGAAGGGCGGCGTCCACGGCCGCAAGATCAAGCTGGTGGTCGAGGACACGCAGTACCAGGTGCCGCGGGCGGTGCAGGCCGGCACCAAGCTCATCAACCGCGACAAGATCTTCGCCATGGTGGCGCCGCTCGGCACCCCCATGAACAACGCGCTGTTCAATGACCAGCTCGGCGCCGGCGTCCCCAACCTCTTCCCGCTCTCCGCCGCGCGTTCGATGTACGAGCCGTTCCACAAGCTGAAGTTCTACGGCGCCGCCTCCTACGTGGACCAGGTGCGGGCCGGCATCAACTACTTCGTCACCAAGAAGAACAAGAAGGCGCTCTGCGCGATGTACCAGGACACCGACTTCGGCAAGGAAGTCCTGGACGGCATCGTGGCCCAGGCCGAGAAGCAGAAGATCAAGATCGTCGAGACCACCACCCACAAGCCGACCGACCAGGACTTCACCGCGCAGATCACCAAGCTCAAGGGCGCCGGCTGTGATCTCGTCGTGCTGGGCACCATCGTGCGCGACTCGATCGTGCCGTACGCGACCGCGCGCAAGATCGGCTGGACCGACGTCGACTTCCTCGGCTCGGCCGCCACCTACGACCTCTTCGTGGCCGCCGCGCAGGGCGGCGTCACCGAGGGGCTCCACGCGATGGGCCTCACCGACATGCCGTACCGCGACACGCTCTCGCCCAACGCGCAGGCGTGGTTCGATCGCTACAAGGACCGCTACAAGGCCGATCCCAACATCGGCGCCGTGTACGGCCACGTGGCCGCCGATCTCACGGTGACCGGGCTCGACAAGGCGGGCAAGGACCTCACGCTCGACAGCTTCGTGAAGGGCCTGGAGTCCGTCAAGGGCTACAAGGACATCTTCAACGGGCCCGAGGTCAACTTCGCCGCCGACAAGCACCAGGGCGCCAGCTCGTCGTTCCTCGCCGTGGTCAAGGGCGGCCGCTGGGTCCGCCTGACCGATCCGCTGACGTACTAGGCGAGCGTGAACATCGGCACGGGCGGGCCGTCCTCGGTCGGCTTGAAGACGACGCGGACGGCCTGCCCGATGCGGAGCGTGTCGAGGTCGCAGTCCACCAGGTTCGTCATCATCGTGGGGCCTTCCGCGAGCGTCACGTAGGCGATCGCGTAGGGGATGGGCGCGCGGCGGAACACGCTGTACGAGTAGACCGTCCCGCGGCCCGAGGCGTCCGTCCACTCCGTGCGGTCGCTGCCGCAGAACGGACAGATCGCCCGCGGGTAGTGATGCCGCTCGCCACAGGCGCTGCACTTCTTCACGACGAGCTTGCCGGCAGCGGCCGCGTCCCAGAAGGGCTTCGTCTCGGGATTGACGGGCGGACCGGGAATCGTGCGCTCGGCCATGGCTACTCCCTCCCCATGATGACGGTGGCGCTGCCGTGGCGCGTGGCGAGCGAGCCGCCGGTGCCGTGGGCGAGCGCGACGTCGCAGTTCTTCACCTGCACCTTGGGGTGCGCCTCGCCGCGGAGCTGCCGCACGGCCTCCACCACCTTGGTGAGCCCGCCGCGGTTGGCCGGGTGGTTGTTGCAGAGGCCGCCGCCGTCCGTGTTGAACGGCAGCCGCCCGACCCCGGAGATGAGATTGCCGTCCGCCACGAGCTTGCCGCCCTGGCCCTTGGCGGCGAAGCCCAGGTCCTCGAGCGTGATCAGCACGGTGATGGTGAAGCTGTCGTAGATGGAGACGTACTTGATGTCGGCCGGCGTCACGCCGGCCTCCGCGAACGCCGCCGGCCCCGACCACACCGCGCCCGTATGCGTCAGGTCGATCTTGCCGCCGCGCTGGTGCTTCACCGCCTCGCCCGCGCCGAGCAGCGTCACGAGCGGACGCTTCAAGCGCCGGGCGACTTCCGGGCGCACCACGACGATGGCGCCGCCGCCGTCGGTGATGACGCAGCAGTCGAGGCGATGCAGCGGGTCGGCGATGATCGGCGAGTTGACGACCTCGTCCACCGTCACGACGTCGCGCAGCAGGGCGTGCGGATTGTGCTGGGCGTGCTGCGAGGCCGCCACCTTGATCCAGGCGAGCTGGGCGCTGGTGGTGCCGAACTCGTGCATGTGGCGCATGGCGGCCATGGCGTACTGGTTCACGACCGTCGGGCCGTACGGATACTCGAAGGCCACGTCGGGCGCGGCGGCGCCGTAGTTGCGCGGGGCGGTGCCGGTCGCCATGCCCTCGGCGCGCGGCCGGCCGGCCAGCGTGATGAGCGCCACGTCGCACTTGCCGGCCGCGATGGCCTCGGCCGCATGCCCCACGTGGACCACGTACGAGGAGCCGCCCGTCTCGGTGGTGTCGATGTGGCGGAGCTTGAGCCCCATGTAATCGGCCATCGACAGGCCGCCGAGGCCCGGCGCGTCGCCCGCACAGAAGTAGCCGTCCACGTCGTCCTTCGTCAGCCCGGCGTCGGCGAGCGCGCCCATGGCCGACTCGGCGTGGAGCTGCGCCAGCGACTGCGTGTCCGCCTTGCGCGTCGGATGCTCGAACACGCCCGCGATGTACGCCTTGCCCTTGATGCTCATGTCTGGGGTCTCCTGGGGGTCTCCTGAGCCCGGGAGCGTACCACGGCCAGATGGCGTCCGAAGAAGGCGGCCACCTGCTGGATGCTGTCGGCCCACGCCGCGGGGTTGCCGCCCGTCGTCGCGCCGCGCCCGCTCGGAGCGCTGGGGTTGATGCGTGTCGCCACGTAGCGCACGGGGTTGGGGCTGTCGAACGAGTGGTGGGCGCCCGGGTAGATCTTGAGTGCGACCGGATCGCCCGCCTGCGCGCCCCGCTCGGCCAGCGTGCGGCAGGGCTCGGCG
>JBKPRI010000437.1:0-12768 GCA_046734515.1 Candidatus Methylomirabilota bacterium | reverse complement strand
GCGTTGTGGTGTTTCATCCCCCATGGATCTCGAACTGCTGGTCGGCATTTTCCCGCAGGTACTTCTCGACGGTATTCTTCTCGGCTTCATGTACGCGTTGATCGCCCTGGGCTACACGATGGTGTATGGGGTGCTGGAGTTCATCAATTTTGCGCATTCGGAGATCTTCATTTTTGGGGCGTTCGTCGGCGTCGAGATCTTGCTGGGGCTGAAGGCGGCGGGGGTCCTCGAGAGCGTGCCGTGGATCGTGGTGCTGCTCCTGCTGCTGGTGGCGGGGATGGCGGCATCGGGGCTGCTGGCAGTCAGCGTGGAGCGGATCGCGTATCGGCCGCTGCGGCATGCGCCGCGATTGATCCCGTTGATCTCGGCGATCGGCGTGTCGTTCTTCCTGCAGGACGCCATCCGGCTCTTCGAGTCGATCTGGCGCAACGCCTTCAATCTCGTCTATCCGACCATCGACATCCTCAACAAGCGCTACGAGCTGACGGCGACCATCGACATCCCGCTGAAGTCGGTGGTTGTGATCGTGGCCGCGCTCCTGATGCTGTGGGCGCTGTGGGCGCTGGTGAACCGCACGCGGATCGGCACCGCCATCCGCGCGGTGGCCGAGGACCAGGCCGCGGCCAGCCTCATGGGCATCAACGTCAACGGCATCATCTCGCTGACGTTCCTCATCGGCGGCGCCATGGGCGGTGCCGCCGGCGTGCTGTTCGGGATCCAGTACAGCCTGGTCAACCCGTACACGGGCTTCATTCCCGGCTTGAAGGCCTTCACGGCGGCGGTGCTCGGCGGCATCGGCAACATCCCAGGCGCCATGGTCGGCGGGCTCGTCCTGGGACTCCTGGAGGCCTTCGCCGCGTCTTATCTCTCGTTGCTGACGGGCGGGGCCTTCGGCGCCGAGTACAAGGACATCTTCGCGTTCTCCGTGCTGATCCTCATCCTCATCTTCCGGCCCAAGGGCCTGCTCGGCGAAGTGGTGCGGGAGCGCGCGTGACCCACATCGTCGCGTCGATCGCGCTGCTGGCGGTCGGCGGCGCGGCCGTGTGGATCTTCCCGCGCTCGATCCTGGCGTTCCTGACCTTCCAGGGCGCGCTCATGGCCATCTACGTCGCGCGCATCCCGGCGCGGCTGCGTCTGGCGCTGCTCGGCCTGGGGCTGCTCGTGATGATGCCGTACATCGGCAGCTTCAACGGCTACTACCTGGAGGTGGCCACGCAGGTCGGCATCTTCGCGGCGCTCGCGCTGGGTCTCAACATCGTGGTCGGCCTCGCCGGGCTGCTCGACCTCGGCTACGTCGCGTTCTTCGCGGTCGGCGCGTACTCGTGGGCGATCGTGGGCTCGCCGCACGGCAACGTCATCTTCGGCGGCGGCTTCCCGCTGCCGGCATGGATGTTCTACGTCTTCCTGCTCGTGGGGCTGCTGGCGGCGGCCGGCACCGGAGTCCTGCTGGGCCTGCCCGTCCTCCGGTTGCGCGGCGACTACCTGGCCATCGTGACGCTGGGCTTCGGCGAGGTGATCCGGGTGCTGGCCAACAACCTCGACAAGCCGATCAACATCACCAACGGGCCCAAGGGCCTCACACCGATCTCGCGCCCCCCGCTGCCTGGCTTCATCGAGTACAACCAGGGCTTCTACTTCCTGGTCCTCCTCATCGCGATCGTCGTCATCATCGTCAACCGGCGGCTGGAGGACTCGCACATCGGGCGAGCCTGGGAGGCGATGCGCGAGGACGAGCTGGCCGCCCAGGCCATGGGCGTGCCGCTCGTGCGCAGCAAGCTCCTGGCCTTCGCGTGCGGCGCGTCGTTCGCCGGCGTCATGGGGGTGGTGTTCTCGGCCAAGCAGCTCTTCATCAACCCCGAGTCGTTCACCTTCCTCGAGTCGATCGGCGTGCTGGCCATGGTCATCCTCGGGGGCATGGGCTCGATCCCCGGCGCCGTGGTCGGCGCCACGGTGGTGACCGTCCTCAATCTCCAGGTGCTCAAGGGACTGTCGCTCTACCTGAACGAGCTGAAGAACGCCGGGACCACCATCCTCGGCTACAACCTGGCCAACCTGCCGACGCAGCTCGAGCCGGCCAAGTACGAGCGCATGGTGTTCGGCATCATCCTGGTCGTGATGATGATCGTGCGGCCGCAGGGCCTCTTCCCCGCCCGCCGGCGTCAGCGCGAGCTGGCCCACGCGGGCGAAGGCGTGCCGCCGGCGGCGCCGCCCGCATGAGCGCGCTCTTCGAGGCGGTCGGCGTCACCAAGCGCTTCGGCGGCCTCACCGCCGTCCACGCGGTCGACTACCGTCTCGACACCGGCATCGCGTCGATCATCGGGCCCAACGGCGCGGGCAAGACCACGCTCTTCAACATCTTCACGGGTGTCTACGCCGCGGACGAGGGCCGTGTGACGTTCCGGGAGGCGCCGCTGCTCGGGCTGCGCCCCGACCAGATCACCGCGCTCGGCGTCTGTCGCACGTTCCAGAACATCCGGCTCTTCGCCAACATGACGGCCGTCGAGAACGTCCTGGTGGGGATGCACGCGCGTGTGAAGGCGGGCCTGTGGGACGCGCTGGCGCACACGCCGCGCTTTCGCGAGAGCGAGCGCACGCTCTGGAACCACGGCCTCGAGCTGCTGGAGCGCGTCGGCCTCCGGGCCAAGGCCAACGAGGTGGCCCGCAACCTGCCGTACGGCGACCAGCGACGCGTCGAGCTGGCCCGGGCGCTCGCCTCGCGTCCCGCGCTGCTGCTGCTGGACGAGCCGACCGCGGGCATGACCCAGGGCGAAGCCATCAGCCTCATGGCGCTGCTGCGGCGACTGGTGAGCGACCTCGGCCTGGCCATCCTGCTCATCGAGCACAACATGCGCGTGGTGATGGAGGTCTCCGACCGCGTGACGGTCCTCGACCACGGCGAGAAGATCGCCGAGGGATTGCCGCGCGAGGTACAGAGCGACGCGCGCGTCATCGAGGCCTACCTGGGGCGCCGCGGCAGCGCTCCACGGAGCAGCCGTGCTGGCGCTTGAGGGCCTCGAGGTCTACTACGGCGAGATCCATGCGCTGAAGGGCGTGTCGCTGGAGGTCCGCGAGCGCGAGATCGTGGCCCTGCTCGGCAACAACGGCGCCGGCAAGACGACGACGCTGAAGACCATCTCCGGCCTGCTCGCGCCGCGGCAGGGCCGCGTGAGCTTCGAGGGCCAGCCGCTCACCGGCGTGGCGCCCCACGCCGTCGTCGCCCGCGGCATCGCCCACGTGCCCGAGGGCCGGCGGATCTTCAACCGGCTGACCGTGCGCGAGAACCTCATGATGGGCGCCTACCTTCGCCGCGACAGCGGCATCGGCGGCGACCTCGACCGGGTCTTCGCGCTCTTCCCGCGCCTGCACGAGCGCCTCACCCAGGTGGCCGGCACGCTCTCGGGCGGCGAGCAACAGATGCTGGCCATCGGCCGCGCGCTCATGGCCCAGCCCAAGGTCCTGCTGCTGGACGAGCCGTCGATGGGGCTGGCGCCCGTCCTCGTCGAGCAGATCTTCGAGACGATCGCCGCGGTCAACCGCCAGGGCACCACGATCCTGCTCGTCGAGCAGAACGCCGCGATGGCGCTCAGCATCGCCGACCGCGGCTACGTGCTGGAAACCGGCGCCGTCGTCCTCTCCGGCGCCGCCGAGACACTCGCGCAAAACACCGACGTCCGCCGCGCCTACCTGGGGGAATAAGCCATGAAGTCCGAGGGTGTGAATTTCGAGGGGCACAAGGTCGGCGACGTGTACCGGACACTGGCGCGCACGGTGTCGGAGACGGACATCGTGAACTTCGTCAACGCCTGCGGCTTCACCGAGCCGCTCTTCCTCGACATGGAGTTCGTCAAGCGCGAGTCGGTGTTCGGCCGCCGCGCGGCGCCCGGCGCGCTCACCTTCGCGCTGTCCGAGGGTCTCGTCATGCAGACCGGCCTCATCCACGGCACCGGCATGGCCTGGCTCGGCGGCGAGCTGAAGGTGGTGGCGCCCGTCCTGGAGGGCGACACCATCCGCGTCGAGGTCGAGGTGGCCGACAAGCGCGAGACCAAGAAGGCCGACCGCGGCATCGTGACGTACAAGCATCGTGTCCTGAACCAGCGCGACGAGGTCGTGCTGGAAGCCACCATCCAGCGGATGATCCGCCGCCAGGCCTGAGACGCGGCCGCCTCGCGTACAATCGGACGATGGCCGCGTTCATGGGCTCGATCGTGCAGCTCAGCGTGTCGCCGGGCGGAGTCCCCAAGCGCGCGATTGCCGAGGCGCGCGTGACGCCGCTCGGGCTGGAGGGCGATGCGCACCGCTACCGGTACCACGGCGGGCCCGAGCGCGCCGTGTGCCTCTTCGCGGTCGAAGCGATCCGCGGCCTCGCCGCCGAGGGCCACACCGTGACCCCGGGCGCGCTCGGTGAGAACGTCACCACCGAGGGCCTCGACTGGGCCGCCATCACGCCCGGCGCGTACCTGCTGCTCGGCGACCAGGTGGTGCTGCAGGTCACGAAGTACACCAGCCCCTGCACCAACATCAAGCCGCTCTTCAAGGCTGGAGACTTCAGCCGGGTGTCGCAGAAGCAGCACCCGGGCTGGAGCCGTGTCTACGCGCGCGTCCTCGTCGAGGGCCGTGTCCGCGCCGGCGACGAGATCCGCGTCGTGAGCGACGTCGAAGCGTCCGGGATCATCGCCGCCGCCGCGCCGTGAGCCGGACGGCCGGCGTCGTCATCGTCGGGGGCGGCGTCACCGGCACGTCGATCGCGTTTCATCTCGCCGAGCGCGGTGTCGGCAACGTCCTCCTGCTCGAGCGCGACACCCTGGCCGCGGGCGGCACCGGCCGCTCCGTCGGCATCGTGCGCCAGCTCTATCCCACGCCGGAGACCACGCAGATGGTCGTCCGCTCGCTCGCGGTCTTCCAGCGCTTCGGCGAGGCCGTCGGCGGGGATGCGGGCTACGTCGCCTGCGGCGCCCTGATCGGCGTGGGGCCGGCGATGCGCGCCACGCTCGAAGCGACCGTGGCACGTCAGCGGCGTCTCGGCGTACGGGCCGAGGTGCTGGCCCCCGCTGACGTCGCGCGCGTGGAGCCGCGCATCGATCCAGCCGGCCTCGGCGCGATTCTCTGGGAGCCCGACTCCGGCTACGGGGATCCGACCTCCGTGACGCTCGGCTTCGCCGAGGCCGCGCGCCGGCGCGGCGTGACGATCGAGCAGGGCGTCGGCGTGACGGCGATCCACCAGCGCGGTGATCGCATCACCGGCGTGAGCACGACCCGCGGCGAGACAATCGACGCGCCGATCGTCGTGAACTGCTGCGGCCTGTGGGCGCCCGCGCTCGCGCGGCTCGGCGGCGTCGAGCTGCCCATCGTCGTGGGCCGCCACCCGGTCTTCGTGGTCGAGCGCGATGCCGACTTCGGCCCGCCGCATCGCGTGTACCTGGACCTGGCCGGCGGCGCGTATGCGCGCCCCGAGACCGGCGGCCTCACCCTCACGGGCTCGCTCACCGATGACGAGGCCAATCACCCGATGGACCCGGCCCTGCTCGGCTCCGAGGTCGGCCACGACGAGGCCGACGAGGCCCTCGAGCGCACGGCCCGCGCGATGCCACGACTGGCCGAGGCGCGCTACCGGCGCGGCTGGGCCGGCGCCTTCGACATCACGCCCGACTGGATGCCCATCCTCGACGAGACCCCGCTCTCCGGCTTCTGGGTGGCCGCCGGGATGAGCGGCCACGGCTTCAAGCTCTCGCCCGCCGTGGGCGAGATGATGGCCGCGCTCATCACACGCGCGACGCCGCCCGTGGACGCGACGCCCTTCCGCGCCGGCCGCTTCACCACCAAGGGGCCGGCGGCGACGTTCGTCTCGTCGTATTTGGAGGGGAACCCTAGCAGGGTTCCCCCTTCCCCTCCGTTGAAGGGGAACCCTAGCAGGGTTCCCCCTTCCCCTCCGTTAACGTGACGGCTCCGGCGGTTGCGGTTCTGCTCACGGTGTACGACGGCGCGAAGTATCTCGAACGTCTGTGGGCGAGCCTGAGCGTGCAGATCTATCCGCGCGAGCGCTGGCGGCTGATCGTCGTCGACAACGGGCCGGCGCCCGGCGTGGTGGGCTGGTTCGCCGAGCGCGCACCCGCCGCGCGCGTGCTGGTGCCGGGCGAGAACCTCGGCTATGCGGGCGGCAACGCGCTCGGCATGCGCGAGGCGCTGGCCGGCGGCGCCGACTATGTCGTCATCGTGACGCAGGACACCCACGTCGAGCCCGACTTCCTCCACGCGCTGGTCGCCGTGGCCGAGGCGCGCCCCGATGCCGGCGCCGTCCAGCCCAAGCTCCTCCGCCGCGACGCCGCCGGCGCCACCGTGCTCCACTCGCGCGGCAACATGCTGCACTATCTCGGCGTGGGCTTCGTCGGCGGCGATGGCGAGGCGGATCGGCCGCTCGCGGTGCACGCGATCGCCTATGCGAGCGGCGCCGGCGTGCTCTACCGGGCGCGCGCGCTGCGCGAGGTCGGCACGCTCGATCCGGCGATGTTCATGTACCACGAGGACTCCGACCTCGGCTGGCGTCTGCGACTGGCGGGCTGGGAGTCGGTGCTGGCGCCGGATGCCGTGATGCACCACGACTACGACTTCGAGCGCCCCGCCTGGAAACGGAAGTTCTACTACGTCGAGCGCAATCGGCTCCTGAATCTCATGACGCACTACCACGCCGCCACGCTGCTGCTGCTGGCGCCGGCGCTGTTCGTCTTCGAGCCGGTCGGTCTGCTCTACGCGGCGACGCGCGGCTGGATGGCGGAGCGGCTCGCGGTCTACGGCTTCTTCCTGCGACCCTCGACGTGGCGCTACGTGGCGGCCAAGCGTCGCAGCGTGCAGGCGCTGCGCCGGCGCCCGGAGCGCGAGCTCGTCCCGTACTTCGCCTCGAGGTTCAGCTTCGGGCCGGTGGCCACGCCGCTCGTGCGCGGCGTCCTCGATCCGCTCTTCCACGCCTACTGGAGCGTCGTCAGCCGCCTCATCGCCTGGTGAGGGCCGCGCCGGCCAGGCGCGCGTGCTCCTGTTCCAGCGCCGCGGCGCTCACGGCGGGGTCGTAGCGCGCCCGCGCGAACGCGCGTCCGCCTTCGCCCACACGCCGCCGCAGGTCGGCATCACCCAGCAGGCGAACCACCGCGGCCGCGAACTCCGCGGGCGTGTCGGCCGTCAGCAGATGCTCGCCGGGCGTGGCGCCGAACGCCTCGTTGCCGAGCGTCGTGGTGACCACCGGGCAGCCGGCCGCCAGCGCATCCAGCGTCTTGCCGGCGATGCCTCCGGCGATCCGCAGCGGCGCCACGAACACGCTGGCCCGCGCGTAGTACGGCTCCAGTGCGTCGACGAAGCCCGTGACCTCCACCCCAGGCTCGGCGGCCAGTGCGCGGATCGCCGGCGGCGGATCGGCGCCGACGACGGTGAGCCGCGCGGCCGGCACCGCCGCCCGCACGCGCGGCAGCATCGCGTCGCGAAACCACTGCACGGCGTCGATGTTGGCGTCACGATGCATGGCACCGACGAACAGGATCGTGCCGCTCTCGCGCGCGACGTCGGCGGACGGCTCGATGCCGATCGGAAACGGCAGCACCCCGACCGACAGCGACGGGTCGCCGGCCAGCAGCGTGCGACGATCGTGCTCGGACAGCGTGAGGATCCGGTCGAAGGTCCGGCAGACCCGGCGCTGCACGCGCTCGATCGCGCGCCAGTAGAGCCAGGCGCCGGCGCGCGCGCGGGGACCGCGGGCCAGCCGCAGACGGTGGCGCGCCGGCCGGGCCAGCTCGTCGATGGCGATCGCCAGCTTGGGCACGGGCAGCGCCCGATCGACGCCGAGCCCCGTCTCGAGATAGTCGACGTGCAGGAGGTCGAAGCCCCCCGTGGCCAGCCGGCGGCTGGCCGCGCGGCCCAGGCGCACGTAGGAAGCGGCGATGCGCGGCAGCGCCAACGGCCCCTCGGGCCGGCGGAACTCCTGCACGTCGAGGCCGGCCAGGCCCGGGCGCAGCGCCTCGGCCGCCGCCCGCTCCTGCGGCTCCACTCGGCACAGCAGCGTCACGGCGTGGCGCTCGGCGGTCCAGAGGATCCAGCGGGCGAGCGCGCGGCCACCGGCGTGCGGCGCGTCGAGGGCGGGCAGGAAGGGACTCACCCAGAGAATGTTCATCGTACGGATCGCACGCGCCACTTACTATAATCGACGGCATACCGATGAAGGTCGTGCTTCTCGCCGGCGGGCTCGGCACGCGGCTGCGTGAAGAGACGGAATTCCGCCCCAAGCCGATGGTGGCCATCGGAGGACGGCCGATCCTCTGGCACATCATGAAGACGTACGCCCACTACGGCCACACCGACTTCGTCATCTGCCTGGGCTACAAGGGCGACGTCATCCGCGACTACTTCCTGAATTACGAGCTGCGCCACCGCGACGTGACGGTGACGCTCGGCTCGCGCGAGCTGCAGATCCACGGCGCGCACAGCGAGCACGGCTGGACGATCACGCTGGCCGACACCGGCGAGAGCACGCTCACCGGCGGCCGCCTCGGCCGCGTGGGGCACTACCTCGGGCGCGGGCCGTTCATGGTGACGTACGGCGATGGCGTCGCCGACGTCGACATCGACAAGCTGCTCGCCTTCCACCGCTCGCACGGCAAGCTGGCCACGCTGACCGCGGTGCGGCCCTCGTCGCGCTTCGGCGAGGTCGTGATCGATCGCGACATGGTGCAGTTCTTCCAGGAGAAGCCGCAGGTCCAGGGCGGCTGGATCAACGGCGGCTTCTTCGTCTTCGAGCCGGCCGTGCTGCCGCTCATCACCGGCGACGACGAGAGCCTCGAGCAGTCACTGCTCATGAAGCTGACCGGCATGCGCCAGCTCGCGGTCTATCAGCACCACGGCTTCTGGCAGTGCATGGACACGCCGCGCGAGATGGATCTGCTGAACGAGCTCTGGCGGCAGGACAAAGCCGCCTGGGCGGCCTGGCGCTGAGCACGCCACGGCCGCCGGATCGACAGCATGGTCCGGCGTGAGTTCTGGCGTGATCGCGCGGTCCTGGTCACGGGGCACACCGGCTTCAAGGGGGGCTGGCTGGCCACGTGGCTGTGGGCGCTCGGCGCCCGCGTCAGCGGCTATGCGCTGGCCCCCGACACCACGCCCTCCTACTTCGTCCGCTCGGGCCTAGCCGAGCGCCTCGTCTCGCGGGTCGGCGACGTCACCGACGGCGCCGCGCTGGACGCCGCGCTCGACGCCGTCCGGCCCAGCGTCGTGTTTCACCTGGCCGCGCAATCGCTGGTGCGCCGCTCCTATCGCGCGCCGGTGGAGACATTCGCCACGAACGTGCTCGGCACGGCGCGCGTGCTGGAGGCGGTGCGGCGCAGGCCCTCCGTCGAGGCCGTCGTCGTCGTGACCAGCGACAAGTGCTACGCCAACCGTGAGCGGCCCGAGGGCTACCGCGAGGACGAGCCGCTCGGTGGTCACGATCCCTACAGCGCGAGCAAGGCCGCCGCCGAGCTGGTCACCGCCGCCTATCGCGACTCGTTCTTCGCCGCCGGCGCGCGCATCGCCACCGCGCGCGCCGGCAACGTGATCGGCGGCGGCGACTGGGCCGAGGACCGGCTCGTCCCCGACATCATGCGCGCGCTGGCCGGCGGCCGGACGGTGCGCGTGCGCAACCCGTCGGCCGTGCGGCCGTGGCAGCACGTGCTGGAGCCTCTGCGCGGGTACCTGATGCTCGCCGAGCAGCTCGTCGAGACCGATGCCGCGGCCACCGCCTTCAACTTCGGGCCCGCCGCCGACGACGCGCTGCCGGTGGCGGCGCTGGTCGAGCTGGTGCTGGGACTGTGGGGCGGCGGCCGCTGGGAGGCCGTGGCCGAGGCGAACGCGCCGCACGAGGCCGGCCTGCTGCGGCTCGACTGCCGGCGCGCGCACGAGCGCCTGGGCTGGCGTCCGCTGCTCACCCTGAAGGAAGCCGCCGAGCTCACGGTGACGTGGTATCGCCGGGCGTCCGAGGCGACGTCGCCCGCGGCCCTCTTCGACCTGAGCCTGGAGCAGATCGCCTGGTACGAGAAGCGGTGGCAGGCCGCGCGCCGGCCGTGACCCCGCGCGCGTGCCTCGGCTGCACCGCCGCGCTCGGCGAGCCCTTCCTCGACCTCGGCGCCCAGCCGCTCGCCAACGCGCTCCTGCGCCCGGAGGACGCCGCGCGGCCGGAGCCGCGCCTGCCGCTCGCCGTCGTCTACTGCGGGCGCTGCCACCTCGTGCAGCTCACCGAGACGGCGCCGCCCGAGACGCTCTTCGGCGATTACGTGTACTTCTCCTCGTACTCCGAATCCTTCCTGGCGCACGCACGCGCGATGGCGGACGCCCTCGTGTCACGCTTCACGCTGGGGGCCGGCCGGCGCCTGCTGGAGATCGCCAGCAACGACGGCTACCTCCTGCGCTTCGTCCAGGCGCACGGCGTGCCGGTGCTCGGCGTCGAGCCCGCCCGCAACGTGGCCGAGGTGGCCCGCGCGCGCGGCATCCCCACGCTGGCGCGCTTCTTCGGGCCGGACGCGGTGGAAGAGATCGTGCGTGACTTCGGCCGCGCGCACGTGATCGTCGGCAACAACGTGCTCGCCCACGTGCCCGGCATCAACGCCTTCCTGGAGGCGGTGGCCGCGTGCCTGGCGCCGGACGGCGCCGCCGTCTTCGAGTTCCCGTACCTCGGCGAGATGCTCGCGCGCACGGCGTTCGACACGATCTATCACGAGCACGTCTTCTACTACTCGCTGGCCGCGCTGGCGCGGCTGGCCGGCCGCGCTGGCCTCGAGGTCTTCGACGTCGAGCGGCAGAGCGTGCACGGCGGCTCGCTGCGCGTCTTCCTGCAGCGCGCGGGCGCACGCCCGATCGCGCCGGCGGTCGGGCGCCTGGCCGGGGAGGAAACCGCGGCCGGCCTCACCAGCACCGCGCGCTACACGGGCTTCAGCGCCGACGTGCGGCGGGTGTGCGTCGAGCTGCCCGCCCTGCTCCGCCGTCTGCGCGCCGAGGGCCGGCGCCTGGCCGCCTACGGCGCGCCGGCCAAGGGCACCGTGCTGCTGAACGCCTGCGGCATCGGGACGGACCTGCTCGAGTTCACCGTCGATCGCAGCCCGCACAAGCAGGGCCGTCTGATGCCCGGCGTGCGGCTGCCGATCCGTCCCGCCGAGGACCTCGTCAAGGCGATGCCCGACGTCACGCTGCTGCTGGCGTGGAACCTCGCGGACGAGATCGTCGCGCAGCAGGGCGAGTACCTTCGGCGCGGCGGGCGCTTCCTGATGCCGATCCCGTCGCCGCGGCTGCTCGAGCGTTCATGATCTTCCGCGAGACCGCGCTGCCCGGCGTGTGGGTGATCGACCCCGAGCCGAGCGCCGACGAGCGCGGCTTCTTCGCGCGAACCTGGTGCGCGCGGGAGTTCGAGGCCCGCGGTCTCACCGCCGAGCTCGCACAGTGCAGCGTGTCCTGGAATCGCGCACGCGGCACCGTGCGCGGCCTGCACTACCAGGCGGCGCCGCACGAGGAGGCCAAGCTCGTCCGCTGCACGCGCGGCGCCATCCACGACGTCGCGCTCGACCTGCGGCCCGGCTCACCGACCCGCCATCGCTGGACCGCGGTGGAGCTGAGCGCGGACAACCGCCGCATGCTGTTCGTCCCCGAGGGCGTGGCCCACGGCTTCCAGACGCTGGTCGACGACACCGAGGTCTTCTACCAGATCTCCCGCGTGTACCAGCCGGACGCCCAGCGCGGCGTGCGCTGGCACGATCCCGCGCTCGGCATTCCGTGGCCGGTCCGCGAGGCGATCGTGTCGGCGCGAGACGCCGCGCTGCCGCTGCTTGCCGACCTGTAACCTCTGCGGCTTTCCCGTGCTGCGGCTGCACCCGGGCCCGGCCGGCTCGCGGTGCGTACGCTGTCTCTCGACGTTCCGCCACCGCGCGATGGGCATCGTGCTGGCGCGGCTCGGCGTCCGGCCGGACGCCGCCGTCTATGAGATGTCGGCGGCCGGCGCCTTCCATCGATACCTGCGGCGGACGTTCGCGCAGGTGACGGTGTCCGAGCTGTTCGACGACGTCGCGCCCGGCGCCTTCCGCGATGGCGTGCAATGCCAGGACGTGCAGCGCCTGACGTACGCGGACCGCGCCTTCGATGCGGTGACCAGCACCGAGGTGCTCGAGCACGTGCCCGACGATCGCCGGGCGTTCGCCGAGCTCCACCGCGTGCTCCGCCCGCACGGCGTACTCGTCTTCACCGTGCCGCTCATGGAGGCGCCGGCGACGCTCGAGCGCGCCCGTCTGGAGAACGGCGCCGTCGTGCACCTGTGCGAGCCGGAGTATCACGGCGATCGTTTGCGTGGCCGGCGCGCCGTGCTGGCCTTCCGCACCTACGGGCTGGACATCCTCGATCGGCTGCGCGATGCCGGCTTCGACGCGCGGGTGGAGCGCGTGAACGAGCCGCGCCACGCCATCCAGGACGGCAAGGTCGTGGTCGGCCGGAAGCGCGCATGAGCACCGTCGGCCGTAACATCGCCGCCAACGCCGCCGGCGCCGCCGTCGGCCTCGGCGTCCTGCTGCTCGCCGTCCCGCTCTATCTCCGGCTGCTCGGCCCCGAGGCCTACGGCCTGGTCGGTCTCTTCGCCACGCTCATGGCAGCCGCGGCCGCGCTCGACCTCGGCCTCGGCGCGACGCTCAACCGGGAGGTCGCGCGAATGACCGCGCGGCCTGCCGACGCGCCCGAGCTCGCGGACGTGGTCGCGACGCTGCGCGCGGGCGGCTGGGCGGCCGG
>JBKPRI010000436.1:0-7766 GCA_046734515.1 Candidatus Methylomirabilota bacterium | reverse complement strand
GGTGACGGCCGTGCGCGGCAACAACGACCGCGGTGCCTGGGCGAAGGCGATCCCGGAGACCGATGTCCTGGAGCTCGGCGGAGTGTCGCTCTATCTGCTCCACGATCTGCATGAGCTCGACCTCGAGCCGCGCGCGGCCGGCTTCGCCGCCGTGATCAGCGGGCACAGCCATCAGCCGCGTCTGGAGGAGAAGGACGGCGTGCTCTATCTGAACCCGGGCAGCGCCGGCCCGCGGCGCTTCAAGCTGCCGATCTCGCTGGCCAGGCTCAGGATCGCCAGGGCCCGCGTGCAGGCCGAGCTGGTCACGCTGCAATCGTTCACGTGATGGCGCGGCCGTGAAAGTCCTGATCGCCAAGCCGGGCCTCGACGGGCACGATCGCGGCGCCAAGGTGGTGGCCCACGCGCTGCGCGACGCCGGCGTGGAGGTGGTCTACTCGGGGCTCAAGCGCACCCCGGAGGAGATCGTGCAAGAGGCCATCCAGGAGGACGTGGACGTCGTGGGGCTCTCGGTGCTCTCCGGCGCCCACGTGCCGCTGGCCCGCCGCGTGCTCGACGGGCTGCGCGCGCAGGGCGCCGGCGACATCCGCGTGATCGTCGGCGGCATCATCCCGCCCAAGGACGTCGATGCGCTGCGGACGCTCGGCGTGGCGCGTGTGTTCCCGATGGGCACGCCGCTGCCCGAGATCGTGACGTACTTCCAGGAGGCGAAGGCATGAGGGACGTGAGACTGCACGCCGACATCCCCGTGAAGCCGGTCTATGGCCCCGAGGACCTGGCCGGCCGCGACCCCGCGCGCGACATCGGCCAGCCGGGCGAGTACCCCTTCACGCGCGGCATCCATCGCCACATGTACCGCGATCGGCTGTGGACGATGCGCCAGTACATCGGCTTCGGCACGCCGGCGGAGACGAACGCGCGCTTCAAGTACCTGATGGCGCACGGCCAGGACGCGCTCAACGTGGCCTTCGACCTGCCCACGCAGCTCGGCCTGGACTCGGACGATCCGCGCGCGGACGGCGAGGTGGGACGCGTGGGCATGGCCATCGACACGCTGGCCGACATGGAGGAGGCCTTCGCCGGCATCCCGCTCGACCGCGTGAGCGTCTCGCTGACCATCAACGGCATGGCGGCGCCGATCACCGCCATGTATTACGCGGTCGCCGAGAAGCAGGGCGCGGCGCCCGAGCGCGTGGTGACCACGCCGCAGAACGACATCCTCAAGGAGTTCGTGGCGCGCGGCACGTGGATCTACCCGGTCGATCCCTCGCTGCGCCTCGTCGGTGACCTCATCGAGTTCTCGGCGAAGCGCTATCCGCGCTCGAACCCGGTCTCGGTGTGCGGCTATCACATCCGCGAGGCCGGCTGCACGACGGCGCAGGAGATGGCCTACGGACTCGCCATCGCGGCCGCCTACATCGACATGATGGTCAAGCGCGGGATGGCCATCGACGACTTTGCCCCGCGGGTGTCCTTCAACTTCACGTGCTGGGGCAAGATCTTCGAGGAGACCGCCAAGTTCCGCGCCGGCCGCCGCCTCTACGCGCGCATGGTGCGTGAGCGCTTCGGCGCCACGAACCCGAAGTCCTGCATGTTCCGCTCGCTCATCGGCGGCGGCGGCTCGGCCTTCACCGTGCAGGAGCCGGAGAACAACATCGTGCGCGGCGCCTACATCGCGCTGGCCGCCGCGCTGAGCGGCGCCCAGACCATGGCGCTGCCCACGTACGACGAGGCGTACACGATCCCCTCGGCCAAGGCCCAGCTCATCGCGCTGCGCACGATGCAGATCTGCGCCGAGGAGTCCGGCGCCGCCGACACCGCCGATCCGCTGGCCGGCTCCTACTACGTCGAGGCGCTCACCAACCAGATGGAGGAGAAGATCCTCGAGGAGCTGGCCGCGGTCGAGCGCATGGGTGGCATCGTGGAAGCGGTGAAGACCGGCGCCATCCAGGCCGAGGTGGCGCGCCAGGCCTATCTCTTCGAGCAGAAGCTGGTGTCGGGGGAGATCCCGAAGGTGGCCGTCAACACCCACGTGGGCGAGCGCGCGGCCGAGGCCGATCGCGAGGTCGAGTTGTACGCGTTCGATCCGAGCGTGGCGGCCACGCAGGTGGCCAAGCTCGCGAAGATCCGCGGCGAGCGCGACGATCGCAAGGCACAGGCCGCGCTGCGCCGCCTGACCGACGAGGCCCGCGGCACGGCCAACCTCATGCCGGCCATCATGGAGGCGGTGAAGGCGTACGCGACGCTCGGTGAGATCTGCCAGGCCATGAAGACCGTATTCGGCGAGCACAAGGAGCCCGTGAAATGGTGAGTGGAGAGCGGTTCGCGCAGGGCATGACGTTCGAGCAGTACGTGAAGTTCATGAGCACGCCGGAGAACCTCAGGCGCCAGGGCTCGTTCAATCGCCCGCGCCGGGACTACGGCGAGTACTTTCGCAAGGCCTACGACGCCTTCCAGCTCAGCGAGGCGCAGCAGGGCGCGCTGAAGTGGCTGGCCGCGCAGCCCGGCGGCCCCGCCAAGGTCCTGGTGATCTCCGAGGAGTGGTCGTCGGACTGCCGTCGCGACGTCCCGGTCTTCGCGCGGCTGGCCGCCGCCGCCGGCTGGGAGCTGCGCATCTTCACGCGGGACGGCGAGCCCATGAGCACCTCGGCCGCGCCCGACCCCAAGGAGCAGCCCAACGCCGACGTCGTGACGCCGTTCCTCCGCAAACGCGACGGGCAGACGTTCCAGTCGATCCCGATCGCCGCGTTCTTCACGAAGGACTTCCAGCACCTCTACACCTACCTGGAGTTTCCGGCCATCTATCGCAAGGACCGCGTGGTGGGCGCCATCCGGGCGCCGAAGCCGGGCGAGGGGAAGGACGAGACGCTGGAGCGCGGGCTGCGCGACTTCTTTGCGTTCCAGGAGACGCCGATCTTCCACATGTGGCGGAGCGCGGCCGCCGACGAGATCATCTCGATGCTCCACGAGCGGCTGCGGGTGGGCTCCCTGGCGTGACGGAGGGCGTGACGGAGCGCGCGCGCGTCATCGGGACCAGCGTCCCCAAGCGGGACGGCGCCGACAAGGTCACCGGGCGCACGCGCTTCCTGCACGACCTCGAGCTGCCGCGCCTGGCCCACGGCAAGATCCTCCGCTCCCGTCATCCGCACGCGCGCCTGGTGAGGATCGACACGCGGCGCGCGGCGCGGCTGCCCGGCGTGCTCGCGGTGATCACGGGCGCCGACGTGGAGCAGAACCCGTTCGGCTTCGCCAGGGACCAGCTCGCGCTCAAGGTGGGCACCGTGCGCTGCGTGCGCGACGAGATCGCCGCCGTCGCGGCCGAGACTCCGGCCATCGCCGAGGCGGCGCTCGAGCTCATCGAGGTGGAGTACGCCGAGCTGCCGGCCGTCTTCGACCCCGAGGCCGCCGCCCGCCCGGGGGCGCCGCTGGTGCACACCGAGCGCGCCACGAACCTGACCGACCTGCGCTACCAGTTCAGCCACGGCGACGTGGAGGCGGCGTTCGCCGAGGCCGCGGTGGTGGTGGACGGCGAGTACCGCCTGGACTTCGTCACGCCGGCCTGCCTCGGCACCATGGTGGCGATCGCCGAGTGGGACCTGCACGACGCGCTCACCATGTGGTCCACCACGCAGGTACCGTTCCTCTACCAGCGCGACCTCGCGCAGGCGCTCGGCATCACCGGCGACCGCGTGCGCGTCCTGCAGCCCCCGGTCGGCGGCAACTTCGGCCGCGGGCTCGACCTCTACCCGATCGACGTCATCGCCGCGCTGCTGGCCCGGCGCGTCCGGCGCCCCGTGAAGATCGAGTTCGAGCGCCTGGAGGAATTCATCGCCTGTCCCACGCGCGAGCCGTGCACGATCCGCCTGCGCACGGCCGCGGGCGCCGACGGCCGGCTGCTCGCGCGCGACTGCCACGTGGTCATCGACAACGGCGCCTACGTCTCGTGGGGCTCGACGACGCCGTACGTGATGCTGTCCACGGTGGCCGGGCTCTACCGCTGCCCGGCCGTGCGCTTCGACACCACGATCGCCTACACGAACAATCCCTATTCCGGCTCGATGCGCGGCTACGGCAACCTCGAGTCCACGTTCGCGGTCGAGAGTCAGATGGACGAGCTGGCCGCGCGTCTCGGCCTCGACCGCCTGGAGCTGCGCCGCCGCAACGCGACGAAGTCCGGCGACGCCAATCCGCAGGGCTTCGTCATCGGCTCGTGCGCGATGGACGAGTGCCTCGACGCCCTCGGCGATGCGGCGTCCGGCCTCACGCCGCCCGCGGGCGGCTGGAAGCGCGGGGTGGGCTACGCGGCCATGTTCCACGTGGGCGGGGGCGCGCGCATCTACAAGAGCGACGGCTGCGGCGCCATCGTGAAGTGCGACGACTTCGGCAAGGTGTCGCTGATCACCGGCGCCACCGAGATCGGCCAGGGCTCCGAGACCGTGCTGGCCATGATCGTGGCCGAGACGCTCGGCGTCCCCCTCGAGCGCGTGGAGGTCGTCAACTCGGATACGGCCATCAAGCCGTGGGACGTGGGCGTGCACGCCAGCCGCACCACGTTCATCGCGGGCAACGCGGCGCGGCTGGCCGCCGAGACGCTGCGCGGGCAGCTGCTGGCCATGGCCGCCGAGGAACTCGACGCACCGGCCGAGCGCCTGCGGGTGGCCGACGGCTGGATCTTCGTGGCCGACGAGCCGCAGCGGCGGATCCCCTACGACCGCGCCGCGCGCGCCGGGCACCTGCGCGAGGGCGGCCGCACGCTGGTGGCCGAGGCCTTCTACGACCCGCCCACCGGCATGCTCGACAAGGACCTGCGCGGCAACGTGTCGGCGGCGTACGGCTTCGCCGCCCAGGCCGTCGTGCTCGACGTGGAGGAAGCCACCGGCGTCATCCGCGTGCGGCGCGTGGTCTCCGCGCACGACGTCGGCCGCGCGCTCAACCCGGGCGCCGCCGAGGGGCAGATCCACGGCGGCATCCACATGGGGCTCGGCTACGCGCTGAGCGAGCGGCTCGTCGTCGAGGACGGCCGCATCCTGACCGCGTCCTTCATGGACTACGCGATCTTCAAGGCCGAGGACATGCCCGAGCTCGTCGTGCGCCTGGTGGAGTCGATGGACCCCGAGGGCCCGTTCGGCGCCAAGGGCCTCGGCGAGTCCGGCGTCATCCCGGTGTCCGCCGCCGTCGCCAACGCGGTCCACGACGCGATCGGCGTGCGCTTCACCGCGCTGCCCATCACCGCCGCGCGCGTGCACGCGGCCCTCGGAGCGGCCCGCGCGTGAACCTCTTCGAGGGCGTGCGCGTGCTCGATCTCTCCCGCATGCTGGCCGGGCCGTACGGCTCGATGCTGCTGGCCGACATGGGCGCCGAGGTGATCAAGGTCGAGGAGCCCGACGGCGGCGACCCGATGCGCGTGATGGGCCCGCCGTTCCTGCCCGACGGCGAGAGCGCGTACTTCCTGTCGATCAACCGCAACAAGAAATCCGTCGCACTGGATCTCACGAAGCCCGAGGGCCGCCGGGTCTTTCTGGACCTCGCGGCCGAGGCCGACGTGGTGTGGGAGAACTTCCGGCCCGGCGTAATGGAGCGGCTCGGCCTCGCGTACGCCGCGCTCGCCGCCGTCAATCCGCGCGTCATCATGTGCTCGATCTCGGCGTACGGTCAGGACGGGCCGTATCGCGACTGGCCGGCGTTCGACCTCGCGCTGCAGGCGATGGGCGGCGCGATGTCGGTGACCGGCGAGGACGGCCGGCCGCCCGTGCGCATGGGCTTGCCGATGGGCGATCTCGCCGGCGGCATGTTCGGCGCCTTCGCGGTGGCCGGCGCGCTCTTCCGACGCGAGCGCACGGGGCAGGGCGCGCACGTGGACCTCTCGCTGCTCGACTGCCAGGTCTCGCTGCTGACTTACATGGCGCAGTACTTCTGGACCGACGGCCGCGTGCCGCGCCCACTCGGCTCCGGCCACGCTTCGGTGGTGCCCTACGGGGCGCTCGCCACGCGCGACGGCCATCTCATCGTGGCGATCTTCGCCGAGAAGTTCTGGGCCGGCTTCTGCGCCGCGCTCGAGCGCCCCGAGTGGGAGCGCGACGCGCGCTTCGCGACGAACCGCGAGCGCGTGGCCCGGCGCGCCGAGCTGATGGCGCTGATCGAGGCGCGCGTCCGCGAGCTCACGACGGACGAGTGGCTGCGCCGCCTGCACGCCGCCGGCGTGCCGGCCGCGCCGATCCTGGCCGTGGACCGTGTGCTCGACGACCCGCAGGTGCGGCACCGCCGCATGGTGGTGGAGCTCGAGCACCCGCGTCACGGCGCGCTCGCGACGCTGGGCACGCCCATCAAGGTGGACGGCGCGCTCGAGGCGCCGCTGGCGCCGCCCGCCCGCCTGGGCGAGCACACGGAGGCCGTCCTGCGCGAGCTGCTGAAATATCCGGCCGAGCGCATCGCCGCGCTGCGCCGCGAGGGAGTGGTGAGATGAACGTCTGCATCGTGGGAGGCAGTAACGGCGGGTATGCCACCGCCGCGGATCTCGCGCTGGCCGGTCACCGCGTGCGCCTGTGGCGCCGCGATGCGGCCGAGCTGGCGCCCGTGCTGAAGAGCGGCACCGTCACGCTGGTGGCCGAGGAGCGGCAGGGCGCCGCGCGCCTCGACCTTGCGACCTCCGACATCGGCGAGGCGCTGCAGGGCGCCGAGGTGATCGTGGTGCCGCTGCCGGCCACCAGCCACGAGGACGTGGCCACGCGGCTGGCCGGGCGGCTGACCGGCAAGGAGATCGTGCTGCTCACGCCCGGCACGCTCGGCAGCTACGTCATCGCGCGCGCGCTGGCGCGCGCCGGCGCTACCCTGCCGCTGGCCTTCGCCGAGACGGGCACGCTGCCGTTTCTCACGCGCAAGACGGGGCCGGCCACGGTGGCGGCGCCGGTCCGCGCCGCCAACCTGCCGGTCGGTGTGTTCCCGGCCTCGCGCGCCAGGACGGCGCTCGAGCGCATCCGCGCGCTCTTCCCGGCCACGCGGCCGTGCGTGGATGTGCTGGACGCCGCGCTCACCAACGCGGGGCCGGTCATTCATCCGCCGCTCGTGCTGGTCAACGCCGCCTCCATCGATGGCGGCCGCTTCGACATCCACGCCGCCGGCACGTCCCCCAGCGCGCGCAAGCTGATCGACGCCGTCGACGGCGAGCGCGTGGCCGCGCGCCAGGGCATCGGCTACCCGCCGCCGCACTACGACATGGCCACGACGTACTACGACGAGGCGCGCGCGGGCGAGGGACTCTACGGCGCGGGGGCGCAGGCCAAGCTGATCGCCAGCGGGCTCTGGAGCGAGGTGCTGACGTACGAGCACCGCTACGTCACCGAGGACGCCGCCCTCGGCCTCACGCTGCTCGAGTCCGCCGGCCGGATGGCCGGGGTGCCGACGCCGGCCGTGTCCGGGCTCCTCGGCGTCTTCGGCGTCTTGCTGGGCCGCGATCTCGCCGGCGGCCGCGCGCTCGATCACCTCGGCCTCGGCGACCTCACGCGCCGCGAGGTCGGGACGCTCCTGATCGAGGGATGGGACTCGCACACGTGGTCGCGGGTGATCCGGTGAGCGTCGCCCTCGAGAACGACGGGGCCGGCGCGCTGACGCTGAACGGCGCGCGGTATCTGCTGATCCGGCCCGAGACGCTGGCCGCGCTGCACAAGGCGGTCGAGAGCGCGCTGGGCTCGCGCGCCGCCGAGTGCCTGGCCGCCGGCGGCCGTGCGGGCGGTGCGCGCGCGACGGCCGCGCTCGAGGGCACGACGGAGGAG
>JBKPRI010000435.1:0-6835 GCA_046734515.1 Candidatus Methylomirabilota bacterium | reverse complement strand
GCCGATGATCTGGCTCACCGGCGGCCTCGTGCGCTACCTCGAAGCCTCGCGCCAGCTGGCCGACACGGTCGTGAAGCCGACGTCGATCCTCGGCGGCCCGCTCGAGGTCACGCTGCGCATGTCGCGCTACCTGCTGGAGTCGGTGCTGGTCGCGCTCGGCCCCCTGGCCGCCGTCACGCTGCTGCTGCCGTGGTACGTGCGGCGGCACGGCGTCTCGTCGCGCGAATGGTTCCTCCTCGGGTGGACGGTGCCGCCCGTGCTCGTCTACACGCTCGTGCACTTCGGCCAGGCCGGCTACGTGCTGACGTTCCTGCCCGCCCTCGTGATCCTCCTGTCCCGCGTCTTGCTGGCCGCGCTGGAGCGCGTCGCCGAGCGCCTGCCCAGCGTGCCGGCGCGCGCCGCGCTCACCGCCGCGGTGGTCATGGTGATCGTGCTGGCCAACGGCGCCTTCTTCGTGAGCGCCCGTCCGGCCCGGCGGGATTTCGATGCCGCCATGCCCGCGTGGCGCCGTACGGCCGAGCACGAGGCGTTCGACTGGATCTTCAGCCGCACGGCCGCCGCGCTCCGCGAGCACGAGGCGGTGGTGGAGACGTTCGTGTCGGCCATCCGCGGCCTCTACGGGCCCGATGACACGGTGGTCGTCACGGAGCTCGGCAACCCGCGCTCCTATCCCTGGCTACGCCACGCCATGTTCTACCTGCCCGAGTACGCGATCTACGAGCTGCATCTGGGCGACGGCCCGCCCGGCTACTACGCCCCGCGGCGGGCCTCTGCGATGACGCCGGAGCCCGACGCCGACGTCGCGCTGCCAGCGCGCGCCCGCCGCCTCGTGTGGTTCGTGGACCACTGGAGCCCGGCCACCGAGCGCCCGCGCGGCCTCGTGGAGATCGAGCTGCCGTACGGGCGCTACCTCTACGTGCTGCCACTGGGCAAGACGCCGGTGCGCTACGCCGGCTACACGCTGCGCCCTGCGCGCTGAGCGCGTCTCCCGCGACGACCTGCTGCTCGCGCTCGCCGCCGTGCTCCCGCTCGCGCTCTTTGCCGTGCGCGAGCGTGCCATCGCCGGTGCCTGGGGCTTTCCGCTCGACGACTCGTGGATCCACCTGCACTTCGCCCGCAATCTCGCGACGGGCCAGGGCTTCGCGTACAACCCCGGCCATCCCGTCGCCGGCTCCACCGCGCCGCTGTGGACCCTCCTTCTCGCCGGCGGCGCCCTCGTGGCCGGGGCCTCGGTCGCGCTCGCGAAGACGCTCGGCACGGCCTGTGCGCTCGCCGCGGCGCTGCTCACGCGTCGCGCGGCGCTGGCGTGGGGCGCGCCGCCTGTCGTCGCGGTGGTAGCGGGCGCGGCGCTGCTGTGGACAGGGCCCATCGCGTGGGGCGCCCTCTCGGGCATGGAGGTCACGCTGGCCGCGCTCCTCGTGGCCGGGACGCTGCTCAGTCATGCGGGCGAGCGCGTCGCGCTCACGGCGCTGCTGGCCGCCCTCGCGGTGAGCGCGCGCCCGGAGGCCGCGCTCCTGCTGCCGCTCCTGCTCTTCGCGCGACCGCTGACCGCCGCGCGCGCGGCGGCTTTCGTGCTCATCCCGGCGCTGGTGCTGGCCCCGGTGGTCGCCTTCTCGTACGCCACGGTGGGCGCGCCGTATCCGGCCACCGCCGCCGCCAAGGTCGAGGGCGGTCTCATCGGCTGGCTCGGGGGCCTGCGCGAGCCGCTCTCGCTGATGCTGCTCACGCGACCGTGGGCGTACGTGCGCGAGTGGCTCGGCTGGCTGTGGCAGACGAACCCGCTGCTGCCGCTGGCTCTTCCCGGCATCGCGCTTGCGTGGCGGCGGGGCGGCCGCGCGCTCGGCGTGCTGGCGCTCGCGCTGCTGGCCCATCCTCTCGGCATGGCGCTGCTGGCGCCCTATCGCGGCCCGGCCTTCCAGGAGGGCCGCTACTCGATCCACCTGCTGCCGCTCGCCGCCGTGGTGCTCGCGGTCGGCTTCGCGCGCCCGCTCGCCCGCTGGCGGACGCTGCTCGTGCTGTGGCTCGCGCTGGGGCTGTGGACGCTGTTCCCGGCGGCCGAGCGCTACGCGTGGGGGGTGCAGAACATCGAGGCCATGCAGGTCCGCCTGGGGCACTGGGTGGCCGCCAACACCCGGCCGCGGGCGCGCCTGGCCCTGAACGACATCGGCGCCATCGCCTGGGTCTCGCGCAGGGAGGTCGTCGACCTCATGGGCCTGGTGACGCCGGAGATCCTGCCCTACCGCCGCGACGGCGAGGACGGCGTGATCCGCTTCATCGGCGAGGTCTGCCCGGACTACGTGATCATCTTCCCCACCTGGTTCCCACGTCTGGCCGGGCGCACCGACCTCCTGGAGCCGCTCGAGCGCGTACGTCTGGAGCGGGTGGAGGTCTCGGGGGGCCCGGAAATGGTCGTATATCGCGTCAGGCGCTGTGCGGTATGATCGCCGCATGCGACGCGCCGTCATCGTCGCCCTCTCGCTGGGTCTCCTTCTGGCCGTTTCGCCGCCTGCGCGTGCCGAGATCTACCGGTACGTGGACGCGCAGGGCCAGAGCTATTACGTCGATGGGCTCCAGAACGTCCCCCCGGAGTTCCGCCGCAGCGCGATACCGATCGGCATGCGGAATCTTCCCGCGCCTGCCGTCAGCGCGCCGCCCGCTGAGGGTGGGGGAGCCGTCAAGCCGGCCGGCGGCGCCGCCGTGATCAAGTACACGCCGGGCCAGCGCATCCTGGTGGACGTCAAGATCAACGACAGCTATTACGCGAGGCTGCTCCTCGACACCGGCGCGGACCGCACGATGATCAGCCCGCGCTCGCTGCAGGCCGCCGGCGTCAGCATCACGCGGCCGGTCGCCACCGGCCAGATCACGGGCGCCACCGGCACCGACCGGATCGACTACGTGGTGGTCGAGTCGCTGGAAGTGGGCAACGCCCGGGTCGGCAAGATGCCGGTCGGCAGCTACGAGCTGGCGGGCGATGGCGGCGAGGGGCTGCTCGGCCGCGACTTCCTCGACCAATTCAAGGTCACGATGGACGCCGCCGCCGGCGAGGTACACCTGGCCCCGAAGTAGCGCCGCGCAGGCCGCAGGCCGTCCAAAAGTCGTGTGGTACCATGACGCTTCCGGGTCATGGACTACAAAGCCACGCTGAACCTGCCGAAAACCGACTTTCCGATGAAGGCGAACCTGCCCCAAGCCGAGCCTCGCCTGCTCGCCTGGTGGGAGCAGATCGGGATCTATAAGCGGCTGCGCGAGGTCGCCGCCGATCGTCCGCTGTGGATCCTTCACGACGGTCCGCCTTACGCGAACGGCAACATCCACCTGGGCACCGTGCTCAACAAGGTGCTCAAGGACATCGTGGTGAAGTCGCGCGGCATGGCGGGCTTCAACGCCGTGTACGTGCCCGGCTGGGACTGCCACGGCCTGCCCATCGAGCACAAGGTGGACGTCGAGCTCGGACTCGACAAGCCCGGCGTCGACGTGCGGCTCGCGATGGATCCCGTCGAGAAGATCCGGCGCTGCCGCGAGTACGCGCTGAAGTTCGTGGACATCCAGCGCGAGGAGTTCAAGCGGCTCGGCGTGTTCGGCGACTGGGAGAACCCGTACCTCACGCTGGCGCCGGCCTACGAGGCCGTGATCGCGCGCGAGTTCGGCCGTCTCGTCGGACGCGGCCTGGTCTATAAGGGGCTGAAGCCGGTCCACTGGTGCATGCACTGCAAGACCGCGCTCGCCCAGGCCGAGGTGGAGTACGAGGACCAGCGCACACCGTCGGTCTACGTGCGCTTCCCGCTCGTCGCACCGCTGCCGGGCGCGCCGTCGGCGCCGAAGGCCTCGCTGGTGATCTGGACGACGACGCCGTGGACGCTGCCGGCCAACCTCGCGATCGCCGTGCATCCCGAGGAGGACTACGTCGCGCTCGAGGGCCACGGCGAGACGCTCGTCGTGGCCGCCAAGCTGGCGGACGCCTTTGCCGCGCTGGCCGGGCTGTCGTCCCCGCGGCGCCTCGCCACGATGTCGGGGCAGTCGCTCGTGGGCCTCGAGTATCGCCATCCGTGGATCGAGCGCACCGGCAAGGTGGCGGCGGCGCCGTTCGTGGCGATGGATACGGGCAGCGGCCTCGTCCACATCGCGCCCGGCCACGGCGAGGAGGACTACGACCTCGGCCGCGCGCTCGGCCTGCGCATCTACAACCCTGTCGACGACGACGGGCGCTTCGTGGCCGAGGTGGAGCACTTCGCCGGCCAGACGGTGTGGGAGGCCAATCCGAAGATCATCGCGCTGCTCAAGGCGCGCGGCGCGCTCGTCGCCGAGGTCGCCGTCCAGCACACGTACCCGCACTGCTGGCGCTGCAAGAATCCGACGCTGTTCCGCGCCACCGAGCAGTGGTTCGCCGCGCTCGACCGGCACGAGCTGCGCCCGCGCACGCTGGAGGCGATCCGCCACCAGGTGCAGTGGATCCCGGCGTGGGGCGAGGAGCGCATCTACAACATGGTCGCGCACCGCCCCGACTGGACGCTGTCGCGCCAGCGCGTGTGGGGCGTGCCGATCGTGGCCTTCTACTGCGAGGGCTGCAGCGAGCTGCTCCTGGACGAGCGCGTGATCGAGCACGTGGCGCGCCTCTTCGGCGAGGGGCGCGGCATCGAGGAATGGTACCTGCGTCCGGAGGCGGAGCTGCTGCCGCCCGGCACGCGCTGCGGCAAGTGCAGCGGCGAGCGCTTCCGCAAGGAGACCGACATCCTCGATGTCTGGTTCGATTCCGGCTGCAGCCACGCCGCCGTGCTGGAAGCGCGGCCCGAGCTGCACTGGCCGGCCGAGCTCTACCTGGAGGGCTCGGACCAGCACCGCGGGTGGTTTCACTCCTCGCTGCTGGAGGCGATGGGCACGCGCGGCGCGCCGCCCTACAAGGCCGTGCTCACCTGCGGGTTCGTCGTGGACGGCGAGGGACGCAAGATGTCCAAGTCGGGCGGCAACGCACTGCCGCCGGAGGCGCTGCTGCCGAAGTACGGCGCCGAGGTGCTGCGCCTGTGGGTGGCCTCCGAGAACTACACCGAGGACGTGCGCGTCTCGACGGAGATCCTCGACCGGCTGGCCGACGCCTACCGGCGCATCCGCAACACGTACCGGTTCCTGCTCGGCAACCTCAGCGACTTCGACCCGCGCCGCGATCGCCAGCCCTACGCGCGCCTGGACGAGGTGGATCGCTTCGTGCTCGATCGCCTGGCGCGGCTGGTCGACCGGGTGACGCGCGCCTACGAGCAATACGAGTTCCACGCGGTGTTCCACTCGATCCACAACTTCTGCGCGGTGGACCTGTCGTCGCTCTACCTCGACGTCGTCAAGGACCGCCTCTACACCTCGGCGCCGAACGATCCGCGCCGCCGCGCCGCGCAGACCGCGTGCTACGACGTGTTCTCGGCGCTGGCGCGGCTCATGGCGCCGGTGCTGACGTTCACGGCCGAGGAGGCGTGGAAGTTCCTGCCGGGCACGCACGCCGAGAGCGTGCACCTCGAGCGCTTTCCCGAGGTGCCGCTGGAATGGCTCGATGACACGCTCAAGCGCGAGTGGGACCGGCTGCTGGAGGTGCGCCGCGAGGTGGCCAAGGCGCTGGAGCTGGCGCGCGCCCAGAAGCTCATCGGCAGCGGGCTGGAAGCCTCCGTGCGCATCGCGAGCGCGCCCGAGGATCTGCCGGCGCTGCTCGGCGCCAAGCAGGCGCTCCTGCAGACGCTGTTCATCGTCTCGCGGGTCGAGATCGGGCCCGGCGCGGCCGGCGCGGTGCACTACGAGAGCCAGGAGATCCCCGGCCTCGTGATCGACGTGGACCGGGCGCCCGGCGACAAGTGCGAGCGCTGCTGGATGCGCAGTGCGGCGGTCGGACAGAGCGCCGCGCATCCGACGCTCTGCGACCGCTGCGTGGCCGTCGTCGGCGCGTGATCGCCGTGTTCGCACTGGCGAGCGCCGTCGTGGCGCTCGACCAGGTCTCCAAGGTCCTGATCCTCGACCGCCTCCCCCTCGGTGTGCCCGTGGCGCTCGTGGACGACCTGCTGTCGTTCACGCTCGTGATGAACCCGGGGCTGGCCTTCGGGCTCTTGGGCACGGTGCCGCGTACGTGGCGCTGGGTGGTCGCGGCGCTGTCGCTGGTCGCCCTCGCCGTGCTGGCGCGCGTGGCGCTCCGCGTGCTGCCGGCCGGCGGTGCGGTGGGGAAGGTGGCGATCGGCCTCATCTTCGGCGGCGCCGTCGGCAACCTCATCGATCGCGCGCGCTTCGGCGCCGTGGTGGATTTCGTGGATGTGCACTGGCGAGGCTGGCACTGGCCCGCCTTCAACGTCGCCGACTCGGCCATCACCCTCGGCGTCGCGCTCCTCGCGCTGCGCCTCATCACCGACCGGACACCCGCCGAAACCTCAGGGGCCTGAGGTGCGCGTGCTCGAGGTCGAGCGAGCGAGCGCCGGAGCGCGGCTGGACCGCTGGCTGGCTTCCGCGGTGCCGGAGCAGTCGCGCGCGAAGATCCAGGCGCTGATCGAGGACGGCCACGTGCGCGTGGACGGCGCGCCGGCCAAGGCGTCGCACCGCCTGCGCGGCGGCGAGCGCGTGGCGATCGAGATCCCGCCGCCGCCGCCCGAGACGCTCGAGCCGGAACCGATCGCGCTCACCGTCGTCCACGAGGACCCCCACGTGCTGGTGATCGACAAGCCGGCCGGCATGGTCGTGCACCCGGGCGCCGGCCACGCGCGCGGCACGCTGGCGGCCGCCGCGCTCGCCCACGCGCCGAGTGTGGCGGGCGTGGGCGGACCCCGGCGTCCCGGGATCGTCCACCGGCTCGACAAGGACACCTCCGGGC
>JBKPRI010000434.1:0-20002 GCA_046734515.1 Candidatus Methylomirabilota bacterium | reverse complement strand
GGCGTGCAGTGCGCGGGCGCGAGACCGAGACGGCGCAGACCGGCGGCGGCGAGCAGCACCGCCTCGAAGCCGCCCGCGGCCAGCTTGCGCAGCCGCGTGTCGACGTTGCCGCGGAGCGGCTCCACGGCGAGGTCGGGCCGTGCGGCCAGCACCAGCGCGCGGCGGCGCGGGCTCGACGTGCCGATCACCGCGCCCGGCGCCAGATCTTCCAGGGTCACCGCACGCTGGCCGACGAGCACGTCGCGTGGATCCTCGCGCGGGAGGAAGGCCACCAGCGCGAGTCCGACCGGCGGCTCGGCCGGCAGATCCTTGAGGCTGTGCACGGCCAGGTCGATCTCGCCGTGCAGCAACGCGTCCTCGATCTCGCGCACGAAGAGGCCCTTGCCGCCGACCGCGGCCAGCCGCGCCTCGGCCAGGCGGTCCCCTTCGGTGCGCATCGGCACGATCTCGGCGTCGGCGCCGAGGGCGCTGCTCACCAGTCCGGCCTGGACGAGCGCGAGCGCGCTGCCGCGAGTCCCCACGCGGATCATCCGCGGCGCCCCAGTCCGAACAGCTCGTGCACGGCCTCCAGCCACGAGCGCCCCGCGCCCGCGCGCGAGGACTCGCGCAGTTTGGTGATGGGCGCGTGCAGGATCTTGTTGATCATCGCGCTCGACAGCGCGTCGAGCGCCGCGCGCGTCTCCGGCGTGGCGTCCGGCAGCCGCGCCAGCGCGCGCTTGACCTCGGCCAGCCGGATCTCCTCCAGGTGCGCCCGCAGCGAGACGATGGTGGGGACGACTTCCACGTCACCCTGGCGCGTGAGGAACTTGGCGACCTCGCGCTCGATCAGCGTCTCGGCGCGCTCGGCCTCGCGCGCGCGCTCGCGGAGGTTGGCGTCCACCACCTGCTTGAGATCGTCGATGTCGTAGCGGTAGACGTCGTCGAGACCATCGACACCGGGCTCGACGTCGCGCGGGACGGCGATGTCGATGAAGAACAGCGGGCGGCCACGGCGTCCCTGCATGACGCGCGCGACGGTCGCCGCGCGCACCACGGGCTCGCGCGCGCCGGTCGACGTGACCACGATGTCCACGCTGGCCAGCGCCGTCTCCATCTCGTCCCACGGCACCGCGACCCCGGACAGTGCACGGGCGAGGTCCTGCGCGCGCGACCACGTGCGATTGGTGACGTAGACCGGAAACGCGCCCTGCTCGACGAGGTGCTTGGCGGCCAGCTCGCTCATCTTGCCGGCGCCGATGAGCAGCACCGCGCGGCCGGCCAGGCCGGCGAAGATCTTCTTGGCCAGCTCCACCGCCGCGAAGGAGACGGAGACCGCGTGGCGCGCGATGTCCGTCTCGGTGCGCACGCGCTTGGCGACGCTGAAGGCCTGGCTGAAGAGCGTGTGCAGGCGCGGCCCCACGGTCTCGCAGGCCTGGGCCAGCGCGAAGGCATCCTTCACCTGGCCGAGGATCTGGGGCTCGCCGATCATCATCGAGTCGAGGCTGGCCGCCACCCGGAAGGCGTGCCGGACGGCCTCGGTGTCGAGGTGCGTATAGAGGATGGGCTCCACCGCGCCCAGGTCGAGGCCGCGATAGCGGCACAGATGGCGGAACGCCGTCGCGCGCGCCTCGCCGGGCGCCTCGGCCACGCCGTACACTTCCACGCGGTTGCAGGTGGAGAGCACGACCAGCTCGGGCAGCACGCCGTCGCTCTGGATGTCGCGCAGCAGCTCGCGCAGCTTGTCCTCCTCGACGGCGAGCTGCTCGCGGAGTCCGACCGGGGCGTTCTTGTGACTGAGGCCGGCGACGAAGAGCGGCATCAGGACCCGTGGCGCCCCGGCAGGAACAGTCCGGCGCCGAGCGTGAGCACCAGCGCGGCGAACCCGAAGATCGCGAAGTAGGCGGCGCGCCGCCCGTGCCAGCCGCCGGCCGCGCGCCCGGCCAGGTTGCCGGCGTAGATGACCCACGCCACCAGCGAGAAGAACGCCAGCGGATCGAACGTCAGCGTGCTGCCCCACGCCGTGCGGGCCCACATGGCGCCAAGGATCAGGCCCACGGTGAGGAACGGAAAGCCGAGCGCCAGCGTGCGGAAGGTCAGGCGATCGAGCGTCTCCAGCGCCGGCAGCCGGTAATAGAACGCGCCCGGACGCTTGGTCTTGAGCTGCCGCTCCTGCAGCAGGTACATGAGTGCGCCGACGAAGTTGAAGAC
The DNA here is from genome assembly GCA_046734515.1 of Candidatus Methylomirabilota bacterium. Lineage (GTDB taxonomy): Bacteria > Methylomirabilota > Methylomirabilia > Rokubacteriales > CSP1-6 > AR5. Next base: position 17,815 of record JBKPRI010000434.1, on the reverse strand, counting down.
GAACGCCGCGAAGCCCACCATGGCCAGCGCGATGTGGATCCAGATCCACGCGCTCGCCAGCGCCGGCGCCAGGCTCGCCGGACGCGCGGTGGTGGCCTTGAGCGAGAGGAGCACGACGATCGGCAGCACGAAGGCCCCCAGCATGCGCAGCCCGGTGCGCTGCTCGATCATGAGCTCGAGGGCGACGATCACCCACACGCCGACCGAGATGGCGTCGGAGAGGCTGCCCAGCGGCGGCGCGCCCAGCTCGACGGCGCGCACGATGAGTGCCACGGAGTGGGCGGCCCACGCCGCAAGCGTGACGAGGACGGCGAGCCGGTGGACGAGCTCGTGCCGCTGCACGAGGTACGCGAGCGCGAGGCCCATCGCGCAGATGTAACCGACGACCGCCGGGTTGATCAGGCTCGGATGCATCCCAGAAACCTCAATGACGGCGGGATTTTACCATATTCCCGATAAGACGGTGGGCAATCAGTGAGCGAATTGGACGATGGAGGGGATTGGCCGCCAGTAGCCTTGGCGGTGGGCGATCAGATCGAAGTGTGGGGAGCCCCAGTCCTCGATGAGCGGGGGCCCGGCGTTCCAGCGAGCCCGCCGGTCCACCTCCTTGATATAACCGCGACACTCGCGGCAGGCGGAGACCAGGTACCCCTCTTCGCGGGGGTCCTCGGGGGTCAGCCTCACCTGATGGGCGGCCCCGTCCACCCCGCAGAAGGGACAGCGAAGCTTGGCGAATGGCCAGGCCCCGCCGCAGAGGTGACAGGCTAGACGTCGGCGACCGTCCTCCACGACGTCGATGAAGCCCGGGGGGCCGCCGCAAAAGGGGCAGATCCCGAGTGACCAGGCGTTGTCGGTGAAGTGCTCACGGGCCGGCGCGAACAGCGAGTCCAGCGCGGGGCGAAGGCTCGCGCCGGCGAGGAACGCGACGGCTTCGGCGCCGAGGCCGGCCGCCTCGGACGGCGCCGCGCCGATGCGGCCGCGGGCCGGCAGCAGAATCCGAGGCCCCACCGCGCCACCATCCCACGCCGTGGCGAAGGCCTGCAGCCCGGGCGCCAGCCCGGGCTCGACGCGCGCGAGGGCTTCCATGGCGGCGGCGACGAGATCCTCGAGGTCGGCGGCGCGAAGCATGCGCGCCGCCTCCGCCACGAGCGGCGTGCCGCTCTCCCACGATCGGCGCCAGGCGTCGGGTGTCGCCGTCAGGGCAAGAGGCCGCGGCGGCGACCAGCGCGCCCACGCATCGAGGATGTCGCCGTAGATGGCCACGCTCGGCGCGAACGATGGTCGCCGGCGCAGCAGGTCGGCCCAGGCGTCCTGCAGCTCGCTCACGAGGGGAAAAACCGCGAGGGGCCCGGAGGGGCCCCTCGCCGTGCTGCAACGTCCCCGCGGAGACGGGTCACGCCTGAATCGACATCAGCACCACGTACCGCAGGACGAAGCCGCCGATGAGCACCAGGGCGGCCGCCAGCGCACCCACGGCGCGCGCGCGATGCCCGACGAAATCGAGGACGAACGGCACGATCAGCCCGAGGCCGACGAGCCCACCCCAGAACAGCGGCGCGAAGTGCCCGCTGGTCAGCGGCTTGGCCGCCGCGCCGGCCAGGACCACGACCGCGACGAGCAGCACCGCCTCGATGAGCATCGAGACGTGGTCGGCCCGCTTGAGCTTGCCCCACCCCTCGCCCGCCGTGTGGCCGGTGGCGAACATGATCAGCGTGATGGCCGCGATGCCCGTGGAGGCGCCCGAGGCCAGGAAGAGCGCGCCCATGAGCCGCGCGTCCCGCCAGAAGGGCAGCGCCGTATTGCTCAGCAGCACGCCGGTATAGCTGGCCAGGAAGAAGCCGAAGAAGACGCCGACCAGGCTCACCTTGCGCCGGATCGCGGCGTGCGACTCCGACGACGACAGGCTCAGCACCGCGGACACGAAGGTGAACAGGCCGAAGACGCCGACCATCCACGCGCCGATCGACATCGGGTCCCAGAACTTGAGGGTGCGCATCATGTTCATGAAGCGTGTGGGCACGCCGAGGTCGGCGATGAGGAGCAGGCCGCACACGCCGACCAGCGGCAGCGAGAGCAGGTATCCGACCCGCGCAACCATCCGATCGCGTACGCCGCCGAAGTTGTCGGCGATGGCCGCGGTGAAGTACGCCCCCCCGGCGATGCCGCCGAGGAAGAAGTACCAGACGATCATCATCTCCCAGTGCGGAGTCTTAAGCATCGTGGTTGGCGTCCCCCTTCCCGCGGTCCCGGAACGAGAGCAGCACGCCCAGCCCGATGGCCAGCGCGGAGCCGATCGAGAGCAGCGAGTCGACGACCACGTTGCGCTGCGGCAGCTTCGGATTCTCCGGCAGGTTGTACGTGCCCGGCTTGGCCAGCAGCAGGAAGAAGGCGTTGAGCCCGCCGAGGAACCCGCCGGTGTCGTGGCCGTAGAGCTGGGCTTCCTTGAAGCCCATGCCCTTGAGCGCCTCCACCCGCTTGGTGGCCTTGGCGACGAGCTCGTCGCGGAAGCCGAACTGGATCGACTCGGTCGGGCACGCCTTGGCGCAGGCCGGCCCGAGGCCGTTGTGGATGCGGTCGTTACAGAACGTGCACTTCTTGGCGGTGCCGGTCGACTCGTTGAACGCCACCACGCCGAACGGGCACGACGACACGCAGTACCGGCAACCGTTGCACACGTCCTGGTTGATGTTGACGGTGCCGAACTCCGTCCGGTAGATCGCGCCCGTCGGACAGGCGTCCAGACACCCCGCCTGCGCGCAGTGCTTGCAGACGTCGGACATCAGCAGCCACGCGAGGTCGCCGTTGGGCTTGCCGCCGGGCTCCTCGATGAACCGCACCAGCCGGAAGGTCTTGTCCGTGAAGTGGTTCTGATTCTGGTAGCCGCCGGTCCACGCCGGGACCTCGAGGCCGAGCTCGTTCCACTGCTTGCACGCCACCTGGCACGCGCGGCAGCCGATGCAGAGTGACGTGTCCGTGAACATCGCGAGGGTACGGGCCATGGCTAGACCACCCCCTTCTTCACGTTGCACACGAAGGCCTTCGTCTCCTGGATGAAGACGTTGGGGTCGCCGACGGTCGACGACAGGTCGTTGGTGATGTCGCCACGGCTGCCGGGCAGCTCCTCGACGCCCTTCCAGCCCCAGTGCCACGGTACGCCGATCTGGTGCACGGTCTTGCCGTCGATGACGAACGGCTTGATGCGATTCGTGACCATGGCGGTGACGACCACCTTGCCGCGCGGGCTGCTCACCGTGATCTTCTCGCCGTTCTGGATCCCGAGCTCCTTGGCGAGTTCGTGGCTGATCTCCGCGAAGTGCGAGTGGTGCAGCTCCGCCAGCATCGGCAGATAGCGCGACATGACACCCGAGAGGTGATGCTCGGTCAGGCGGTACGTCGTGATCACGTAGGGATAGTCCGGCGATCCGACCGGGGCCAGCTCGTTCTTCTGATCCGGCACCTTCCAGATCTTCACCACCGGGTTCATCTGCTGCTTGGAGAGCAGGTTCTTCGTGGGCGACTCCACCGGCTCGTAGTGCTCCGGGAACGGACCGTCGTTGAGCGGCCCGAAGAAGCCGCCGACCAGGTCCCCCCGCATGATGTACGGCTTGTCGCCGTTCTTGGCGTCCGGCGCCAGCAACGGATTGAAGTCCGGCACGTCCAGGCCGACCCACTTGCCGGGCTTGTCCTCCGGCTTGGCGCCCGGCACGCTCGCATCCCACCAGATGAGCTTCTTCTTCTCGCTCCACGGCTTGCCCTGGAGGTCGGCCGCCGCGCGGTTGTAGAGGATGCGGCGGTTGGCCGGCCAGGCGAAGCCCCAGCCGTGCGCGAGGTAGTCCTTCTCATCGGCGGGCTTGCGCCCGGCCGCCTTGTTGATCAGCTTGCCGTCAGGCCCCTCGACGGTCACGCCGGTGTAGATCCAGCACCCCGACGTCGTCTTGCCGTCGTCGGTGAGGTGGCCGAACGTCGCGATCGCCTGACCCTTCTTGTAAACGACCTTGCCGTCCTTGTCGGTGATGTCCTCGGTGGCGACGCCGTTGATCTCCTTCAGCACCTCCACCATCTCCGGATGATCGGGCTTGGCGCCATAGGTGAAGTTGGCGGCCAGGAAGCCCTTGTCACGGTCCTTCTTGGAGCCCGCGTACATCTTCTGCAGCCGGTGCGCCAGGGTGCAGATGAACTGCGCGTCGGTCTGCACGTCACCCGGCGGCTTCACGGCGGCGTCGTGCCACTGGATCAGCCGCATCGTGTTCGTGAGGCTACCGTCCTTCTCCGCGGCCGGTGCGGCCGGGATGAAGAACACCTCGGTCTTGATGTCCTTGGGATTGGTGCCGGGCGCCTTCCAGACCTCGGCGGTCTCGGTGAGGAAGATGTCCACCACCACCAGCCAGTCCAGGCGCTGCATTCCGGCCCGGGCCAGCTTGGCGTTGGGGCCGCCGACCGCCGGGTTCTGTCCGTCGGCCAGGAAGCCCTTGATGATGCCGTTGTACATGTCGACGAACATGTGCTGGTGGCTGTAGGCGTCGGCGCTCGCGCGCTTGGCGATCCACTGGTAGCCGAACTCGTTGTCCTTCGTCGCGGCGTCGCCGTAGAAGGCCTTGAGCAGGCTGACGAAGAACTTCGGCTTGTTGGTCCAGTAGCCGCCCTTCGGCGTCTCCTTCTCGAGGTACGTCTTGAGGTCCGGATGCGCGTCACGCAGCGGCACCGCCATGTAGCCGGGCAGCTCGTGATAGAGCAGCTCGAGGTCGGTGGCGCCCTGCACGTTGGCGTGACCGCGGAGGGCCACCACGCCGCCGCCGGGCCGGCCGATGTTGCCGAGCAGCAGCTGCAGCATGCACAGCGCGCGGATGTTCTCCACGCCGTTGGTGTGCTGCGTGAGGTTCAGCGCATACGTGATGGTGCCGGTCTTGTCCGGGCCGGAGTTGGAGCAGTAGAGCTGGGCGACCTCCTCGAACTTGGCCTTGGGAATGCCGCACACCTTCTCGACCATCTCCGGCGTGTAGCGGCTGTAGTGCCGCCGCAGGAGCTGGAACACGGTGTTGCGATCCTGCAGCGTGAGGTCGCGCTTGGGATTGCCCTCGCCGTCGACCTGATACTTCCAGCTCGACCGATCGTACGTCTTCTTGACCGGGTCATAGCCGGTGAACAGGCCGTCAAGGTCGGTCGGCGTCTTGAAGTCCGGATCGATGAGGAACGAGGCGTTGGTGTAGTGGACGACGTAGTCCTTGAAGTAGAGATTCTTGGCGATCGCGTAGCTGATGAGCCCGCCGAAGAACGCGATGTTGGTGCCCGAGCGCAGCGGGACGTGGATGTCCGCCGCCGCGCTGGTGCGCGTGTAACGCGGATCGACGTGGATGAACTTGGCCCCGCGCTCCTTGGCCTTCATCACCCACTGGAAGCCGACCGGGTGATTCTCGGCCATGTTGCTGGTCGCCATGATGACATCCGAGTTCTGGATGTCGATCAGGTTCGTCGTCATCGCCCCGCGACCGAACGTGGTCCCCAAAGCTGGGACCGTGGCGGAGTGTCAGACTCTGGCCTGATGTTCGTGGTAGACGATGCCGTACGTCCGGTTCAGCTTGCTGAGGAGATAGCACTCCTCGTTGTCGATGCAGGCCGAGCCGAGCGAGGCGATCGCCTCCAGACGGTTGACGACGACCTCCTTGCCGTCCTTGTCCTTTTCTTTCTCGATGAAGTACTTCTCGCGCGCGTCGTAGTAGCGCTTGGCGATCTGGTCGTACATCCACTCCAGCGGCTTCTCCTCCCACTTGTCCGAGCCCGGCGCGCGGTACAGCGCCTTCGTCGGTCGCAGCGGGTTGTTGGAGAGCTGGATGGTCGCCGCGCCCTTGGGGCAGAGCCGGCCCAGCGTGTGCGGGGTGTCCGGGTTGCCCTCGATGTCGATGATCTTGTTGTCCTTGGCGTAGATCAGCTGGCCGCAGCCGACCGCACAGTACGGACACACGCCGGCGAACGCCTTGGCTTCCTTGATCTTGAGCGATGTGGCCGCGGCCTCGACTGGGGCCAGATCGATCCCCGTGCCGGTGGCCACCCCGGCGGCAGTTGCGCCGGAGACCTTGAGAAAATCACGCCTGGATAGACTCATCAAAACCCTCCTTGCCAGAGGCGGGCTCGGGCGATCAGATCACCACTCGGGTGTGGTCAGCTCTTCCCAGACGCGGCGGACCACGACGATCCGCTCGGGACGCCCGGATTGCTCTTCGATCTTCACGACATCGCCGGCATTGAGCGCGGCCAGATCCCCTCCCGTGCCCTCATCGCTGACCACGACGGTCCGCTCGGAGCACGAGATATCCGTGCACATGTCGGTGTGCCCCTTGAGGCGGACACTGCGACGGACAGGATCGACGGCGACGACCACGAAGCGACTCTGCTGGAGCCAGTCGGTCAGGCCTTGACTCATCCCCGACCTCCTTCAGGCCACAGGGTGGCGAATTGCGAAGCATCCTAGGTGGTCTGACCACGCGGTGTCAACATACGTATACGCCGCATCGCGCAATCGTTGTGACGGTTTGGGCGAGCCAGTAACACCGATCAGCCGTCGCGCGTTCCCGGTCCCTCGCGCTCGGCGTCATCGATCGGAGCGTAGAGCTCGTATCGGCGATCGAGGAGGGCGCCGGCCTCGTCGGCCCGGCCGGCCTCGAGGCGGGCCATGATCGCGGCTCTCGTGGGAAGGTCGACGATGGGCCCGTCCGTCAGCGGATTGTAGAGCCGCGACAGCTCTCCGAGGATCTGGCCCACCCGCCCGGGGTCGCTGACGAGCTTGGCCCGAGCCTCCTGGAAGAGGTCGAGGGCGTAGTCATCGCGCTTGTTCTTCTGCCGGAAGCCGCGCCGATAGGCCCGGGCTTCGGGCGACTCGTCAGCCACCCGCCGCCCCGACCGGCGCGTCCAGCACGACGGCGTCGCCGGCATAGACGTTGAGGCCGTCGGGGCGCACGTAGCCGCACACCGTCACCCCGAGCTGCTCGGCCAGGGCCACCGCCATCTCGGTCGGCGACGTGCGCGAGGCGACCACCGGCACTCCCATGCGCGCCGCCTTCAGGAGCATCTCCGACGACACGCGCCCGGTGGACAGCAGCAGGCGGTCCTCGGTGGCGATCCCCCGCCGCAGCGCCTCGCCCTTCACCTTGTCCACGGCGTTGTGACGCCCGACGTCCTCGGCCACGATGAGCAGCCGATCGGCGTCGGCGAGCGCGGCGCCGTGAATGCCCCGCGAGCGCTGGTAGTACACGGCCGCCTGGAAGAGGTCCTTCATGCGCTCGCCGAGCTGCGCCGGGCGCACCCGCACGCTCGAGCGCAGACGCGGAAAGAGCCGGTGGTCGATGCGGAACGTGATGCCGCCGCCACAGCCGGACGTGAGGATGCGCTCGGTCGGCAGCGTGACCGGATGCGTCAGCGTGACCTCCGCGCGCCCGTCGACCGGGGAGACCTCCAGCCGCGCGATCTCGGCGACATCGCCGATGACCTTCTCCATCCACAGATACCCGACGATGAGGTCCTCGAGCCCCATCGGCGAGCAGAGCAGCGTGAGGAACTTCTCGCCGTTGACGTAGAGGCTGACCGGCTGCTCGCGGACCACCTCCGCGGCGACCTCCGTCACGTCCCGCCCCTTCACGCGCAGATACGTACGCATCGCTGAGAGTCTAGCAGTGCTCGGCGGTTTGGGCGCGACGTCGAAGCCCCGTCGTCAATAGATGACCCGCAGGAGAACGAGGCCGTGCGCAGGCGCCGTGGGCCCCGCCCGGGTGCGATCGCGGCCGGCGAGCACGCCATCGAGCCAGCCGGGAGGCTGGGCGCCGCGCCCCACCTCGACGGCGCTGCCGACGACGTTGCGCACCATGTGGTGCAAGAACCGGTCGGCCGAGACGACGAGCGCCACCAGCGCCTTGCGGCGCACGATGCGCAGCGCGCGCACGCGGCACGTGGGCTCGGCGTCGCGGCCAGGGGCGGCACAGAACGCGCTGAAGTCGTGGGCGCCGCGCAGGCCGGCGAGTGCCTCCCGCATCGCGCGCACGTCGAGCCGCCCGGGTACGTGCCACGCCCAGCGCAGGAGCAGCGGCGAGGGTACCGCCCCGTTGTCGATGAGATAGAGATAGCGCTTGCCGCGGGCGGCGCGACGCGCGTCGAAGCCGTCCAGCGCCTCCGCCGCCGACACGACCCGGATCTCGCGCGGCAGGTGGGCGTTGAGCGCGGCCTGCACCGTGGCCGCCGGGAAGCTGCCCTCCGCGGTGAGCGCCACGGTCTGGCCGAGCGCATGCACGCCGGCGTCGGTCCGGCTGGCGCCCACCACGCGCACCTCGCCCTCGAAGAGTTGGCGCGCGGCCGCGATCAGCGCTCCCTGGACCGTCACGGCGTCGGGCTGGACCTGCCAGCCGTGGAAGCCGGTGCCGTCGTAGGCGAGGACCAGCCGCCAGGCCCGGCGGCGGCTCAGCGAGGGGGTGGCCGGCGCGAGGCCCGCGTCGGCACGACCGTCAGCCATACGACTGCGACCAGCAGGAAGAGCATGATCTGCGTGACGGTGCTCCAGGGAATGCTCGAGAGCAAGCCGCCGGAATCCTCGCCGCGCTGCACCCACACCTCGCGCTCGGTGTCCTTCGGCTCGTAATGCCCGGAGGTATACGCGGACATCCCGTCCACGACGCGGGCCACGTGCGGGACTCCGGCGTAGGCCAGGGCCACCACCGTGAGGAACATCGCCAGGTGAAAGCGCTGCAGACGCAGCCCACGACGCGCACGGCGATACCGGCGGCGGAGGGACATCATGAGGGCCCTCCTCGTGCGGTCCTACGAACGAAGGACCAGCTCCGCGATCTGCACCGCGTTGGTCGCGGCCCCCTTCCGCAGCTGATCACCGACCACCCACAGGCTCAGTCCACGCGGATGCGAGAGGTCCTCGCGCACGCGGCCCACCACGCAGTCGTCCTGACCCTCGACCGTCAGCGGCGTCGGGTACTGCTGGGCCGCCGGATCGTCGACCACGCGCAGTCCCGGGAAGGCCGCGAACAGCTCGCGCGCCCGCGCCGCCGTGATCTTGCTCTCCGTCTCCACGTTGAGCGCCACCGAGTGGCAGGTGAACACCGGGACCCGCACGGTCGTGGGCGCGATGAGCAGGTCCGGCGCCTCGAGGATCTTCCGCGTCTCGTTGATGAGCTTGAGCTCCTCGCCCGAGTAGCCGTCGGGCGTGAACTTGTCGATGGCCGGAATCAGGTTGAAGGCGATCTGGTGCGCGAAGTGCTTCGGCGTGACGGCCTCGCCGCGCGCCCACGCCAGCGTCTCCTCGCGCAGCGCCGCGATGCCCTGCACGCCGGCGCCCGACACCGACTGGTACGAGGTGGCGACGACGCGGCGCAGCCGGCCGGCATCGTGCAGCGGCTTGAGCGGCATGATGGCGACGATGGTCGTGCAGTTGGGCGACGCGATGATGCCGTGGTGCGCCCGCACGGCGTGAGGGTTGACCTCGGGAACGACGAGCGGCACCTGGGGATCCATCCGCCAGCCGTTGGACTTGTCCACCACGATGGCGCCGGCCTTGGCGATCATCGGCGCGTACTCCCGCGCCTGGGTGCTGCCGGCCGAGCAGATGGCGATGTCGACGCCCTTGAAAGCCGGCGCCTCCACCTTCTGGACCTTCACCGCGTCTCCCGCGAACATCACGGTCTTGCCGACCGAGCGCTCGGAGGCGAAGGCGCGCAGCTCGCGCACGGGGAACTTGCGCTCCTCGAGGATCTTGAGCGTCGTCTGGCCGGCGGCGCCGGTGGCGCCCACCACGGCCACGGTCACGCCGTTGGCCATCAGCCGCGCTCCACGTGCTGCACGATGAGGTCTCCCATCTCCTTGGTTCCGAGCGCCTTGTCGTTCGGGCCGGCGATGTCCCGCGTGCGGTGCCCCTGCTCCAGCACGCGCTGCACGGCAGCCTCGACGCGATCGGCCTCGCGGACCATGTTCAGAGAGTACCGCAGGAGCATCGCCGCCGACAAAATCGCCGCGATCGGGTTGGCGACGCCCTGCCCCGCGATGTCGGGCGCGGTGCCGTGCACGGGCTCGTAGAGGCCGACCGTGCCCCCGAGAGACGCCGACGGCAGCATGCCCATGGAGCCGGCCAGGATGGCCGCCTCGTCCGAGAGGATGTCGCCGAAGGTGTTCTCGGTCACGATCGTGTCGAACTGCGTGGGCTTGTGGACCAGCGCCATCGAGCAGTTGTCCACGAGGATGTGATCCAGCGTCACATCGGGATAGTCCTTGGCGACCGTGGTGACGACTTCGCGCCAGAGCTGTGACACCACCAGGACGTTGTTCTTGTCCACGCTGGTCAGGTGCTTGCGCCGCTTGCGCGCGACCTCGAACCCCATGCGCGCCACGCGCTCGATCTCGCGTGTGGTGTAGACCATGGTGTTGACGGCACGGGCGCCGCCGTCGGCGAAGCGCTCCACGCCGCGCGGCTCGCCGTAGTAGAGGCCCCCGGTCAGCTCGCGGATCACCATGATGTCGGTGCCCTCGACGACCGAGCGCTTGAGCGGGGAGGCGTCCACCAGCATCGAGAAGCACGTGGCCGGCCGCAGGTTCGCGTAGAGGTCGAGCTCCTTGCGGATGGCCAGCAGGCCGCGCTCGGCGCGCACCTCGTGGGGCACGTTCTCCCACTTGGGGCCGCCGACGGCACCGAAGAGGATGGCGTGGGCCTTCTTGCACAGCTCGAGCGTTGCCGGCGGCAGCGGGTGGCCGGTGGCGTCGATGGCCGCGCCGCCCACCAGTGCCTGCTCGAACTCGAAGGAAGCGCCCGAGATCTTCCCGACCGCGCGCAGCACACGCACGGCCTGCTCCGTCACTTCCTGGCCGATGCCGTCACCCGGGAGAACCGCGATTCGATGCGTGCTCATATTGAAGGGGCACCCTCGAAGGGTTCCCCCGTCCCCTCCTTTGCGTTCATTCGTCAGTCCCTACCCGCGGCGGCTTCAGCCGGCGCAGGCGCCGGCGGGCGGCCCACCACCACCCGGCGGACCGGGCCCGAGAGCGCGTAGCCGCCGAAGACCAGGAACAGGAAGACCTCGTGCATGGTGGCCACGATCATGACGGCCAGCACGACCACCAGCAGCGTCTCCACCGGACGCTTGCGCGCGAAGTCGACTTCCTTGAAGGACCAGTAGCGGAACGTGGAGACCATGAGCAGCGCGAGCACATAGCTGGTGATGGCCAGCGCCACCCGCACCGCGCGCGTCGGCTCGTCTCCCTGCAGCAGGATCACCGTGGACGCCGCCACGCCGGCCGCGGCCGGGGTGGACAGGCCGATGAAGAAGCGCCGGTCCACGCTGCTGGTCTGCACGTTGAAGCGCGCCAGGCGGAGCGCGCCGCAGATCACGAACAGAAAGGCGCCGAACCAGGCGGCGCGCCCCAGCGGCTGCAGCGCGAAGTTGTAGAACAGGAAGGCCGGCGCCACGCAGAACGAGATGACGTCGGCCAGCGAGTCGTATTCCACGCCGAACTGGCTGGTGGCCTTCATCAGCCGAGCCACGCGCCCGTCCAGCAGGTCCATGATCATCGCCACGAAGATGGCCAGCGCCGCCTCCGTGTAGCGATGCTCGACGGCCAGCAGCATCGAGAAGAAGCCGCAGAAGACGTTGCCGGTGGTGAGCAGGCTCGGGAACAGGAAGATGCCCTGCCGCCGCCGCTCCCCGCCCTCCTGCCACGGCCGCCGCCGCAGCCGCTTGCCCGAGCGCCGTGGAATCACCGGAGCACTCCGATCACCGTCTGCCCGCCGCGGACCGTCTCGCCGGCCCGCACGGTGACCTCGGTCCCGCGCGGCATGTAGCAGTCGGTGCGGGAGCCGAAGCGGATCATGCCGTAGCGCTCGCCGGCCGACAGCTTGTCGCCCGGGCCCACGCGACAGACGATGCGCCGGGCGACGATGCCGGCGATCTGCACGCAGCTCACGCGGGCGTGCTCCCCCTGCAGGCGAATCGCGCACCGCTCGTTGACGTCGGCCTCCTTGTCGTAGGCGGGCTTGAACGCGCCCGGCGTATAGAGCACGTCGGTGACCACGCCCCCGATGGGCGCGCGGTTGACGTGCACGTCGAGCGGCGACAGGAAGATCGCCACCCGCACCGACGGCCCCACGAAGGGATCGACGGCATCCTCGACGGAGATCACCTTGCCGTCGGCGGGCGACAGCACGCCGTTGGCCACCATCGGGATCGCTCGCTCGGGATCGCGGAAGAACCCCGCCGAGGCCGCCGCCGCCGCTGCGAACGGCAGCGCCAGCCGCCGGTGGCCGAGCAGCGCGAGCCCGAGCGCGACCGCGCCCGGGATCGCGATGAACGGCCAGCCCTCCTTGGCGATCGGCAGCTTGCCGGCCATCACTCTCTCGGTGGCTTGATCCAGGACATCATCGCGCGCAGGCGCTTGCCGACTTCCTCGATCTGGTGCTCGGCGTCGCGGCGGCGCATGGCCAGGAAACCGGCGCGATTGGCCTGGTTCTCCAGCACCCACTCGCGCGCGAACTGGCCGGACTGGATCTCGGTGAGGATCTTCTTCATCTCGGCCTTGGTCTGCTCACTCACCACGCGGGGGCCGCGGGTGTAGTCGCCGTACTCGGCGGTGTCCGACACCGAGTAGCGCATGTAGGCGAGCCCGCCCTGGTAGAAGAGGTCCACGATGAGCTTCATCTCGTGCATGCACTCGAAGTACGCGACCTCCGGCTGGTAGCCGGCCTCGACCAGCGTCTCGAACGACGCCTTGATGAGATGCGAGATGCCGCCGCACAGCGCGGCCTGCTCGCCGAAGAGATCCGTCTCCGTCTCTTCCTTGAACGTCGTCTCGATCACGCCGGCGCGCGTGCACCCCACGCCCTTGCCGTAGGCCAGCGCCATGTCGCGCGCCTTGCCGGTGACGTCCTGCTGGACGGCGACCAGCGCCGGCACGCCGGGGCCCTGCACGAAGAGGTCGCGCATGACGTGCCCGGGCGCCTTGGGCGCGATCATGGTGACGTCGACGTCGGGCGGCGGCACCACCTGGTTGAAGTGGATGTTGAAGCCGTGGGCGAACATCAGCATCTTGCCCTTGCTCATGTTCGCGCGGATGGACTGCTCGAACACCTCGCGCTGCGTCTGATCCGGCAGCAGGATCATGACGACGTCGCCCATCTTGGCGGCGTCGGCCACCGGCGCCACCTTGTGGCCGTCCTTCTCCGCCCGCGCCCAGCTCTTGCCGCCCTTGTAGAGCCCGACCACGACGTCCTGCCCGGAGTCCTTGAGGTTGAGCGCGTGGGCATGGCCCTGGCTGCCATAGCCGATGATCGCGATCTTCTTCCCCCTGAGGAGGCCGAGATCTGCGTCCTGGTCGTAATAGATCTTCGCCGGCATGCTCGTCTGTCCTTTCTTTGAAGGGGCACCCTAATCTGCGAACCCGACCACGCGGGGGTCCTCGGAGACCCGTGGGCGTTTTTCGGGGGCCCGCTTGACGCGGGTCTTGGGGCCCCGGCCGATGGCGATCTTGCCCGTGCGCACGACCTCCTGGACGCCGATGGGGCGCAGCAGCTCCAGCAGCGCCTCGATCTTGCCCTCGTCGCCGGTGGCCTCCAGCACGAAGGACACCGGGGTGACGTCCACCACCCGCGCCCGGAAGATGTCGGCGGTGCGCTGGATCTCGGCCCGGTGCTGCGGCTCCGCGTTCACGCGGATCAGCACCAGCTCGCGCTCCACGTGGCTGTCGTCGGTGAGGTCGTTCACCTTGATGACGTCGATGAGCTTGTGGAGCTGCTTCATCACCTGCTCGATGACGAACTCGTCGCCCGTGACCACGATGGTCATGCGGGAGACGCTCGCGTCGAGCGTCTCGCCCACCGACAAGCTCTCGATGTTGTAGCCGCGGGCCGAGAAGAGTCCGGCCACGCGCGACAGCACGCCGAACTTGTTCTCGACCAGCACCGAGATGGTGTGCTTGCGGGGCTCCGAGCCGTTGCCGCTCATCAGAAGCCCGTCTGCGACTTCTCCGCCTTCTCGCGCACCTCGCGCGTGGGCGGAGCCAGGATCATGTCGGTGTTGGCGCCGCCGGCCGGCACCATCGGGAAGACGCACTCGTCCTTGTCGACGATCACGTCGAGGATGACCGGCGCCGGCGTGCTCAGCATCTTCTCGATGGCCGGCACCACCTCGCTGGGCTTGGTCACGCGCAGGCCGACGCACCCGTAGGCCTCGGCGAGCTTCACCCAGTCGGGGATCTGCGGCAGGTCGATCGCGCAGTAGCGCTCCTTGTAGATGATGCGCTGCCATTGCCGCACCATGCCGTGCCCGCTGTTGTTGATGATGACGGTCTTCACCGGCAGGTGCTCGGCGAAGCAGGTGGCCAGCTCCTGGCTGTTCATCTGGAACGAGCCGTCGCCGTCGATGTTGATGACCTGCTTGTCGGGATGCGCCGCCTGCACGCCCATGGCGGTCGGCAGCCCGTAGCCCATGGTGCCGAGCCCGCCCGAGGTGAACCACGCCCGCGGCTGCGTGAACTTGTAATACTGGGCGGCCCACATCTGGTGCTGGCCGACGCCGGTGACGATCATGGCGTTGCCGCGCGTCAGGTTGGAGATCTCCTGGATCACGTACTGCGGCTTGATGACGTCGTCGCTCCACTCGTAGCGCAGCGGCTGAGCCTGCTTCCACTCGGCAATCTGCGCGTGCCACGCCGCCTGCCGGGCCTGGCGCGCGCCGGCGTCGTCCTTCTCCTGCTTGACGGCCTCGATGAGCGCGCGCAGCACGCGGCGGCAGTCGCCCACGATCGGCACGTCGACCTTCAGGTTCTTGGAGATCGACGAGGGGTCGATGTCGATGTGGATGATCTCGGCGTGGGGGGCGAAGGCGTCCACGCGGCCGGTGACGCGGTCGTCGAAGCGGGCGCCCACCGCTACCAGCACGTCGGAGTGGTGCACCGCCATGTTGGCGTAGTACGTCCCGTGCATGCCCAGCATCTCGAGGCTGAGCGGGTGCGCCGACGGGAACGCCCCCATGCCCATCAGCGTCGTGGTCACCGGGATCTGCGTCAGCTCGGCCAGCTCGCGCAGCTCGGCGTTGGCGTCCGCGGAGATCACACCGCCGCCGACGTAGAGCACCGGCTGCCGCGCGCGCAGCATCGCCTTGGCCGCCCGCTTGATCTGGCCCGGATGGCCGTCGTAGTTCGGGTTGTAGCTCCGCATCACGACCTTTTCGGGCCAGATGAGCTCGGCTTCCTTCACCAGGATGTCCTTGGGCAGGTCCACGTGGACCGGCCCCGGCCGCCCCGACAGCGCGATGTGGAACGCCTCGCGGACGATCGGGCCGAGGTCCTTGCCGTCCTTGACCAGGAAGTTGTGCTTGGTGGCCGAACGCGTGATGCCGACGTTGTCGGCCTCCTGGAAGGCGTCGTTGCCGATCAGGTGCGTCGGCACCTGGCCGGTGAAGGCCACGATCGGGATCGAATCCATCATGGCATCCTGGAGCGCCGTCACGAGGTTCGTGCACGCCGGCCCCGAGGTCACCAGGCACACGCCCACCTTCCCCGTCGCCCGCGCGTAGCCCTCGGCGGCGTGGCCGGCGGCGGCCTCCTGGCGGACCAGCACGTGACGCAGGCCCTCGAAGTCGTAGAGCGCGTCGTAGATCGGCAGCACGGCACCGCCGGGCAGCCCGAAGATGATGTCGACGCCCTCACGCTTCAGGCACTCCAGCAGAATCCTCGCCCCTGGCAGCTTCACGGTTTTCCTCCTACCTGTTAGGCATTCGGCGCGTGCTCGGCCGACGCTTCGCGGGCCTTGATGCGAGCCTGCGCGGCGCTGAGCCGCGCAATCGGGATCATGAACGGCGAGCAGGACACGTAGGTCATGCCCACCTTGTGACAGAACTCCACGGATGACGGCTCGCCGCCGTGCTCGCCGCAGATGCCGACTTTCAGGTCGGGCCGCGTGCGCCGCCCGCGCTCGATGCCGATCTTCACCAGCTCCCCCACGCCCTCCTGGTCCAGGACCGAGAAGGGATCGTGGCCGAGGAGCCCCTTCTGCAGGTAGTCCGGCAGGAACTTGGCGACGTCGTCGCGGCTGTAGCCGAACGTCATCTGGGTGAGGTCGTTGGTGCCGAACGAGAAGAACTCGGCGTCGACGGCGATCTTGTCGGCGATCAGCGCCGCCCGCGGCACCTCGATCATCGTGCCGATCGAGTACTTCACGGGCACCCCCATCTCCACCAGCACCGCATCGGCCACCTTCTTGGTGTTCTCGTAGGTCAGCTTCATCTCGCCCACGGTGCCGGTGAGCGGGATCATGATCTCGGGCTCGACCTTCACGCCCTGCTCGGCCGCGGTGCAGGCCGCCTCCATGATGGCGCGCACCTGCATGGCGTAGATCTCCGGCGAGGTGATGCCGAGCCGGCAGCCGCGGTGGCCCAGCATCGGGTTGGCCTCGCGCAGCGAGTCGATCTTGGCCAGCTTCTCATCCAGCGCGGCCTTGCGGTCCGGGTT
This sequence comes from Candidatus Methylomirabilota bacterium, assembly GCA_046734515.1. GTDB lineage: Bacteria > Methylomirabilota > Methylomirabilia > Rokubacteriales > CSP1-6 > AR5. Next base: position 1,336 of record JBKPRI010000434.1, on the reverse strand, counting down.
GATGTTCAGCGCGTCCAGCCGGCAGCGCTCCTCGAGCATCTCCCGGTACTCCTTGGGATTGGCCAGGAACTCGTGCAGCGGCGGATCGAGCAGGCGGATCGTCACCGGCAGCCCGTTCATGGCGCGGAAGATGCCGATGAAGTCGTCGCGCTGGAACGGCAGCAGCTTCTGCACGGCGGCCCGCCGCGTGATGGTGTCGGCGGCCATGATCATCTCGCGTACGATCGCGATGCGCTCGCTGGCGAAGAACATGTGCTCGGTGCGCACGAGGCCGATGCCTTCGGCCCCGAACTCGCGCGCCTTGCGCGCATCCTCCGGGGTGTCGGCGTTGGCCCGCACGCCGAGCTTGCGGTAGCGGTCGGCCCAGCCGAGGAACTCCTTGAACTCCGGCGCCAGCCCGCCCTCGACCGTCTTGATGCTGTCGAGGATCACCTCGCCGCTGGCGCCGTCGATGGCCACCAGGTCGCCCTCGCGCACCGTGCGGCCGGCCGCCGTGAACACGCGCCGCGCCTCGTCCACCGCGATGTCGCCCGCGCCCACGATGCACGGCTTGCCCATGCCCACCGCCACCACGGCCGCGTGCGATGTCCGCCCGCCGCGCGCCGTGACGATCCCGCGCGAGGCGTACATGCCGGCCACGTCCTCCGGGGAGGTCTCGGGGCGCACCAGGATGACGTCCCGGCCCTGCTTGGCCCACTCCACCGCGCGATCGGCGTCGAAGACGACCTCGCCCACCGCCGCGCCGGGCGCCGCCGGCAGGCCGCGGGCCAGCAGGCGGCCGCCGCGGATGGCCTGCTCCTTGTCGCTCGGCTCGAAGCCGGGATGCAGCACCTGATGCAGATCCTGAGGACGCACGCGCAGCAGCGCGGTGTGCTGGTCGATCACCGTCTCGTGCACGAGATCGACGGCCACCTTCACCGCCGCCGCGGCCGAGCGCTTGCCTGCGCGCGTCTGCAGCAGGTACAGCGTGCCGTCCTGGATCGTGAACTCGATGTCCTGCATGTCCTTGTAGTGGCGCTCGAGCCGGTCGGCGATGGCGAGCAGCTCGTCGTAGATGACCGGCATGCGCCGCTTCAGATCGTCGATGTGTTCCGGCGTGCGGATGCCGGCGACCACGTCCTCGCCCTGGGCGTTGGCGAGGAACTCGGCGTAGAAGCGGCGCTCGCCGGTGCGCGGGTCGCGCGTGAAGCCGACTCCGGTGCCGGAGGTCTCGCCGAGGTTGCCGAACACCATCGACATCACCGTGCAGGCGGTGCCCCACTCGGCCGGGATGTTGTTGATGCGCCGGTACTCGACCGCCTTCTTGCCGAACCACGAGTCGAAGACCGCCTTGATC
>JBKPRI010000433.1:0-12047 GCA_046734515.1 Candidatus Methylomirabilota bacterium | reverse complement strand
GCGCTGGGGCGCGCCGGCACTGGCGTTTGTCGCCGCCGGCGCCGGCTGCGTCGCGCTCGGCGCGTGGCCCGGCGCCACCCCGGCGTGGGCGTTCATCTGGCTCATGCTGGCCGCCATCGCGCTGCTGATGAGCCGCGCCGTTCCCGACTTCGCGGTCGGGCTCGTGCTGGTGACGGGCTGGGTGCTCCTCGGCGTGGCCAGGCCACCAGAGGCGCTGGCGGGCTTTGCCACCAAGGAGTGGGTCTTCGTCGTGGCGATCTACGGCCTGGCCTCAGCCACCGCGCGCTCGGGCCTGCTGTTCCGGATCGGCCTGCTGCTGGTGCGCCGCTTGCCGCACGGCGTGCGCTGGCAGACGGGCACCCTGCTGGTCACGGGCCTGCTGCTCACGCCGCTGCTGCCGTCGAGCACCGGCCGCGCCTCGCTCACCTCGCCGCTGGCGCTGGCCGTCGCCGAGGCGCTGCGGCTACCCGAGCGCGGGCGGGCCGCCGCGCTGCTGGGGCTCGGCACCTGGGTCGGCGCCGGGCCGCTGATGTTCTCCTTTCTCAACGGCTCGGGCACGTGCTTGCTCGCCTGGGGCCTGCTGCCCGAGGCCAGCCACGCCCGCTTCGGCTGGATCGGCTGGGCCGTCGCGGCCCTGCCGCTGAGCCTGTTCGTGATGCTCGGCTCGCTGCTCCTGCTCGGCGTGATGTTTCGCCCCGAGCCCATCGCGCGCCTGGCCACGCAGCGCATGAGCCTGCAGGTCGCCGCGCTGGGCCCGGTGACCCCGCGCGAGATCGGCACGATCGTGATCCTGGGGCTGACCGTGACGGGGTGGATCGCCGCGCCGTGGCTGCACGTGGACCTCGCCACGGTCGCCCTGCTGGGGCTGCTGGCCTGCGTCGGAGTCGGCACGTTCGACCGCCCGGCGCTGCAGACGCTCGACTGGGGCTTCCTGCTGTTCTTCGGCGTCGTGCTCACGGTGGGACGCCTCGGCGTCACCGTCGGGCTCGACCGCCTGGCGGGCGCCGCCGTCGATCACCTGATCGGGGCCGCCCATCCCGGCCCGCTCGTGTTCGTGCTGACCGTCGCCGTCGTCAGCGTGCTCGTGCGGCTGGCGCTCGATCAGGACCTCGCGGTGGTGCTGCTCGCCGTGACGCTGCTGCCGGTGGCGGCCCGGCTCGGCATCGAGCCGTGGCTCGTGGTGATCGCGCTGCTCGCGACGTCCGTGGCGTGGTTCCTGCCGTCACAGACGCCGAGCTATCTCGTGGCGCACTCCGCCTCGGAGGGCCGCCTGTTCTCGCACGCGCAGGCCCAGCGCTTCGCGCTCGCCTACACCGCGCTCACGCTGGTGGGCCTCGCCCTCTGCGTTCCGTACTGGCGCGCGCTCGGGCTGATCTGAGTCAGTCGCGCAGGTAACGCTCGAGCAGGCCGCGAAATTCCATGGGGACGTTCACCCCGCCCAGCAGCTCGCCGCCGTCGGGGTAGTACGGCCGCTCGAGCACCGTGCCGTCGGTGAGCCAGAACGTGAGCCAGTAGCGCGTGTCGCCGAAGGCCTGGGCGCGCGGCCGGCGCATCGGAGCGCGCACGACCATCTGCACGAGCGTCTCGACGTCGGACGGCGCCGTGATGGACCGCGCCGCGCGCGGTGCCCCCGGCGCGGGCTCGCTGCGCTGCACGTCGATCGCGCGCACCTTGCCGGCGATGGCCCAGAGATCGCCGCCGGTCTTCGCGCGCGCGTTGCGCCACGCCTGATAGAGATAGATGCGGTCCTGCGACACGGCGGCCAGCCGGAAGCTCGTACTGTGCCCGCGCACGGCGTAGATGCGCGTGCCGGCCGGCAGGTACGCCGCGGAAGCGTCCATCCCGTAGGGGCAGCCGCGAAGGTCCTCGCCGAACGAGCACTCGATGGTCGCGAACTCGAGTGCGAGATCCTCGCGCCCGAGCGCGCGGCCCGGGTCCTCCGCCCAGCGGACGTAGTCGATCCCGTCGAACGTGATGTAGTCGAACGGCGTCTGCGCCCCGGCGGAGCCGGCGGCGGCGAGCGTGACGGCGAGCGCCACGATGAGGCCGGCGAGCGCGGCGGCACGAACAGGCATCGCGCCGAACGTAATCCCGCGGCCCGGACTGGTCAACGTGGGATCGCGTTCACGCGAGGTTGCGGCTAGAGTAGGCGCCGTGAAGATCACGAAGCTCGACGTCAGCGTGCTGCGGGTGCCGGTCGACAAGCCCTACACGGCGGGCGGCCGCGCCGTGGACGCCAACTGGCACGTGCTGGCGCGCGTGACCACCTCCGATGGCGTCGAGGGCATCGGCTACATCGTCTATCCGCGGCCGGATCTCATGACGGCGATCGGCCAGGCGGCGCGCGAGCTGGGCGAGGCGCTCACCGGCATGAGCGTGCTCGAGCCGGAGGCGGCCTGGGAGCGACTCGCGCGCCGCGGCGACTGGATCGGGCCCGGCGGCCTGCTGCACGCCGCGCTGGCGCCGCTGGACATCGCGGTGTGGGACGCGCACGGCAAGACGCTCGGCCAGCCGCTCTACCGGCTGCTCGGCGGCTATCGCGACCGGGTGCCGACGTACGCTAGTGACGGCATGTGGGTGAGCCTCTCGCCCGCCGAGCTCGCGGCCGCCGCGCAGCAGCACGCCGCCGATGGCTTCGACGCCGTGAAGCTGCGCATCGGCAAGGAGCCGACGGCGGAGGCGGAGGCGCGGCGCGTGCAGGCCGTGCGCGAGGCGGTGGGGCCGCGCGTGAAGATCATGGTCGACGCGGTGGAGAGCTGGTCGCTCGCCTACGCGCGGCGGGCCGGGCGCGTCCTGCAGGACGCCGGCGTCGCGTGGCTGGAAGATCCGGTGCACCATCACGACGTGGCCGGCCTGGCCGAGCTGCGGCGGGCGCTCGAGATCCCGATCACCGGCGGCGAGCACCTCTATCACCTCGATGCCTTCCGCGCGCTGCTGGACGCCCGCGCGGTGGACGTCGTCATCCTCGACCTCGCGCGGGTCGGCGGGATCACGCCGTGGCGGCGCGTGGCCGCGCTCGCGCACGCGCACCACATCCCGGTGTGCGGCCACGTCGTGCCGGAGATCCAGATCCACTTGCTGGCCGCAGTGGCCAACGGCTACATGGTCGAGTACGTGCCGCGCTCAGCCGCCATTCTGCAGGCGATGCCGCGACGCGAGGGCACCGATCTCGTGGCGCCGTCCGCGCCGGGGCTCGGCATCGCCCTCGACGAGGCCGCGGTGAAGCGCTCGCAGGTCGCCTAGCGGTTTGCGCCGCCGGTTCAGTGCGGCAGGCCCAGGATGATCTGGGCGTTGTGATTGAGGATCCGGTCGACGTCGCCGGCCGGCAGGCCCGCCTCGGCAACGTAGTGGAACGTCTGGCGGTAGGTCTCGAACGCCATGAGCACGGGGTAGTCGCTGCCCGCCACCAGATGATCGGCACCGAAGGCTTTCCAGGCGCACAGCAGCGCGGCGTGCGAGCCGTGACCGACGGTGTCGTAGTAGAAGCGCCGCGCGGTCTCGCTGGGCCGTTCCGGAAGGTCGGGGTACTGGCGCGGCGCCTGGTTGTCGAGCCGCTGCAGCTGCATCGGGATGAGCCCGCCGAGGTGCGGGATCACGTACGTGATCTGCGGGTAGCGGTGGTGCATGCGCCGGGCGATCAGGTGCAAGACGATGACCGCGTCCTCCAGCGAGGCGCCCACCGAGACCGTGAACTTGTAGTCGTTGATCAGCGGCGAGCAGATGCCGTTCTGGATCGGATGGAAGTTCAGCAGGGCGCGGCGGCGGTTCATCTCCGCGTACAGGGGCTCGAGCTCGGCCTCGGCGGTCGAGCGATCGAAGCACGAGCAGCACATCGCCACGCCGGCCATGCGCAGCTGGTCCAGCCCGCGCTCCATCTCGCGCAGCGAGGCGTCGATGTGGGGCAGCGGCAACGAGACGACGGCGCTGAACCGGCCCGGGTGCTTGGCGGCCAGCTCGGCGTAGGCGTCGTTGATCAGCCGCGCGGCGGCGACGGCGTCGGCCTCCTTCTCGGCGTAGGGCGGGCTGGCCGCGGGCGAGAGCACCTGCATCCGCACGCCGGCGTCGTCCATGCGCTCGAGCCGGGTGACGATCTCGTCGGCGTCGTCGTACCGGAGCGGACGCGCGGTGATGGCCCGGGCGGCCTCCGGCAGACTGCGTCCGCCGATGCGCACGAGCAGGTCCATGTACGCCTTCGGAAAGTAGTGGGCGTGGATGTCAACGATCATCGGGCGTCTGGTCAGCCCCCCGGCACGATGCCGGGCGCCAGCGACTCGACGTGGGCGCAGATGTCGCGCGGGCGCGTGAGCCACACGCGGTCGCGATGCTCGAGGATGTGCTGCAGCGCGCGGCGCAGGCGGCGGATGCGGTACGGACGGCCGAACACGAACGGGTGGAGCGAGATCGGGCACACCAGCGGCTGACGCGCGGACTGCGCCAGCATCTCGTCGAACTGGTCCACGATGAGGTCGGCGAACTCCTGCGACGTGTAGTGGTACCAGATGATCCCGCGCGTGTCGTTCACCTCGATCGGATACGGCATGGCGAGCAGCCGGCCCTTGCGCGTGCGGATCCAGATGGGCTGGTCGTCCATCGTCCAGTCCATCACGTAGCGGTAGCCGGCCTCCTGCAGCAGGTCCATGGTCACCGCGCTGTTGGAGAGCCAGGGGCTCATCCAGCCGGCCGGCGGCGCGCCCTCGTGGCGCGCGATCGTGGCGGTCACGTCCTGGATGAGCGCGCGCTCCTCCGTCTCGCCGAGGTGGCCCTGCTCGTGGGAGTTCGTCACGCCGTGGCCGAGGATCTCGTCGCCGCGCTTGCGCAGCCGCGCGGGCACGTCGGGCGCCATCTCGTAGACGGCCGTGTTCATCTGGGCCTCGGCGGGGATGCCGAGCTCGTCGAGCAGCTCGAACAGCCGCCAGATGCCCACGCGGTTGCCGTAGTCGCGCCAGGAATAGATGGAGTGGCTCTGCGCCTGGTCGGGCGGCGCGATCGCCGCGCCCTTGCCCTGGCCGAACGCGAACGCCTCGATGTTGAGCGCGACGTAGACGGCGAGCCGGCGGCCGCCCGGCCACGAGTAATCCGGCCGTGTCGTGATGTTCGAGTAGTCGTAGCGTCCGTGTGTGGGTAGCATGCGTCCTCCTCAGCGGGCCTTCAGCCGCACGTCCTCGTAGGGCGCCGAGAACGCGTAGCCGGCGATGAGCCCGAGGCCGGACTCCTCCACGCGGCGCCCCACGCCGTTGACGAAGGCCAGGTCGTACAGCGGCGCGAACATCGCTCGCTCGTGCACGAGCTGCTGCACGCGGCGCAGCGTGGCCTCGCGCCGTCCGCGATCGAGCTCGGCGCCCTGCTCGCGCAGCAGGCCGTCCAGATCCGGCGCGCCGCCGTCGGTGAACAGGCCGCCGGAGGCCACGTAGGCCTCGAGGCGCGTGGCCGCGTTGCCCGAGGTGGTGGCGATGATCTGCACCAGGTTGCGCAGCTTCTTGTCGGCGAGGCTCTTGTTGAACGCGGCCCGCTCGAGCGGACGAAGCTTCGCGCGCACGCCGATGGCCTGCAGGTAGCCCATGACGGCCTCGGCGGCGTCCACGGAGGTCATGTCGCAGTAGTAGTCACCGGCATCGAAGCCATTCGGGTAGCCCGCCTCGGCCAGGAGCTTCCTGGCGCGCGGCGGATCGAAGGCGTGCGCGGCCGGCGGCCAGTAGAAGTCCATGGTCGAGGCGATGATGCTGCCGGTGATCCGCGACAGCCCGCCGGTCCGGGCCTGGTCGATGGCCGGCCGATCGATGGCGTGGTTCGCGGCCAGCCGCACGCGGCGGTCGTGCCACGGCGACTTCGGATCCCACTGGTCGGGGAACGAGAGCCAGTGCGTCGAGGGGTACACCGGCTTCAGGACGAACCCCGGCGTGCGGCGGAGCTCCTCGGCCAGCTCGCCGACCATGGAGAAGGCGACGTCGGCCTCGCCGCGCTTGAGCGCGACGAGGCGTGTCGACGGATCGGGGATGACGCGGAACACGAGGCGCTTGACCGCGGGCGCCTTGCGCCAGTAACCCTCGAAGGCGTCCAGCACGAGCTCGATGCCCGGCGTGAACGACACGAAGCGGTAGGGTCCCGCACCGATCGGCGCCTTCTTGAAGCCGTCCTCGCCGACCTTGTCGACGTACTTGCGCGGCACGATCCAGGCCGCGCTCGTGGTGACCGTGCCCAGGTACGTCATGAAGTCGGGCCAGGGCTGCTTGAGACGGATGCGCAAGCGGCCGGCCTCGGGCGCCTCGACCGCCGCCACGCGCTCTCTGAGCGTCTTGGCGAAGATGCCCCGGTAGCGCTCGAACGAGAACTTCGCGTCGTCCGCGGTGACGGGCTCGCCGTTGTGGAACACGGCGCCCTTGCGCAGCACGAACTCGTAGAGCAGCCCGTCCGGCGACATCGTCCACGACTCGGCGAGCGCCGGCGCCACGCCCTTGCCCGGCAGCGGCTTCACGAGCGCATCGTGCAGCCCGTAGAGGACCATGAACGAGGTGACGGTGATCGTCTCCGCGGGATCGAAGTAGGCCGGCACCAGTGTGGTGTGCACGGCCCACGTCATCTGCCCCTCGGGCGCGGCGGCGGCCGGCACCGCCACGAGCAGCGCGGCGAGAACGAGCACGACCACGCGCGCGCTCACGGGCGGGCCCGGAGCGCGGCGGCAATCTCGCGCGCCGTCGCCGCGCCGCGCTCGGCGAACTGACGGCAAAGGCCGGTGTAGCGCGCGGGATCGAGCAGCGCCTCGACCTGCGCGGGCGTGAGCCCGGCGCTCACGTGGGGGTCAGCGGCGAGCGTCTCGCGGAACGGACGCGACTCAGTCACGGAGGCCTGCGCGGCCTCGTAGACGGCGTCGTGCGCGCGCTGGCGCCCGAGCTGCTTGCCCAGCTCGAGCATCAGCGCCTCGGCCATGATGAGGCCGCCCGAGAGGTCGAGGTTCTCGCGCATGCGCTCGGGAAAGACCTGCAGCCCCTCGAAGAGCGCGATCATCCGCTGCAGCATGTCGCCGGTGAGCTCGCACGCCGGCACCAGCGCCCGACCCATCATGATGCTCGTGGTGCGGTCGGCCTCGTGCTCCGTCTGCATGGCTTCCAGCGCCAGCGGCACCAGCGCGCGGATCTGCGCCGCGGCGGCGATGATGTCCTGCGAGAGCTTCGGGTTGCGCTTCTGCGGCATCGTGCTGCTGCCGACCGTGCCGGGCGGCACCGGCTCCTCGACCTCGCCGAACTCCTGCTTCATCAGCGTGTAGATCTCGCGGCCGATCTTGCTGCAGGTGGCGGCGAGCATGCCGAGCAGGAGCACGTACTCGGCCTGGTGATCGCCGATCGTGCGCGCAGGCATCGGCATCGGACGCATCCCGAGCCGCGCCGCCATCTTCTCCTGGGTGGCCAGGCCGGGCTCGCCGAGCGAGGCCAGCGTGCCGGCGCCGCCGCCCAGCATGGCGACGAACACGCGGTCCTCGCACCCGCGCAGCCGCTCGACGTGGCGGCCCAGCTCGTCGATCCACACGGCGACCTTGAAGCCGAACGTGGCCGGCACCGCGTGCTGGCCGTGCGTGCGCCCGGGCAGCAGCATGTCCTTGGTGGAGTCGGCCAGCTCGGCCAGCGCGAGCAGGATCGCCGCGAGCTGGCGCAGGAAGATGGCGTGCGCCCGGCGCACCTGGAGGAGCTGGCCGGTCTGCGTGACGTTCTGGGTCGTGGCGCCCCAGTGCACGTACCCGCCGGCGTCCCCGTCGCACGCCTGGTCGAGCGCCCAGATCACGGGCACCAGCGGATGGCCCGTCTTGGCCAGCCCGGCGCGGACGGCGGCGAGATCCAGGTACTTCAGGTGCGCCTTGCGCGTGATCTCCTCGGCGGCCGCGGCGGGAATGATCCCGAGCTCGGCCTGCGCCTGCGCGAGCGCGGCCTCCACGTCGAGCCAGGACTGGAAACGCGCACTCTCGGTGAACAACGCGCGCACGCCGGGGTCGTCGATCCGGAGAGACGTCGGCTCCTCGAGCATGGGCCCACAAGGTGGTCCAGAAACGCGCCGTTGTCCAGCCGGGTTAGAATCCCGCCATGACCTCCAGTGCCTCGCTCGTCCTCGACGCCGCCGCGCGCGCCCGCTACGCCGCGGACGGCTTCCTCGTCGTGCCCGGCTACGTCGGCGGCGACTGGCTCGCGCGGCTGCGCGCCGTGGTGGCGGCCAAGATCGAGGAGTCGCGCGCCCTGAAGGCCTCCGACGATCAGTTCGACCTGGCGCCGGATCACACGGCCGACAAGCCGAACATCCGCCGTCTGCGCAAGGCCGTGGACCAGCATCCGGAGCTGTGGACGTTCGCGACCGATCCCTCCGTGGTGGACCTCGTCGCCGATCTCGTCGGGCCCGACGTGCGCTTCCACTCGTCCAAGCTGAACTTCAAGTGGTCGGCGGGCGGCGACGCCGTGCGCTGGCACCAGGACATCCAGGCGTGGCCGCACACGAACCTCGACGTGCTGACCTTCGGCGTCTATCTGGAGGACACGGGGCCCGAGCAGGGTCCGCTCACCGCGCTGCCGGGCTCGCACCGCGGGCCGATCTTCGACCAGTTCGACGACGACGGCCGCTGGACCGGCGCCGTCATGCCGCGTGACGTGGCCATACTGGATACGAAGCGCGCCGTCGATCTCTGTGGTCCGGCGGGCACGGTGGTCCTGCTCCACTGCTGCGTGGTGCACGGCTCGGCCACGAATTACTCGCCCCGGATGCGCCCGCTCCTGCTCAACGTGTACTCGGCCGCCGACGCGCTGCCGATGACGCCCGCGCCGGCGCCGACGTCGCGCACCGGTGTCCTGGTACGCGGCCAGGAGCCGACGCGCGTGCGGATGGAACCATACCCGGGACGCCTGCCACCGCGGTGGGACCAGGTGGGCTACCGCTCGATCTTCGCGGCACAGACGACCGCGCCGGCGGCGTACGCGGACTAGAGCCCGTGGCCCGGTTCGGGCCGCTTGTCCTCGTGCTTCTGCTCGTCGGCTGCACAACGGCGCGGCAGCCGGCGATGGAGCCGGCCGTCGCCGAGACGCGCTGGGTGCAGATCAGGAACCCGGGCTTCACCGACGCAGGTGCCCTTCCGGAATACATCTGGCTCCCCAAGGAGAGTACGTGCCGGCTGAGCCCGGTGCAGAAGTGCGGGGCCCGCCGGACGATCGTGATCCCCCTGACGGATCCGCGTACGAACAGCGTGCTCTTCGAGATGCGGGGAGATCCGTGCACCTGCGAGCCCGTGTACTAGGCGTTAGACCGCGGGCAGCACCTCGCGGCCGACCATCTCGAGAGCGGCGCGGGCCTCACGCGGGTCGCTGGTGGTGATCGAGACGATCAGCGTGTCGACGCCGACCTGGGCGAAGGCCCGCGCGTTCTGTAGCACCTCGGCCGGCTTGCTGCCGAGCGCGTGGCGGCCGCGCGTGCCGGTCCCCAGTGACATCGAGATCGCCACCGGAATCGCCGCCGCGTCGCGTCCGCAGGTAGCGGCCTCGGCGCGAAGCGTCGCGATCCCCTGCGCGAGCGCATCGGGCGCGAAGCCGAGCGGCTGCCAGCCGTCGCCGACGCGCGCCGCGCGGCGAATGGCGGCGTGGCTCACGCCGCCGACCACGATCGGGATCGGCTTCTGCAGCGGCTTGGGCGAGAACTTCATCCCGGCGAAGCGCGAGTAGCGGCCCTCGAAGCGCGGTTCGTCCTGAGTCCACAGTGCGCGCATCACGTCGATCGCCTCGTCCGTGAACGCCCCCCGCTCCTTGAACGGCGTGCCCATCGCCTCCATCTCGCTCTCGATGGCGCCCACGCCGATGCCCAGGATCAGCCGGCCCCCGCTGAGGACGTCGAGCGTCGCCGCGGCCTTGGCCAGGCGGATCGGGTTGTGGTACGGCAGCACGAGCACGGAGGTCCCCAGCCGCACGCGCGTCGTGCGCGCGGCCACGAAGGTCAGCAGCGTCAGCGGCTCGTAGTACGGCTTGTCGCCGATGCGCTCCAGCACGTGGCCCACGTTGAAGACGTGGTCGTGCACCCACACGGAGTGAAAGCCGAGCTCCTCGGCGCGCACCGCCAGGGCCACCAGCGCCTGCACGTCGTCGATACCCTGGTTGTTGAGCAGCGAGAAGCCGAGCTTCATCGGCCGCCCGCCGGGATGACCTCGCCCCACGGCTCCATGGCCGGCCGCAGAGGAGTGAACTCCTTCACGCGACCGGCCACGCTGGTCAGGATCGCGTCGATCTTCGCCCGCTCGGCTGCGGTCAGCTCGAGCTCGGCCCCGGCGTCGTTGGCGTCCACCTCGGCGGGCGTCCGCGCGCCGACGAGCGCGGTGCTGACGGCGGGATGGCCGAGCACCCAGGCCAGCGCGATCTGGCTCATCGGCACGCCGCGCGGCTCCGCGATCTCACGCCGCAGCCGGTCGACCACCGCCAGGTTGGCGATGAAATTGTCGCCGCGGAAGATCGGCTGGCCGAACGCCACGCCGCCGCCGCGCCAGTCGCGCGTGGGATCGAACGTGGTGGCCGGCGTGAAGGCACCGGTAAGCAGACCGTGGCCGAGCGAGCCGTAGCCCATCACACCGATGCCGTTGGCCTCGCAGAGAGGGAACGTTTCCTGCTCCTGGCGGCGGTCGAGCATGTGATAGCCGACCTGGATCACGTCGATCCGGCGCGTCTTCAGGCACTCGGCCATCATGGCGCCGGTGAAGTTCGACACGCCCACGAAGCGGACACGCCCGGAGGCGACCACCTCCTCGAGCGCGCGCATGGTCTCCTCGAATGGCGTGGAGGCGTCCGGCCAGTGGACGAGCAGCACGTCCACCCAGTCGGTCCGCAGGCGCTTCAGGCTCGCGTCGACCTCGGCCAGGATGTTGGAGCGGCTGGCGTCGCGGAGAGGCCCGGGCTGGCCGAGCGGGGGCGCCTTCACGCCGCACTTGGTCACGAGGATCACGTCGCGCCGGCGGCGCTCGAGCGCGCGCGCCACGACTTCCTCGGAGTGCCCGGCGCCGTAGGCCGGCGCGGTGTCCACGCAGTTCACGCCCTTGTCGAGCGCACGATGGATGGCCTTGACGGCCTCGTCGTCCTCGATGGCGCCGTAGCGATCGCCGGCCATTGGCCAGCAGCCGAAGCCCACCACGGAGACCTGCAAGCCCGTGCGGCCGAACGGACGGTAACGCATGACGGATGCCCCTTCCTCTCCCCTAACGCGCCCGGCGGACCGCGCCCGGCGCGTAGACCTCGGGGTTCACGACGTTGAGCGGGCGCTGCCCGGTGAGCACCCGCGCGACCTCCTCGCCGCAGCGCCGCGGGACCTGGGCCACGGCGGCCGTCGAGAAGTACGCCGCGTGCGGCGTGGCGATGACGTTGTCCAGCTTCAGCAGCGGGTTGTCGGCGCTGACCGGCTCCTTCTCCCAGACGTCGAGCGCGGCGCCGGCCGGGCGGCCGTCCTTCAGCGCGCGCAACAGCGCGGCCTCGTCCACCACGGGGCCGCGCGAGGTGTTGATGAGGATGGCCGTGGGCTTCATGCGGCGCAAGAACGCTTCGCCGATGAGATGGCGCGTCTCGGCGTTCAGCAGCGTGTGCACAGAGACGTAGTCGCTGCGCTCGGCCAGGGCCTCCAGCGTGACGCGCTCGACGCCCAGCGCCTTGAACTTCGCGTCGTCCACGTACGGATCGTGCGCGATCACCGTCGTCTCGAAGGCGGCGATGCGGCGGGCGAAGGCGCTGCCGATGTTGCCCAGCCCCACGATGCCGACCGTCTCGCCATGCAGCGCGCCGGTGTGCGGTCCCGGCACGCCGGCGCTCCAGGTGCCCGCGTGCACCTGCCGGTCGAGGGTGACGAGCTTGCGGTTCCAGGCCAGCAGCAGCGCTAGCGCGTGGTTGGCCACCTCGCGCACCCAGATGTCCGGCACGTTGACGACGATCACGCCGAGCTCGGTGGCGGCCGGCACGTCGATGACGTCGTAGCCGACGCCGGTGCGCGTGACGACCTTGAGGCCTTCGAGCGCGCTCATCACGGTGCGGGTGATGGGCGCGAAGGCGATGACG
>JBKPRI010000432.1:0-6519 GCA_046734515.1 Candidatus Methylomirabilota bacterium | reverse complement strand
GGACAGATCCAGGGCTTCTTCAGCGTGCCCGTCGATCACCTCTTCGCCGGGCCGGTGGTCATGATCGACTACCTGCGCAAGAAGGATCTGCACGACGCGGTCATCGTCGCCCCCGACGCCGGCGGCGTGGAGCGCGCCCGCGCGATCGCCAAGCGCCTCAATGCGGGCCTGGCCATCATCGACAAGCGGCGCGAGGGCCCGAACTCTGCCGTCGCCATGCACCTCATCGGCGACGTCCGGGGCCGCGACGCCGTGGTCATCGACGACATGATCGACACCGCCGGCACGCTGATCCAGGCCGTCGGCGCCATCCAGCGCGAGGGCGCGCGGCGCATCCTGGCCTGCGGCGTCCACGCCGTGCTGTCGGGCCCGGCCATCGAGCGCATCAAGGCCTCGCCCATCGAAGAGGTCGTCGTCACCAACTCGATCCCGCTGGCCGCCGACAAGCGCGCGGCCGCGCGCATCACCGTGCTGACCGTCGCGCCGCTGCTCGGCGAGGCGATCCGCCGCATCCACGACGAGGAATCCGTCTCGACGCTGTTCGTGTAAGCAGGGCATACATCGAAAGGGAGCGGGGCACATGCAGACGCAAGAGCTGACCATCAAGCGCCGGGAGGGCACGGGCAAGCAGATCGCCAAGCGGCTTCGCCGCGAGGGCGTGGTGCCGGCCATCCTCTACGGCGGGGCCAACAACGAGCCGGTGTCCGTCGACCCGCGCGCCGTGCTGCGGATGATCGCCGGCCACGAAGGCACCACGCGGCTGCTCACGCTGAAGTTCGACGGGGACGGCGGCGGCACGCGGATGGCCATCATCCGCGACATGCAATTCGACCCGGTCACCGACAACCTCCTGCACGTGGACCTGCAGGAAGTGTCAGCCGACAAGCCGATCACCGTCCGCGTGGCCGTGCATCCGGTCGGTGAGGCCATCGGCGTCAAGGACACCAAGGGCATCCTCAACCTCGTCCTGCACGAGATCACGGTGTCGTGTCTGCCGCGCTCGATCCCGGACCGGATCGACGCCGACGTCACCAACCTCGCAATTGGCGACGTCCTCACCATCGCCGATCTGCGCGCCCCCGAGGGCGTGCGTATCGTCAACGATCCCGGGCAGGCGGTGGCGACCGTGGCCCCGCCGATGGCCGAAGAAGTCGCCGCGCCGGCCGCCACCGCGGCAGTCACGGCGGAGCCCGAAGTGCTCACCGAGCGCAAGCCGAAGGAAGGCGAGGAGGCCGCGGCGGCCGAGGGCGACAAGAAGGCCCCGGCGGCCAAGGCGCCTGCCGCAGCCGCGAAGAAGGACAAGGACAAGTAGCGGAGCGCGGACCGCGTGGCCCGCGTGGTGGTGGGACTCGGCAATCCCGGCCCGGAATACCGGGACACCCGCCACAACGTGGGCCAGCGCGTCCTCGATCGCCTCGTCGCCGGCGACCTGCGCGGCACGCGCTGGCAGCGCGATGGCGCCACCGAGCTCTCGGAAGGGCGCTGGCGCGGCGACACCGTCCGGCTCATCAAGCCGCAGGCCTTCATGAACGTGTGCGGGCCGGTGGTGGCCCGCGCGCTGCAGCGCCACGGCGCCGCGCCTGACGACCTCATCCTGGTCTACGACGACATCGACCTGCCCCTGGGCGTCGTCCGCGTCCGCATGAAGGGCAGCCACGGCGGCCACAACGGCGTGCGCTCGGTCATCGACGCGCTCGGCACCACGGACATCCGCCGCGTGAAGGTCGGCATCGGCCGTCCCGAGCACAAGGGCGACGTTCCCGATCACGTCCTCACGGTGTTCGACGCCGACGAGCTGCCCACCGTCGACACGGCCGTCGCCGAAGCTGCGCAGCGCGTCCTCGCGCTGCTGGCCTGAGCGCGCGCGCGTCGTCGCGCGCGTGAGCGCGTCGCGAATCCGCTAGCCCTGGGCGCTCGATTGCTGGGGGGTGGCCCCCATGGTATATAGTTTACGTTTACCCACCTGCAGCGACGCGATGGTGAAGGGAGAACGGGGTTGAGCAACGTGGTCGTTCTGGAGCAGACGTCCGATTAATCCCGGCAACTCTCCTGACTCCGGCACTCTCGCTCCCCCGGAGCGGGAGCGAACGAGGCAACGAGTGGGGGCAGGCCGTATCTGGGACCGCGGGACCGAATGGGACTCCGTTCGGTCGCTCCTGGCGAAGGAAGCCCGCACCGCCATGGGACGCGAAGCGGCGCTCACCGCCGCGCCTCATACCGATCTCGCCGCCGTGCAATCCGCGATCGCCCTCACGGGCGAAGCGCGCCTGGCGCTCGGAGCCGAGGGCGCGCCGCCGCTCGACGGCATTCCGGACATCCGGCCGGTCCTCGCCCGCTGCAGCGCCGAGGGCAGCGTGCTGGAGGGGGCCGAGCTGGCGCGGCTGATCCCGGCGCTCGAGGCCGGCCCGCGCGTTCACGCGTGGGCGCGCGCCATCCAGCCCGTCGCCCCGGGCGTGGCGGCCACGAGCGAGCGGCTGCCCCGGCTGACCGAGCTGCACGATCGCCTGCGCCGCGCGCTCGAGGACGATGGCAGCCTCTCCGACGCCGCCTCGCCGCGCCTGCGCGCGCTGCGCCAGCAGGTGCGCGACCGCCGGCGCCGCATCGTGGCGGACCTCGAGCGGCTGCTCGCCGACGACCGGCTGTTCGCCGACCGGTTCGTCACCATCCGCCACGGCCGCTACGTCCTGCCTGTGAAGGCCGAGGCGCGGGCGCGCGTGCGCGGCATCGTCCACGACCGCTCGCAGAGCGGTCAGACGATCTTCGTCGAGCCGGAGGCGATGGTCGAGGCCAATAACGACCTCGTGCAGGCGATCCGCGAGGAAGAGCAGGAAGCCGCCCGCATCCTGGCCGAGCTGACCGCCGCCGTCCACGCGCACGGGCCCGAGATCGAGACCTACATCGCGGTGGTCGGCGAGCTCGACTGGCTCTTCGCGAGGGCCCAGCTGGCCGAGCGCATGGACGCGAGCGCGCCGGTCATCGAGCGCGTGCCACGCGTGGCGCTCCGCGCCGCCCGCCATCCCCTGCTGCTGGCCCAGACCTGGCGCGACCCGTCCCGCGGCGTGGTGCCGGCGGATATCGAGATCTCCCCCGAGCGACCGCTGCTACTGATCACCGGCCCCAACGCGGGCGGCAAGACCATCGCGCTCAAGACGCTGGCCCTCTGCGCGCTGATGGCGCAGACCGGCTGTCACGTCCCCGCGGCGGAGGGCTCCCGCCTGCCCGTGTTCGAGGGGCTCTACGCGATCATCGGCGACGAGCAGTCGGTGGCCGAGAACCTGTCCACGTTCTCGGCCTTCGTCAAGCAGATGCGCGAAGTGCTGGCCGAGGCCGACGGCCGCTCGCTCGTCCTCATCGACGAGCTCGGCGCCGGCACCGACCCCGACGAGGGCGCGGCGCTCGCGCAGGCGATCCTCGAGACGCTCGCCGATCGCGGCACGCTGGTCGTCGCCACCACGCACCTCGAGCCGCTGCGCGCCTTCGCCTCGAGCGAGCCGCGCGCGCGCAACGCCTCCGTCGAGTTCGACACCGCGACGCTGGCGCCCACGTTCCGGCTGCGCTACGACGTGCCGGGCCAGAGCTACGCGCTGGCCATCGCCGGCCGCCTCGGCCTGTCGCCCGAGCTGATCGAGCGCGCCCAGGCCCATCGCTCCACCGACGCGGCGCGCGCCAGCCAGCTCATCGCCTGGCTCGACGAGGCCAGCCGCTGCGAGGCCGAGCGCACCATCGCCATCGAGCGGCGCGAGAGCGAGAGCACGGCACGCCTGGCCGCCGCCCGCGAAGCCGAGGCGGGCGCCACCGCGCGCGCCCACGACATCGTCGAACGCGCCAAGGCGCAGGCCGCCGCGCTGGTCGTCGAGGTCAAGCGCGCCGTCGCGGCCGAGTGGGACCGGCTCAAGCGCAGCGAGCGCTCGCGCCCGGCGCTGAACGAAAGCGGCCGCCGACTGCGCGACGTGAGCGCCCGCATCGCGCCTGCCCCCGCCGCGTCGCTCCCCGAGGACGTGACGCTCGCCCCCGGAATGACCGTGGCCGCCGAGCACCTCGGGCTGCGCGGCCGCCTGGTCTCCATCACCGGCGACTCGGCGATGGTGCAGAGCGGCACGATCAACGTGCGCGTGCCCGTGGCCGCGCTGCGGCCGGCCGAGGCCGCGCCGGTCAGCAATGGCTCGCGTCGGGTGCGTGAGATCGAGATGCCACTGCCCCGCGTGTCCCCCGAGCTCATGCTCATCGGCCGCACGACCGACGAGGCGCGCGATCTCGTCGAGAAATATCTCGACGACGCGTTCATGGCGGGCATGGCGAACGTCCGCCTGGTGCACGGCAAGGGCACCGGCGCGCTCCGCAAGGCCGTGCGGACGGTGCTGTCCGATCACCCGCTCGTGGAGTCCTTCCGCGACGGCGAGCCCGGCGAGGGCGGCGCCGGCGCCACGGTCGCCGCCCTCAAGGTGTCCTGATGGCGTCCTACTCGCCGGCCATCCTCGACGATATCCGGGCCGGCGTGGACGTGGTCGACCTCGTCGGCCGCTTCGTGAACCTTCGCAAGGCCGGGCAGAACTACAAGGGCCTGTGCCCGTTCCACGCCGAGAAGACGCCGTCGTTCATGGTGAACCCCAAGAAGGGCATCTTCCATTGCTTCGGCTGCGGCGTGGGCGGTGACGTGTTCGGCTTCCTCATGCGTCAGGACCGCCTGTCGTTTCCCGAGGCCGTGCGCGTGCTGGCCAAGCAGGCCAACGTCGCGCTTCCTGACGATCGCGGCGCGTCGGCCGCCGGCGACTCCGGCCGCGAAGAGCTCTATCGCGTGATGGACGCGGCGGCCGCCTTCTACGTCGAGCGGTTGTGGGCCTCCGGCGGCGAGCGTGCACGCGAATATCTCGACAAGCGCGGCATCGACCCCGAGGTGGCCCGGCGCTTCGGCCTCGGCTGGGCGCCGGAAGGCTGGGAGACCATCCGCGCGGCGCTCACGGGCTTCGGCGAGGACGCGCTGATCGCTGCCGGCTTACTGGTGACGCGCGAGAACAAGCCCGGCACCTACGATCGCTTCCGCGGGCGGCTCCTGTTCGCCATCCGCGACCTCCAGGGACGGGTGGTGGCGTTCGGCGGCCGGGGCTTCGGCGACGAGCAGCCGAAGTACCTGAACTCGCCGGAGACGCCGCTCTACAGCAAGGGCAACCTGCTCTACGCCGCCGACCTCGCCCGCGAGAGCATCCGGGAGAAGAATCGCGCACTGATCGTCGAGGGCTACGTCGATTGCCTGATGGCCCACCAGTACGGCTTCACCGAGACGGTGGCCGCACTCGGCACCGCCTTCACGGCGGCCCAGCTCGGCGTCCTGCGGCGTTACTGCGACGAGGTCATCACGTTCTTCGACGCCGATGCGGCCGGCCAGAAAGCGGCCGAGCGGGCCGAGGAGCTGCTGGAGCCCACCGGCGGCGGGCTCGCCTGGGGCGTCAACCGCGCCGGCGCCTTCGACAGCGCCGGCAGCCTGCGCGTGAAGGTCGCGCTGCTGCCGGCGGGCCACGATCCCGACACGTTCCTGCGCGAGCACGGCGCCGAGGGTTTCACCGAGCGCATCGGGGGATCGCGAAGCCTGCTCGGCTACGCGCTGGACCGGACCATCGGCGAGGCCGGCAGCGCGCCGCGAGGGCGGGTGAACGCCTTCGCCCGCGTCGCTCTCATGCTGGCCAAGGTGGCCGATGCCCAGGAGGCCGCCGCGCTGTCCCGCGAGGCCGCCCTCAAGCTGGGCGTGGACGCCACCCAGCTCTGGATCGAGGCCCAGCGCCTGCAGGCGTCGCTGCGCCGGCCGGCCACGGTCGCCGGCACGGCAACGACCACGCCGGCCCCGCCGATTTTCGAGCGGGATCTGGTGGCACTCCTGCTAGCCTCGCGCGATGCGCGCGGGGCCCTGCTGCCGCTGCTCGACCCGGCCGAGATCGTCCACGCCGGCATGCGAGAGATCGTCGAGACGATCGCGCGCGTGCCGGAGGCCGAGGCGCCGGCGCTCATGAGCGAGCTCGGCACGGACGCCGCACGCCACGCGCTGTCCGCGCTCATCGTGGATGAGCGGCCGCTCATCGAGGAGACCGTGGTCATCCAGCAGTTCCGCCGCCGCCTGGAGCGCACGCGACTGAGTGGGCGCCTGCGCAGCGTGAGCCAGGGGGTGGCCGAGGTTCAGCAGAAAGCGGCGTCGAGCGCCGTTCCGATGGACGCGACGATTGTCGCGGAGCTGCAGCAGCAGGGCGCGGTGTTGCACGAGCTGGTCGGTGGATCGGTCCCATCGCTCACCCCGGCTGTCGAGTCGAGTCCGGACCCGGCGGGTCCGCAAGGAGTCCACACGCATGAGTGACGAGCCGAAGCTGGAAGAGCTTGACCGGCTGATTTCGCGGGGCAAGCAGAAGGGCTTCCTCACCTACGACGAGGTGAACGACGCCCTCCCGTCGGACATGGTCTCGCTCGACCAACTCGATGACATCATGATGATGTTCGGCGCCATGGACATCGAGGTGGTGGACTCGGCCAAGCAGG
>JBKPRI010000431.1:0-4054 GCA_046734515.1 Candidatus Methylomirabilota bacterium | reverse complement strand
CCGCTGCTCGCCTGCGTCCAGTAGTCGACCTCGTCGGCGAAGCCGTGCAGCGGCGCCGTCACCGCCCGGTCGTAGGCGGCGAACGTGCGGGCCTTCAGCGCGGCGTCGAGGTCGACGAAGTCGGGAAAGGCCAGCGCCTTGGCGCGTGTCTTGGCGTGGAAGCTCCGCATGAAGCTCGCCGTGTAGACCACCTTCTGGAAGCCCTGGTCCATCAGGCGCGCGCACCGCTCGAGGTCGAACGGCACCGAGATCGCGACCGCCGCCCGCAGCACCTTGGGCGCGGCGTCCCCCTGCTCGCCGAGCCACTTCAGCAGCACGTTGCCGCCGATCGAGATGCCGACGGCGCCCACGCGGACGTTCGGCTCGCGCTCCATCAGCGTGCGCAGCACCCAGTCGAGATCGGCGGTGTCGCCGGAATGATAGAAGCGCGCGAGCTTGTTCAGCTCGCCGCTGCAGGAGCGGAACCACAGCACACCCGCGCGCCAGCCGCGCGCGCGCGCCTGCGCGAACAGCCCGGCCACGTAGTGCGAGCGGGCGGTGCCCTCGAGCCCGTGGAGCACGAGGAGCACCGGCGCGCCCGGGCGGCCGGGTAGCCAGTCGAGGTCGACGAAGTCGCCGTCCGGCGTGACCAGCCGCTCACGGGTGATCCCCGCGAGCGACCGGCGCCGGACGACGGCCCACAGCGTTTGCAGGTGCCGGTTGCGGCACCACCAGGGTGCGACGTACGACGTCGTCGTTATTCCTGGCCCGTCATCAGGAGCTTCACGATTTCGGGCACGATCTCACGGGCGCGCTGGTCCAGCTGCGCCTCGGTGAGGTTGGCGATCGGGTGCGGCATGGCCAGGTACTTGTACTTCGGCTGGCCCCACTGCTCGGCCATGGCCCGGCCGGTCTTGTCGAAGACATCCGTGATGATCGACACCGAGGGCTTGCCGTGCTTCTCCAGCAGGATTCCGTCGAGCACACTGCCCGACGAGCACGACCCTCAATCGCCGATGCCGGCAACCACGAGATCCGCCCACGCTTCCATCTCGGCGACGATCTCGGGGTGAGCCGGCACGCTGGCGTTGTGCTTGCGGAACATGCGGCACTCGGTCACGCCGTGCTCTTCCTTCAGGATGTTGCCGATGCGAACGAGCAGGTTGTCCGAGTTGAACTTCGTGTTGTCGATCAGCGCGACCTTCTTGCCGCTGAGCGACGCCGGCCGCGGGGCCCACGCGATGGTCTGCGTGACCGCCTCGGTGGTTGGATCGAGGATCTCCATCACTTGATCTCCTTTGGGTGGGGGCACCCTCGCAGGGTTCCCCCCTTCCCCTCCGTTGGGTGGGGGCACCCTCGCAGGGTTCCCCCCTTCCCCTCTGTTAACTCCGTACCTCTTTCGTGACTGCTTGGGAAGATTTGGCGCTGCCCCAGCCGGGGATGAAGCAGGAGAAGGCGCCGGCGCGGCCGCCGGCGGCCACGATGAGGATGTTGTCCAGCTCGGTGAGCGGCCGCATCTTCTGCTCGTCGCCGGCCGCGATGTCGCCGGTCATGCGGCCCGTGCGCTTGAGGTGTGCGTGCGAGTTCTGCGTGTGGTCGAACAGGAACTGGCGGATGCGCTTCTTGTCCCAGCCGTCCTTGGCGATGGTCTGCATGTGCTCGCCGGCCAGCACCACCACGTAGGTCGACTGGCCCATCACCTGCCCGGAGATGCGCATGTTGTCGGCCAGCGTGGTCAGCACGCCCTCGGCGGTGTTGGAGAGCTGGTTGTAGAACTGGTTGGGAGCGTCGGAGGCGACGACGGTGACGGTCGACTGCTCGGCGCGGAACCCGCGCTCCACGTGCAGCGGCGTCCACGGGCTCTCCGCCTCGTTCTCCGCGATGACGTAGGAGAGCTTGCCGGGATGCCCGAGGGTGCCGCGATCGAGCAGACCGGGCCGCGAGCCGCACACGTTGCGCATGACCAGCCGCACGGCGCGCCCGATGGTGAGGTTCGAGCGCCAGCCGGGCCCGAAGAGGTTGTCGCCCGCGTTGATGTCCAGCGTGCGCGCGATGGGCCCGTTGACGATCATCAGCACGCCGGCGCCGCCCGTGGAGGTGCCGGGGCCGTGATAGCTGAAGCGGTGGTCGGCAATGCCCTCGACGGCGGCGATGACCACCGGGAAATATTCCGGCTTGCAGCCGGCCATGACCGCGTTGATGGCGACCTTCTCGGCCGTGATCACCACGGCGCGATCCCGGATGATGCCGACCTGGTGGTTGGGCTCGAGCCGGGCGCCCTCCAGCATCGCGCGCACCCGCGCCTCGGTGGGCGGCACCACCGGCAGGCCGTCGGACCAGCCCTTGTCGTACGCCATCTCCATGGCGTCCGTCTCGTCGCGAACGCTCAACCGCTTGGACGTCAACGTGGCAGCCATGCAGACCCTCCTCGATGTGCCGGTCACGCTATCACCGGGCCCGGGGGCACGCAACCATCGAGGGCGCCGCGCTCCTTGACCCACGCCCTCTGAAAACCCTATCCTGAGGCACCCTGGATCGAGCGGCTGATCGCGCTGGAGAATCGACCAGATATGCGGTGCTCGCGGTGCGGCCACGAGAATGCAGCCGCTGCGAAGTTCTGCGGCGAGTGCGGCGGTCGTCTGGACGCCGCCTGCGCGGCCTGCGGCACCGTCAATCCCCCCGTCAACAAGTTCTGCCAGGAGTGCGGGGCATCTTTTCGTATGGGGGAACCCTCGCAGGGTTCCCCCCTTCCCCTCCCTGCGGCGGCCGCCGACCCGCGCTTCACCTCGCCTGACGCCTACACGCCGAGCCACCTTGCCCGCAAGATCCTCAACTCACGCACGTCGCTGGCCGGCGAGCGCAAGAAGGTGACCGTCCTCTTCGCGGACCTCAAGGGCTCGCTGGAGCTCCTGGCCGACCGCGACCCCGAGGACGCCCGCGCGCTGCTGGACGCCGTGCTCGAGCGCATGATGGAGGCGGTCCATCGTTACGAGGGCACCGTCAACCAGGTGATGGGCGACGGGATCATGGCGCTCTTCGGCGCGCCGGTCGCCCACGAGGACCACGCGGTGCGCGCCTGCTACGCGGCGCTGCGCATGCAGCGCTCGGTGAACCGCTACGCCGAGGAGCTGCGTCGGCGCCAGGGCATCGACGTGCAGATCCGTGCAGGCCTCAACTCGGGCGACGTCGTCGTGCGCTCGATCGGCAGCGATCTGAACGTCGACTACAGCGCGGTCGGCCAGACGACGCACCTGGCCGCGCGCATGGAACAGCTCGCACGGCCCGGCACCGTCATCATCACCGACGCCACGCGGCGGCTGGCCGATCGCTACATCGAGGTCGAGGGCCACGGCCCGGTGCCGGTCAAGGGCCTCAAGCAGCCCGTCGAGGTCTTCGAGCTGACGGGCGCCGCCCCCGCCTCGCGCGTGCAGTCGAGCGGCGCCGCCCTCACGCGCTTTCTCGGCCGCGAGGACGAGCTGCGCTCGCTGGAGCGCCTGCTGGAGAAGGCGGGCCAGGGCGAGGGCCAGGTGGTCGGCCTGGCCGGCGAGGCCGGCGTCGGCAAGTCACGCCTGGTGTGGGAGTTCACGCGCTCGACGCGCGCGCAGGCGTGGCTGCTCCTGGAGGCGCCGGCGGTCGCCTACGCCAAGACGACGCCGTACGCGCCGATCGCGGCGATGCTGATCAGCTACTTCCACGTCGAGCCCACCGACGACGCGGCGAAGATCCGCGCCAAGGTCACCAGCAAGGTGCTCGAGCTCGATCCCGGCATGCACTGGGCCATCGCGCCGATCCTCTCGCTCGGCAACATCGCCGCCGAGGATCCGGAGTACGAGGCGCTGGAGCCGGCCGAGCGCCGCCGCCGCATCTTCGGCGCCGTCACGCGCATCGTGCTGCGCGAGAGCGAGCGCCAGCCCGTGCTGATGGTCGTGGAGAACACCCACTGGATCGACAGCGAGACCGCCGCGCTGGTGGACCTGCTGGTGGACGAGATCCGGAGCTCGCGCGTGCTGCTGCTGGCCACGTACCGCAACGAGCACCGGCCGCCGCTTCGCGCGGCCGAGCACTGCAGCGAGAT
>JBKPRI010000430.1:0-10885 GCA_046734515.1 Candidatus Methylomirabilota bacterium | reverse complement strand
GTGGAGGTCGGTCAGCCAGCGGAGCACGACCGGCCGGGTGGCCTCCTTCAGATCGGGGGCGACGGCGTCCTCCAGGTCGAGAATCAGGCCGTCGGCCGGCAGCGTGAGGGCCTTGGCCATCATCTTCTCGTTGCCGCCCGGCACGAAGTGCAGCGAGCGGCGGCGCTTGGCCAGGGCCATCGCGGCGCCGCCTAGGACGCGGCGCGCTTGCGCATCATCGCGTTGCGGCGCGCGCGCATGACGATGTCGCCGTGCTGGTTCCGGGCGCGGTGCTCGAACGTCACGATGCCCCACTGCGGCCGCGACTTCGACTCGCGCGTGTCGACGACCTCCGTCTCCGAGTAGATGGTGTCGCCGTGGAAGACCGGCTTGGGGAACTCGACCTTCTCGAAGCCGAGGTTGCCCACCGTGGTGCCGAGCGTGGTCTCGCCCACCGAGATGCCGACGGCGATGCCGAGCGTGAGCAGGCTGTTGACGAGCGGCTTGCCGAACTCCGCCTTGGCCGCCGCGTGGAAGTCGATGTGCAGGGGCTGCGGGTTCATGGTGAGCGTGGAGAAGAAGACGTTGTCGGCCTCGGTGATCGTGCGGCCGATCTCGTGGCGGAAGACGTCACCGACCTTGAGCTCCTCGAAGTGCTTGCCGGCCATCGCGGGCCTCCTCGCGCGCGATGGTATATCATCCTGCACCACGCCACACCAGGAGGCCCCGCGTGATCTACGAGTACCGCGCCTACTACGCCGCACCCGGCAAGATGCCCGACATCCAGAAGCGCTTCGCCGACCACACGATGAAGCTGTTTGCCAAGCACGGCATCAAGGTCGTGGGCTTCTGGGAGTCGGTGATCGGCCAGTCGAACGAGCTCGTCTACATCTGCGCGTTCAACGACCTCGAGCACCGCATGAAGGCGTGGGCCGCGTTCCAGGCCGATCCCGAGTGGCAGGCCGCCCGCAAGGCCTCCGAGGCCAACGGCCCGCTGCTGGAGAAATTCGTGAACAAGATCTGGAAGCCGACGTCGTTCTCGCCGCTGCAATAGGGCGGCGCGCGTGGCTATAATACGGCCCCTATGACGTACGACGTCGCGATCATCGGTGGCGGCATCATCGGCCTGGCGACCGCGCGGGCGCTGCTCGAGCGCTACCCGGCGCTGCAGCTCGTCCTCTGCGAGAAGGAGGCCGAGCTGGGCACGCACCAGACCGGGCACAACAGCGGCGTGATCCACTCGGGCATCTACTACAAGCCGGGCTCCTTCAAGGCGCGCCTGTGCGTCGAGGGCGTCCGGCTGATGATGGACTTCTGCGACACCCACGGCATCAAGTACGACCGCTGCGGCAAGGTGATCGTGGCGACGTCCCCGGACGAGCTGCCGCGGCTGAAGACGCTCCACGAGCGCGGCGTGGCCAACGGCGTGCCCGGCGTGGCCATGATCGACGCGGCGCGCGTGCGCGAGATCGAGCCGCACGTCAGCGCGGTGGCCGGCATCCACTCGCCCAACACCGCGATCGTCGACTACGGCGAGGTGACGGCGGCGCTCGGCCGCGAGCTCGTCTCGCGCGGGGTGACGATCGAGTACAACTTCCCCGTCAGCAGCATCACCCGCCTGCGCGGCGGCGGCGGCGTGGCCGTGAGCACGCCGCAGCACACGATCACAGCCCGGCGGATCGTCAATTGCGCGGGCCTCTACTCCGACGTGGTGGCGCGGCTGGCCGGCGCCCCGGCCGAGGTGCAGATCATCCCGTTCCGCGGCGAGTACTACTTCCTACGCCCCGAGCGCGAGTCGCTGGTGAAGGGCCTGATCTACCCCGTCCCCGACCCTGAGTTCCCGTTCCTCGGCGTGCACTTCACGCGCACGATCCACGGCGAGGTGGAGGCCGGCCCCAACGCGGTGCTCGCCTTCGCGCGTGAGGGCTACCGCTGGACGTCGTTCAAGCCGCTCGAGCTCGCCGGCACGCTGCGCTATCCCGGCTTCTGGTCGATGGCGCGCAAGTACTGGAAGGTCGGCGCGTGGGAGGTCCAGCGCTCGCTGCTCAAGAAGAAGTTCGTGGAGTCGCTCCAGCGACTGGTGCCCGAGCTGAAGCCCGAGGACATCGCGCCGGGCGGCTCCGGGGTGCGCGCCCAGGCGGTCCGGCCCGACGGCACGCTGCTCGACGACTTCAGCATCGTGTCGAGCGCCGACGCCATCCACGTCCTGAATGCGCCGTCACCGGGCGCGACGGCCTCCCTGGCCATCGGGCGTCACATCGCCGGGCTCGCCGGCGAAACCTTCGGACTGTCCTAAGCGGAATACGGCCACTTTTAGCCTTCGATTTTCGCTACTTTAGGTGGGTCGCTAGCCAAAAACCCCTCTGTTGACAGGGGTTTGCAGTTCAGTTACATTGGCGGCCCATGATCAGCGTGCCTGCGCGCCGCGTCAAGCAGTTCGGCGTCGAGTTCTATCAGGCCGGACTCAACGCCAAGGACATCGACCGCCTCGTGAAGTTCGAGGTGCTCGGTTACACCGGCGGTCCGGATGCCGAGGTCCCCGCCAAGGGCAAGCGCACCTCCGCTCGTGCGCGCGTGAACTGGGACATGCTGGAGAAGCGGATCAGCGAGAGCGAGTCCGCGTACCAGCGCCCGGTCATCCGCCGCAAGATCGACGAGCTGGCTGCGTATTACCGTGAGTGCAAGGACGCCGCCACGCTGCCGGCGATCCCCGGCGCCGTGATCATCACCTCCGAGAAGCGCTTCACGTTCACGCCGGTCGCCGGGCATCACGACCTGGGTCTGCTGCAGATTCCCGAGGAGCACGGCGTCCTGCGCGTGCTCGACGGCCAGCATCGGCTGCTCGCGCTCCACGCCCTGAGCCAGAACGGCGAGGCCGCCGGGATCGAGGTGCCCGCGGTGCTCTTCGACTCGCTCGACGCCCGGCAGATCGTCGAGCTGTTCGTGACGATCAACGCCAAGCATACCCGGCTCAATCCGTCGCACATCATCAGCCTCAGCGGCCGCAAGCTCTACCCTGACCCCAACCAGGCGCTCGCGCACGACATCATCCGCTCGCTGAACGAGGACGACACCTCGCCGCTGCACGGCGAGATCAAGATGCTCGGCACGGGCCGCGGCCGCGTGAGCCAGGCGCCGCTCGCCGAGGAGATCGTGGACCTGCTGGAGACCGTCGAGAAGGTGGGCGGCGGCGCCAAGATCCAGGAGCTGCGGCAGCACGCCAAGCGGTTCTTCCTGAACTACATGAAGGCGCTGTCTACCACGTTCCCCGGGGCGTGGGCGGGTCGCAAGTACTCGATCAAGACCGGCGCCGCCCTGCGCGCCTTCATCCGCACCGCCCCCGACGTGATGGCCCGCGCCCGGGAGCTGCGGCGCGACTCCTACGACCTCAACGGCATCCGCGAGGCCATCAAGCCCTGGGGCGAGCGCCTGCGCGATCGCCGCTTCGAGACCGAGGGTGAGTGGAAGCTGAAGCTCGCCGGCGGCACGCGCGGCACCGTGGATACCCTCTCCCGCGAGCTGAGGGACGCACTGCGCTAGCCGGCTCCCACCAGGTCGAGGAACGCCGCCACAATCCGCTCGGGTAACTGTTCGTCCCCACGCTTCGCGGTCCAGCCGAGATCGTGTCCGCCATCGACCTGCAGGGCGGCCGTGCGCGTGCGGATCAAGGCCCGGGCGATGGCAAGCTCGCCAGGGGCGCCGAAGGGATCCGTCGTGCCGTGGACGAACAGCGTCGGCACGCGGATGGCCGGCAGGTGGGCGCTCCGCACGTCGCCGGGCTTGCCGGGCGGATGAAGCGGATATGACTGCAGCAGGAGCCCGTGCACCAGCGCCGGGTTCTCGGCCACCAGCATCGAGGCCATGCGGCCGCCGTACGAGTGACCGCCGAGGAACAGGCGACCGCGCACGCGTGCGCGGAGGACGCCGAGCGCGGCGCGCAGGCCTTCTCGATCGCGCGGCGCGCCCGACGGCGACGGAGGACCGCTCGGCCGCGACTGACGGTACGGCAGATTGCAGCGCAGCACGACGACGCCGCGCGCGGCGAAGGCCGCGGCGACTGCGATGAGCAGCGGAGCGTCCATGGTGCCGCCCGCGCCGTGGGTCAGTACGAGGCCGTCCGGCCCCGTGGCCGGGTGCAGCACGCCGCGCACCGGCGGATCGCCGGCGGCGTCGATGCGCTCGAGCGTCACGTCAGCGCGACTTGGGCAGGATCGCCGAGCCGGTCTGCGAGGCGGGATCGCGCCGGGGCCAGCGCCCGGCGTCCACGGCGGTGAAGAAGTCGAGCAGCGCGCGGTTGAAGAGATCCGGCTCTTCGAGGTTGATGGCGTGGCCGGAGTTCGGGATCACCACCAGGCCGGCCGCGCGCATCTTGCGCTTCATGAAGATGCCCGGCTCGAGGCAGGGATCGTCCTCGTCGCCGGTCATGATCAGTGTGGGCACCTCGCACTTCACCAGCTTGGCTTCCAGCTCGAAGATCGACGGCCGCCGCCGCTGCACGCCGCGCATCGTGTTGGCGTGGCCGAGCGCCGAGCCGTTGGCGAAGCGGTCGTAGAACTCCTGCCAGCCCACCGGGTCCTTGGCGATGAACTGCACGCGCGTCGGCCCCCGCGTGTAGAACTCCGCCACCTTGGCCATGCCCGCGTCGAACTGGGCGATGACGTGGTCGGTGTCCTTGTGGAACGTGGCCCGATCGGTGGCCACGCTGCCGTAGCCGGCGCCGGCCACCACCAGCGAGAGCGCGCGCTCGGGATGATCGAGGCCGAAGTGCAGCGTCGCGTAGCCGCCCATCGACATCCCCACCACGTGCGCCCGGGCAAGCTTCAGATGATCGAGGATCGCCACGATGTCGGCCGCGGCCTGCGCCTGCGAGTAACGCTCGGCATCCTGAGGGACCTCCGACGGCGGATAGCCGCGCGCGTTGAAGGCGATCGTGCGATACCGCCGCGCGAAGAACTTCACCTGGGGCGCCCAGCCCCGCACGTCGTCGGCGAACTCGTGCACGAACACCACGGGCGTGCCGGCGCCGACCTCCTCGTAGTAGAGCGTGACGCCGTCCTTCGCGCTCGCGGTCGCCATCACTCGCTCCAGGGGAAATTCACTTCGAGGATCTCGAAGGTCTTCTTGCCGGCCGGCAGCGTGGCGGTGACGCTGTCGCCGACTCGCTTGCCGATGAGCGTGCGGGCCAGCGGGGCCAGGATCGAGATCTTGCCCTTGGCCGGCTCGGCCTCGTCGGAGCCGACGATCCAGTAGCGCACTTCCTTGCCGTTGTCGTCCTCGAGACGCACCGTCGAGGCGAAGGTCACCCGGTCGCCGCCGGCCGGAGTGTCGATGACCTCGGCGGCGCCGACCTTTGCATCGAGCTCGTTGATGCGCCCTTCCGTGAACGACTGCTTCTCACGGGCGGCGTGGTACTCGGCGTTCTCCGAGAGGTCGCCGTGGGCGCGGGCCTCGGCGATGGCCTTGGTGATGGCTGGGCGCTCGACGCGCTTGAGCCGATCGAGCTCTTCCTTGAGCTTCTCGTAGCCGGCGCGGGTCATCGGAGTCCGGGGGACCGCCATGCCGCGTACGTTACCACGAGCGGGAACAGCGCTAGGCGGCCCGCCGCTCCGGCGCCGCGCGC
Source organism: Candidatus Methylomirabilota bacterium (assembly GCA_046734515.1). Taxonomy (GTDB): domain Bacteria; phylum Methylomirabilota; class Methylomirabilia; order Rokubacteriales; family CSP1-6; genus AR5. Next base: position 5,286 of record JBKPRI010000430.1, on the reverse strand, counting down.
GCCAGCCGCCGTCCGAGAAACGCCAGCACGACGTCCTCGGCCTCGCCCTCGGCGGGGACGGCGATGGTGTGGCCCTGCCGATATGCCTCCAGGACCACCGGGTGCACGTAGCACTTGCGCGAGATGGCCGGGGTGTTCCCCAGCTGGGCGGCGACGCGTTCGATCGCACGGGTGACGTTGCGCTTGGCCTGCCGGCCGGAGGCCGCGGCACCCGCCTCGGCCAGCGCCAGCGCGCAGAGCACGGTGCCGGCCCACGTGCGGAAGTCCTTGGCCGTGAAGTCGTCGCCGCTGATCTCGCGCAGGTACGCGTTGACGTCGCCGGAGTCGACACTGCGGCGCGCTCCGTCCTCGTCGACGTACTGGAACAGCTCCTGGCCCGGCAGGTCCTGAAGCCGGCGAACGATCCGCGCCACGCGCGGATCGCGCACGTCGACGGCGTGCTCCTTGCCGCCCTTGCCGCGGAACTGGAAGCGCACCGCGGGCCCGGCCACCTCCACGTGACGATCGCGCAGCGTGGTGAGGCCGAACGACTTGTTGGCGCGCGCATACTCCTCGTTGCCCACACGCACGCGGGTGATCTCGAGCAGCCGCACGATGGTGGCCAGCACCTTCTCGCGCGGCAAACCGCGGCGCGCGAGATCGGCGTCCACGCGCTCGCGGATACGCGGCAGCGCCCGCGCGAAGGCCAGCATGCGCGCGTACTTGGTCTCGTCCCGCACCTCGCGCCACCGCGAATGGTAGCGGTACTGCTTGCGCCCGCGCGCGTCGCGCCCGATCGCCTGGATGTGACCATCCGGCAACGGGCAGATCCAGACGTCGCGCCAGGCGGGCGGGATCACGAGCGAGCGGATGCGGGCCAGGGTCTCGACGTCCCGCACCGGGCCGTGGCCGTTGACGTAGGCGAAGCCGCGGCCCGCGCGCCGACGGTGAATGCCGGTCTCCGTCCCGCCGACGTAACGCAGGCCGGCCCGCCGAGCCGAAACGACGGGATCGGTGGCCACCTTCAGCGAGCGGGCGATCGTCGGCGTGCGCACGCGTCGTTGCTTCACGCTACGCGCCAACGCAAACGACGTGCCGACGACTGGGGCTCAGCCGGCGAGGTCGATGAGGACCTTCATGACGGGGCCGCCGCGGAGCGCTTCCTCCATCCCCTGCTGCAGCGACTCCAGCGGGATGCGACGGCTGACGAGCGGCGCGAGCGTGACGGCGCCGGCCGCGGCCAGCCGCAAGGCCTCCTCCCAGTCCTCGCGCGCGTACAGGCGGCTGCCGTGCAGCGTGAGCTCGCGGGCGAAGAAGCGGTAGAGATCCACCGGCAGCGGCTCGGCGTGGATGGCGACCATGCTGATCGTGCCCTGCACGCGCACGAGATCGGTCATGGCGCGCACCGCCGCCGCGTTGCCGGTGACCTCGAACACCACGTCGGCGCCGTCGCCCTCGGTCCACGAGTTGACGAAGGCGGCCAGGTCGCGGCCGGGCCCGACCACGTCGAGGCCGAGCTTCGTCAGCATGTCGACGCGGAAGGGGTTGACCTCGCTCACCACGACGTGAGCCCCGCGGTGGCGCGCCACCATCGAGATCAGCGCGCCGATCGGCCCGCCGCCGACGACGACCACGCGGTCGCCCGCCTTCACGTCGGCGCGGCGCACGTCGTGCGTCGCCACGGCCAGCGGCTCGATGAGCGCGGCCTGATCGTCGGTGAGCGCCGCGGGCACGCGCAGCAGCCGGTCCGTGGCGACCGTCCAGTACTCCTGCATGCCGCCCGGTTCGTCGACGCCGAGGACCTTGAGCGAGTAACAGAGATAGGCCGCACCGCTGCGGCAGGCGCGGCACGTGCCGCACACGCGGAGCGGCTCCACCACGACGCGCTCGCCCGCCGTGAAGCCCGACGCGCTCGGCGCCTCGGCCACGTCGGCCAGCGTCTCGTGGCCGATGGTGCCGCCGCGGGGCACGCGGTGGTCGAGATGCCCCTGGAAGATGTGCAGATCGGTGCCGCAGATGCCGACCCGCCGCACCCGCAGCAGCGCCTCGTCACGGCCGGCCCTGGGCACTTCCGCGGCGCCGATGCGGAAGCGGCCGGCGCCTTCGTAAAAGGACGCGCGCATCAGCCGCGCCTCGGCGGCGCCGGCTTCTTGTCGACCCGGTCGATGCGCGCCTCGTCGCGCGCGGCCACCACCCAGCGCTCCCACATCTGGCTCTGCTTCTGGCTCGTCAGCTCGCGCTCGAGCTTGTCCTTCTCGATCGGATCGACCGGGCCGGCCGGCGCCCGCTCCAGCACCTTGACGACGTAGTAGCCCTGCGGCGTGCGCACGGCCCCGCTGGTGTCGTTGACCGGCGTCTGCAGCGCGGCCATCTGCGCGTCGCCGGGCAGCCGCTCGGCGGGCTTGCCGCGGGAGAAGCGCGGCGTCTCGCCGTAGCTGGCACCGATCTTCTTGGCTGCCTCGTCCAGCTTGGCGTTCTTGGCCTGCTCGGCCAGCTCTTTGGCCTTGCCCGCCGCGATGGCGTCGGCCTTCTGCCGCCGCACGGCCGCCGCCACCCGCTCGCGGATCTCGGCCAGCGGCGGCACGCCCGCGGGCAGCGACTCCGTCACCTTCAGCACGACCCAACCGGCCGGCGTCTTCACCGGCGTGGTCACGCCGCCCAGCGCCAGCGCGAACGCGGCGTCGTCGAGCGAGTCGCCGGTGAAGCCTGGAGGCTTCGGCGTCTTGGCCATCGTCGTCTCGACGGGCGAAAGCCCGAGCGACTTCGCCTCGGCCATGAAATCCTTGGCGGTCGACAGCGCCGGCCGGATCTCGTCGGCCTTGGCCTTGGCCGCCTTCTCGGCGCCCTCGGCGGCGAGGCGATCGCGGATCGACGGTGCCACTTCCTTGAGCGGCTTCTTGGCGCCCTCCTTCACGTCGAGCACCTTGATTGCATGGAAGCCGAACGGCGTGCGCACGGGCTCGGCGCTCATCTCGCCCTTCTTCAGCGCGAAGAGCGCCTGCTCGAACTGCGGCACCATGTCGCCTTCCTTCACCCAGCCGAGGTCGCCGCCGTTGGCCTTGGACCCGGGATCCTCCGACAGCTCGCGCGCGAGCTTGGTGAAATCCTCGCCGGCTTTGGCACGGCGGATGGCGTCCACGATCTTGGCGCGCGCCTTGTCCTCGGCCTCGCTGCCCCCGGTGTCGGCCACGCGCGCCAGCACGTGGCTGGCTTTGAGCTGGCGCGGGATCTCGTAGTCCTTACCGTGCTCGCTGTAGTACTTCTCCACGTCGGCATCGCTCACCTTGGGCGCGTAGTCCTTGGCCACCAGCGTCACGTACTGGACCTTCCGGCGCTCGGGCTGCTTGAAGTCATCGGCGTGCGACTTGAGGTACTCCGCGATCTCCTCGTCGTTGGCGGCGGCGGTGGCCATCAGCGGGGCCAGCTCGACCAGAGCCCACGCGGCCCGCACCTGCTCCTGGCGGATCTGCCACGCCTGCTCGACCTCGGCCTCGGTGGCGCGCACGCCGCCCACGATCACGCGCTGGACCTTGCGCAGGGTCAGGTACCGGCGCAGCTCGCGCTCGGCCTCGGGCCCCCGCATCTGGAGAAATCGGCGGTAGGCGGCGATCGAGAAGCGGCCGTTGTCCTGGAACTCGCGCATCGCGTGGACGCTGGCGTTGAACTCCTCGTCGTCCATCCCCAGGCCCTCGGCCTGCGCACGCTGCACGACGACGGCCTCGGTCACGAGCTCTTCCACCACGCGGTCCTTGAGCCCGAGCTGCTCGGCCATCTCGTCGGTCAGCCGGCCGCGGTTCATCTGCGAGTAGTAGTCCTTCACGGCCTGGTAGCGGTCCTGGAACTGCTTGCGCGTGATGCGCTCGCCGTTCACGGTGGCCACCCGGTCACCGCCCTCGCCGCCCGCGCCGTCGAAGCTGCGCGACCCGAACACGAACAGCGAGGCGACGAACGCGACGATGACGACGAGCAGGCCGATCTGCAGGCCTTTGCGATAGCGGCGCATGAACGTGATCATCGAAACTCCTTGGGGGTGGTGTTACTCGTCCCGTTCGGGCGGCGGCACGCGCGGCGTCGGCCCTTCTTCGGGCACCACGCGACGGGCCACCGTGATGAAGCCGGTGTGGGCGACCATGCGATGGAAGGGGCGCACCGAGGTGCCCTCGATGTTCCACGGCCGCACCAGCGTCTCGAACGTCTCCACCAGCGCCCATGCGCGCTCGCGCTGCAGCGCCTCGGTGATCTGGTGCGACTGGATGATGGTCGGCACGTAGCACAATAAAATTCCGCCCGGGCGCAGCACGCGCGCGACGGCCGCCGTGAGCTTCCACGGCTCGGGCAGATCGAACACCACGCGGTCGACCGGCTCCTCCTCGGGCAGCCCGTCTTCCACCGGCCGCAGGCGCACGCTGAGGTTCGAGACCTCGCCCGCGCGCATGTGGATGTTGGCCAGCGCCCGGCGCGCGAACTCGTCGCGCTGCTCGTAGGTGATCACGTGGCCCTCGGGGCCGACCGCGCGCAGCAGCGCCAGCGTCAGCGCGCCCGAGCCCATGCCCGCCTCGAGCACGCGGCAGCCGGGATAGACATCGGCCCAGAACAGGATCATGGCCAGATCCTTGGGATAGATGACCTGGGCGCCGCGCGGCATCTCCAGCACGAACTCCGCGAGTGTCGGGCGGAACGCGAGATAGCGCAGCCCCATCGATGAGCGCACCCACGAGCCCTCCGGCTGCCCGATCACCGAGTCGTGCGGGATCCAGCCGCGATCGGAGTGGAAGGTCTCCGACTTGCGCAGGAAGATGAGGTGACGCTTTCCGCGCTGATCGATGAGCAGCACCTGCTCACCATCCTGGAACGGCAGCTGCTCGTTCACGCGATCGCAGGGTGCCGGCGCGCGGGATCAACCATGACCCAGCAATGTTACACTACCGACCGTCATGAACCCACCCGCGCGCGACGCGGGACGTCTCGCCGTCCGGGAGCTCGGCCACGTCTCGTTCTTCGTGCGCGACCTCGACGCCACGCGCCGGTTTTATACCGGCGTGCTCGGCCTGAAGGAGACCGGCACTGGCAAGAATGGGCGCATCGTCTTCTTCTCGGCCGGCGTCCATCACCACGACGTGTCGTGCGAGCTGGCGCGGGCGGAGGGCCCGGGGCCGCAGCCCAAGGGCGTGCCCGGCCTCTATCACGTCGCCTTCGCCGTGGGCACCACACTCGAGGAGCTGGCCGAGGCGCGCCGCTGGATCGAGTCGCACGGTCTGGCGCCGTTCGGCGAGTACGAGCGCGGCTTCTGCGTCCAGGACCCCGACG
>JBKPRI010000429.1:0-14451 GCA_046734515.1 Candidatus Methylomirabilota bacterium | reverse complement strand
GAGGTTGCCATCCTTGTCGTAGGGCAATTGGCCCGCCACGTAGATGGTGTTGCCCACACGCCACCCGAGGGTGTAGCGCGGGCGCTGGTCCTTCATGCCGGGCGGAGCGATCGGGATGCGTGCCATGACGAGTCCTCCGTTCTTATCGTTTCCATCCGAGCCAGTCACAGACCGCCCGGCCCATGACCAGCTCGAGGTCGCGCCCCTTCAACCAGGGCAGCTCTTCCGTGAACAGCGTCACGCACTGGCGCCACGGGCACGGCATCCGCGTGATGTCGGTGCCCCAGAACCAGCGCGCGGGCCCGAAGGCGTCGTAGAGGCGGTGCAGCTTATCGTGGATGTCGCGAAACGGGTAGGGCTGATCGGAGTAGCTCGGCGCGCCGGTCGCCTTCATCGCGACGTTCGGATACTTCGCGAGCGCGAGCACGTCCGCCAGATTCGCCCACCGCTCACTCGGGCTCGTGTCCCCCCGCGGGCGACCGAGGTGGTCGAGGATGAGCTTGAGGTTCGGGTGGAGCCGGGCGACCTCGGCGACCTTTGGCAGGAAGTTCGCTGCCATCAGCGCGATCGGCAGGCCGGCCCGCTCGGCGGCCGGCCACAGCCAGTCGACGGTGCCGTCGGTCGGCCACTTCTCCTGCTCGGGTCCGATGAAGGTGAACCGGCAGCCGAGCATTCCCGGGCGCTGCTTCCACGTGTCGACCAGCGCGCGGCTCTCGGGCCTGTCGAGGGCGAAGTTGCCGAGGATCGCGAACCGGTCGGGATGCGCGCGCGCGGCCTCGATGCAGAGCTCGTTCGCGTTCGGATCCCACGGCGTGTGCGGCGTGAGGATGGCGGCATCGACTCCGCCGGCGTCCATCTCCTTCAGGGCATCGGCTTTCAAATAGGCTGGGATCTGCCGGTGCCACGGGCTCGTCGGGTTGCCCGCGTTCCAGAGATGCACCTGCGCGTCGACGATCAGCATGGTCGGCTCCTTGGCTGCGCGCGCGTCATTCATCCCGTGCGCAGCAGACTGTACATCACGACGCTGCGGAACTCGCCCGCGACACAGAGCCAGTCTCGCAGCGTGCCCTCCTCGGTGAAGCCGAGCTTCGCCGCCAGCCGCCGTGACGCCAAGTTCTCCGGCTCGATCCTCGCTTCGATCCGATGCACGTTCAGGCCCGTGAAGCAGTGCGAGATCACGGGCGGCGCCGCATCCGTCATGAGGCCCTGGCGCCAGCACGACGGCACCACGATCCACCCGAGCGCGAGTCGCCGTTGCCCCTCGTTGTGCGCGTGATAGTTGATCGCGCCCACGAACCGGCCCGCGTGGGTCCGGATCGCCCACATGCCATGCCCGCGTGGATCGGCGTCCGCGGACACGCGGATGCGCTCGGCCGTCTGCGACACGTCCCGCGATGGCGGGTGGTCCCAGTGCCGCATGGCCTCAGCATCGCCGTACGCTTCGTGCAGGCCTGCGGCGTCGTGCGCGGTGATGGCCCGCAGCGTCAGGCGCGGCGTCTCGAACACGGGCAGCGCCATGCTTCAGGGGAAGCTGACGTCGCCGTAGGGATAGAACTTCGAGATGTCGACGTTCCGGTAGGGCAGCGCCTCGAGCCGGACGGTGCCGAGGAACGGCTGCTCCGGCTCGGTCAATAAGATTGTCTTCGCGAACCCTGCATCGTCGAAGCCGCGACGGAAGTGCACGCGCGACTTGATCGCGAAGACCTTGAACTGCTCGATCGGGAATCCCGGGGCCGCCTTCAGATCGAGCGGGTCCATGACCTGGGTGAGATATTCGCTGATCAGCACGACGTTGCCCCGCCCGAAGGCGACGCTCACCCAGTGCCGGCCGGCGATGTGGTCCACGCGCGCGATCGTGCCCGTGATCCGTACCGGCTGACCGGCGGACTCGTCGGCCAGGCCGCCAACGTCCATGTCAAAGGGGTCGCCGGCCTTCAGACCCTTGGCCACGACCGCCTCGACAGCGGTGCGATCCGCGATGGTGGCAAACAGCACGTCGGCCAGGTCCTGCGCGATCACCTGCTGCAGCACCCACGTCGCCGAGCCGGAGCGATCGGAATGATCCGCCAGCACCACGGGCCAGGCACCGCGCGCCACCGCTTCCTTTGCGAGCTTCACGCCTTCCGGGATGGGATGCACCGTCGCGGTCGTCAGCAGCGCTTGGCGCCGGCGCCATGCCCAGGCTGCGACGTCCTCGGCGGCCTTGCGCGCAAGCTCGGGCTTGCCGTTGGTCATCGCCTCGATCGTCATGCCGACATCCGGCACGTCGGCGAACGGGAAGCCGAAGAAGACGTTCATGTAGAGGTCGGGCTCCCGAGCTTCCCAGGTGAGGGCGCGCTGGACGAGGTCCATCCACGGCGAGGCGCCGGTCCATTGCAGGACCGTCGCGGTCAGGATCGGCACCTTCACGGTGGCACTGACCGGCGTGTAGTCGCCGCGGATGGCACGGATCAGCATGCGCGCGGCGCGCTCGCCCTGCAGGCGGCTGTCGTAGTGCGGGAAGTACTTCGCGCAGAACGCGAAGTCGGCCTGACGCAGGAACTCGGCGTCCTCGTTGCCGTGCGGATCGAAGGTGCCGGCGATGAAGGCGTCGCGGCCCACGACCTCGCGCACGCGGCGAGCGATGTCGGCCTCGGGCCGCGCCACGCCGCGCACGCCCATCGCGCCATGCAGGGCGAGATAGACGCCGTGCCATGGTCGACCGTTCTCCAGCTCGGCGATCATGCGGCCGAGAAAGTGCTCGTACGCCTCCGTCGTGATCCAGCCCGAGCCGGTCCCGGTCCTGGGCCAGAGCGGCGACTCGATGCCGACCAGCTCGACCTCCGGATGCTCGCGCGCGACCTTCACGAAGCCGCCCATGTAGGATCGCGGCTCCCAGGCGAGCAGCGCCTCGCCCCGGGCCGGCGAGCCGTCGTAGACGAAATCTTCCAGCGTGGTGTCGTTCGGCAGGAACGTCACCGTCTCGTGGACGAAGTTCAGGACGGCGATGCGGATTGCCTCAACCACCGTGCGAAGGCAGTCGCTCCAGCACGGGCAGGCAATCTGCCGCGCACGACGAGCCGGGATTGGAGGCCGGGCCGTGACGGTGAAAGACCGCGCGCGTGGGCAGCAGGATCAGGCGGTTGACACCGCCGCTGGCTTCGACGGTGGCCCGGCCGTCGACGAAGAACGAGTAATCGCCGGCGGTGCGAACCGGAAACAGCAGCGAGATCTCGGGTCGCGCCTTCGCATTGGCCGCGGTGCTGTTGCCGACCTCGGCGACGAGATGGCCGTCGCTCCAGACGACGTCGAGGTAGACCGCGTGAGGACGGCCATCGCTCGAGACCGTAAGTACGTAGGCGCCCGGGCCTCGCTCTGCGACTGCCTCTCCGAGCCGGTGCAGGACGTCGACGTTCATCGGTCAGCGCAGGCCGTAGAAGCCCAGGGCGCCGCCGGCGAGCACCTGGTGCTTCGCCTCGGCGGACAAGGAGCCGAGCCGCTCGCCGAGCATCTGGGGCGCGCCCGGGAAGAAGCCGTCCGAGTGCGGATAGTCGGTGGCCCACAGGATCTTGTGCGGCCCGATGTAGTCGGCCAGCACCGCGATGCTGCTCTCGACCGGCTCGAACGAGATCCAGCAATTGCGCTGGAACAGCTCGCTCGGCCGCATCTTCGGCGCCGACTCGTTGAAGTTCTGGTCATCGAAGTGCCGGTCCATGCGATCGAGCCACGGCGCGATCCAGCCGCCGCCCGACTCGAGAAATGCCACGCGCAGTCGCGGATGACGGTCGACGACACCGCCCCAGATCACGCTCAGCGCCACGAGCATCATCTCCATCGTGTGCGAGACGATGTGGCGCGCCCCGCGGTCGTCCTCGAATCGATCGACGCCCACCGTCGGCATCGCGTTCGTCGAGCCCTCGTGAAACCCGATGGAGACGTCGAGGTCCTCGGCCATCGCCCAGAACGGCTCGTACATCGGGTCGCTGATCATCTTCTTGCCGTGATACGGGTTGGGCCGCAGGAACCCGCCGCGCATCCCGAGCTTCTCGCGGGCGTAGCGCATCTCGTCGATCGCCAGCTCGACCGACTGCATCGGCAGCATCGCGACCCCGAAGAGGCGGTCGGGATACGGCTTGCAGTAATCGGCGAGCCAGCGGTTGTAGGCCCGGCACATCGCGGCGGCCAGGCCCGGGTCCTCGACGGCGCCGGCGAACAGGCCCAGACTGGGATAGAGGAAGGCGGCGTCGATGCCGTCGGTATCCATGTCGACGATGCGCGCGTGAGGGTCGAAGCCGCCTTTGCGCCCGTCGGCGTATTTCAGGGTGCCGGGCTTGACGATGCCCTGCCGGGCGCCCACGGAACCCAGGCTCCCGATCCCTCGCGGATTGCCCAGCAGCTTGCCCTCGACACTCAGCCGCTCCTTGCCGTTATCGTCGATGACGAACCGCGGCCGCCGCTCGCGGAACTCGGGATCGATGTACTTCTCCCACAGGTCGAGCGGCTCGAGGATATGGCCGTCTCCGTCGATCACGTTGTACGTGCGTGCCATCGGCAATCCCTCCGGAAGCAATCGAACCGCTGCGATATTATCGTAGCCGCGCCGACGTTGCGCGCGGAACTGGAGGTCAGCGATGAGTTCCCTCACGAAACGAGAGCCGGTCCGTGCCCGCAGCGCGTGGAAGCCGGGTGACTTCCCGGCGCCCACCGCCTATTGCTTCACGCTGACCGAGGCGCACCTCGCGGCCTTCGACGCGGCGATCGCCGCGAACCGTCGCGCCGGGCGGAGCGTGGAAGATCTCACTGCGCGTGACTTCGCGCTCCCGTCCATCGCGGCCGACGTGGCGTCCTGGCGCGAGGAGGTCCTGCGCGGCCGCGGCTTCATCGTGCTGAACAGGCTGCCCGCAGGTCGCTACAGCGAGGACGACCTCGCCATGCTGTTCTTCGGCCTCGGCACGCACTTCGGGCGCGCGGTGTCGCAGAGCTCCATGGGCGACCGGCTCGGCCACGTGGTCGACGTGGGCGGCAAGGATCGGCGCGAGCGCGCATACCGGAACAGCCGCGAGCTCACGATGCACACCGACCGCGCCGATGTGGTCGGGATGCTGTGCATCCGGAAGGCCGCCGAGGGCGGGCTGAGCGGGTACGCGAGCTGCCACACGATCTACAACGAGATCCTCGCCTCGCGGCCGGAGCTGCTCGAGCCGCTCTTCGCCGGATTCCCGTATCACCGTCGCGGCGAAGAGTCGCCCGGCGAGCCGGCCATCACGCCGTACCGCGTCCCCGTGCTCTCCGAGAGCGAGGGCGTGCTGAGTGTGGTCTGGCTACGCGCCTACATCGAGATGGCCGCCAAGGAGCTCGGCACCCCGCTCACCGGCGACGAGCTCGCCGCGCTCGACTGCTTCGAGGAGACGGGCCGGCGTGACGACGTGAAGCTCTCGTTCATGCTGGAGCCGGGTCAGGTGATCTTCTTCAACAACTGCGTGATGCTCCACAATCGTACGAGCTTCGAGGACGACCCGGATCCGGCGCGCAAGCGCCATCTCCTGCGGCTGTGGCTGATGCTCGACGGCGGGCGGCCGCTCGTCCCCGAGGTTCACGCCTACAAGGGTACGACCGGCATCGTGGGGCACGAGGGCACCACAACGTACTACCGCGGGAACGCGATCCCCGACGACGAGCGGACCGCCCGCGGGCAGTAGCGAACCCGCGCCGGTTCACTGGACCACCGCGGGAACGCGGGATTACTGGTGTCGAGCTTCGAACTCGGCGAACTCGCCCATGAAGGGCGCGGCGATCTCCGCGTTGACCTTGCAATCCAGAAGGATGGGACCGTCCGGCTTGCCCAGCACGGGCCGGAGCGCGCGCAGCTCGTCCAGGGTGCGAACGGTGTACGCCTGGAACCCGAACGCCTCCGCCACCGTCGCGAAGTCCACGTCGGGAAACACCGACTTCCCGACGGGGAGCTTGCGCATCGCCAGGAAGTGCAGCTCCGCCCCGTACGCGCAGTCGTTCATCAGCACGATGATCAGCGGGATGTCCTCCCGGATCACGGTTTCCAGCTCGCTCATGGTCATGAGGAAGCCGCCGTCGCCGATCACCAGCACCGTGGGAGCCTGTGGCCGGCCCTTCGCCACCCCCAGCGCCGTGCCGAACCCCAGCCCGATGGAGGCGAACTCGCTGGTCATCTTCAGATGTCCGGGCGTGGGGACGGTGATGTACGGCAGGATGCCGAGGAAATTCCCGGCGTCGTAAACAAGATTGCGCTCGCGGGGCAGCAGCCGGTCGAGCTCGACTCCCAGCGCACGGGGATCCACGGTGCGCGGCGTGTGCGCCGCCTCGAAATCGCGGGCGAGCTCGAATGCCGAGATCCTGGCCAGGTTCTCCGCGGTGTGAAACGGCTTCTCGGAGGCGAGCCGCGGCGGCAGCGCGGCCAGCAGCTGCTCGGCCACCAGCCGGGCATCGCCCACCACCGCCACGTCCGCCGTGGTCCACCGCCCGATGTGCGCACGCACGGAATCGACGTGGATCATGGGCACGGCGGGAACGGCGGCGCCAAAGCTCATGGTGAGGAAGTTCAGCCCGGCGCCGAACACCAGCACGCAATCGGCCTGGTCCATCATCTGGCGTCCCATGGTGTGGGAGAACGAGCCCAGGATGCCCAGGTTGTACGGATGGCCGTGGAACATGTCCTTGCCACGCGCCGAGGTCATCAGCAAGGCGCCCGTCTTCTCCGCCAGCGCTTGCAATGCCGGCCTCGCGCCGGCTCGATGCGCACCCTGGCCGGCCACGATCACGGGACGCCGGCTTCGGCTCAGCAGCGCTGCGGCGGCGTCGATGGATTGTCTGCGCGCGCCCGTCGGCTGGCTGGCCGCGGGAACCTTCGGCGCCGGCCCCGAGACCTCCACGTTCATCATCTGCACGTTCGTCGGCAGGAGCAGAGCGGCCAGCGCTCCGCGACTGGCGGCGGCCACGGCGTCGGCCAGGGTCTGGCGCGCAGTGGCCGCGCTCGCGGCCGTGAAGCAGGTCAGCCCTGCGGCTCCCAGCACGGCCTGAGCGTTGAAGCCCTTGTAGTCGGGCCCAATGCCGTTGCCGCCTCCGCTCCCGACCGCGGCGTCGCCATAGATGACCAGCACCTTCGATCCCATGCGACTGGCGGCCACGGCCGCGTGAAGCCCGTTCGCCGTGGCCGGACCGCGACCGATGAGGGCCACGCCCAGCTCGCCCGTGGCGTAGGCATACCCCTCGGCCATGGCGATCGCGTTGTTCTCGTGCCGCGCTCCGACGAACTTCACGCCGAGGCCATCGAGCGTCACCGCGAAGACGGCCGTGTCGTCGCTCATGAGCCCGAACACCGTGCGGATCCCCAGGGCGTGGATGTCCTCGGCCAGGACCTGGAATACCGGCGCGATCTGACTGTCGTTCATGACGATTCCCTTCAGGCGCGGACGCCGATGATCGTGTCCCAGTCGGTCGCGTGCTGGTAGGCATACGCGACTCGCATGAGGAGCGGATCGTCGAAGAAGCGCCCGACGAGCTGCATGCTGACCGGGAGCCCCGCCGGCGACTTGCCCACGGGAAGGGCGAGCGCCGGGTGGCCGGTGTAGTTGAAGGGCTGGGTGTTGCGGCTGCCGCCCCGGCTCGCCGACAGGAGGTTGTCCTCGACGGCCTCGAGGTAGCTGCCGGGCCGGTGGTTCTTCGGCGCGGTCATGATGCAGGTGGGCATCACGAGCACGTCGACATTCGCCAGCGCGGCGTCGTAGGCCTTGACGTAGGTGGGCCGCACGTTCTGGGCCTTGGCGTACACGCCGCCGTGATAGTTGCGGCGGCTGAGCTCGGCGGCGATGAGCGACAGCTTGGTGCGTGGTGCGAGCACGTCGGCCTGCGAGGCCCACAGCTTGTTGATGGCCGCGATGATGGAGGCCGGGTAGTACGTCCGCGTGAAGGCGCCGAAGAAGCCGGTCTTGAAGAGCGCCAGCGCGCCCTCGCCCGAGAGCGCGGCCTGGGCGGTCCGGACGGCATGGTGCGCGGGAATGGAGACCTTGGCCACGCCGGCCCCGGCCTTGGCGAGCACGTCCACCGCGGCCAGAACCATGTCGCGCACGTCGTGCTCGGCATCGTCGAAGCCTTCCTGCAGCACGCCGATGCGCAGCCCGCCGACGCCATCGGCCAGCCGGCCGAGCACATCCATCTGCGTGGGGACATCGCGCGTCGCGCGAGGATCGTACGGATCGTACCCGGCCGTGGCCTGGAGCGCGGCCGCGGCGTCCTCCACGGTGCGGGTCATCGGCCCCGTGTAGTCGATGGACTGGTCCGACCCGAACCCGATGCCGAAGTGCGACACGAGCCCGAACGTGGGCTTGTGGCCGATGATCCCGCAGAACGCCGCGGGGATGCGGATGGAGCCGCCCTGGTCGCCGCCGAACGAGATGTCCACCTGTCGCGCGGCCACCGCCGCGCCCGAGCCCGACGACGAGCCGCCGGTCACGTGCTCGCGATTGTGCGGATTGAGAGGGCGGCCGTAATCGCCGATGGCGCCGCCGGTGCCGAAGCCGCCACTCAGCCCATTCATCACGTTCTTGCCGATGATCGTGCCGCCTGCCTGCAAGACGCGAGTGACCACGGTGGCGTCGAAGTCGGGAACGAAGCCGTCGAGCGCGAAGGAGCCGAAGCTCATCGGCATTCCGGCGATCGCGATGTGGTCCTTGAAGCTGACCGTCTTGCCCTTCAGCAGACCGCCGGCGGCGCCCTCGATGCGGCACTTCCACATCCAGGCGTTGAGCGGGTCTTCGTGGGGACTCGGCCGCCAGCCGGGTTCCCGGCCGGCCGAGGCCATCGGCGGCCTGGGCTCCTCCAGGCGCGCTTGCACGAAGGCGTCGAGCTGGCTCAGCTGCTCCACGAGGTGCTGTCGGTAGAGGACAGCCTCGTCCGTACTCAGATGGATGCCCAGCTGCCTGGCCACCGCCACGACTTCATCGACGTCAGGAACGGAGTACATGGGCTTCTCTCCTGGGCTGAAGGATACGCGGCTCAGTCGTTGAAGAGGGACGGAACGAACGTATGGGGATCCGCCGGCTCGGTGAGGAGCGCCTGCTGCCGCAGCGTGAGCGCGACATCGGGCGGTGCCAGCACGCGCGCGCGGGACCACGCCATGTGCGAGACACAGTACTTGTAGAGAAGCGTCCGGCGCTCGTGATCGGCCTTCCACGGTGCAGTGCCGTGCATCACCGCCTCGGTGAACAGCACGACGGAGCCCGCCGGGATTTCCGGGATGACCACACACGACGCCTTCTCCGGAGCCTCGTGGATCTGGCGCGGCAGCTTGAAGTTGCTCTTGTGACTGCCGGGAATACACCAGAATCCGCCGTGGGCCGGCCCGGCATCGGCCAGGCTCCAGGCCGCGACCACGAATCCCTCGTAGATGCCGTTGGGAGCAAAGTGAAACCGCTCGCCCGGCCGGGCGAAGGTGTTGAGCGCCGACGCCCCGTAGTCCGCGTGCATGGAGCCCATCGTCTGGCCCTTGTGCATGCGCAGCCCGTAGAGACGGTCCAGCCGGAAGCAGTCCCCGAGCCGGAAGCGAAGCACCGGCATGATCGCCTCGTGATCCAGCAGGCGGCAGAACGGCTCGCCCCAGTTGAGGAAGCCATGATCGGGTCCGTGCTTGCCGGCGGCGGAGCCGAAGCGGATGCTTTCGCGAGGGCTGGGCAGCTGCCGTGCGTCGATCAGCCGATTCAGCTCGGCCACCTCCGCCGGCTTCAGGACGTCGTGGATCACCAGATAGCCGTGAAGATCGAAGAGGTACTGCTGCAGCTCGCGGTCCGAAGCGTCCACGGTCACACCCTCCCTGCCTTCATCAGATGTGTCGCCAGAAAGCGCCGGGCTGCGTCGAAGCTCAGCGTCGCCGCATCCTCGGCAAAGCCGGGGTGCGTGCGCACGGCAAAGCCATGGCGCGCACCGTCGTAGAACGTGAACGTACAGACCTTGCCGAGGGCTCGCATCCGCGCCTCCATCCGGCGCATGTCGGCAATGGGCGCCCGCTCGTCCTCCGTCCCGTGCAAGACCAGCATGGGAACGTTCACGCCCTCGGCGAGGTCATACGGCTCGGCGCCCGGCTGAGCGCCCGCCGGCCGGAAGGCGAAGCCGTGGAAAACCACGATCACCCGTATCTCCGCGTGGGCTCGGGCTGCCATGATCGCGTGCACTCCACCCCGGCAGAATCCGAAGACGGCCAGCCGCTCGAGATCGGCCTGGCCGACCGATCGCAGGAAGCTCATCGCTCCCCGAAGATCGGCGTAGACGGGCTCGTCGGCGGGGTCGGATCCGCGAACCTTCCAGCCGTGTACAAGGGCGACGTAGCCCCAGTCGGCGAGCCGGAGGGCAATCTCCGTGTATCCGTCATCGGGCCCGGCCACGCCTCGGAGGATCAGCACGACCGGATGGCGCCCGTCCCCGCCCGGAGTGGCCAGGTGTGACGGAACGCTCGTCTTCCCGTCCGCGCTCGCGAACGTCACCGACTGAAGACGCACCGTCATGCGTTCGCCACCGTCACCGACACGACCGTGACCTCGATGTCGCCTCGCGGGCGCCGGAGCACGACCACGTCGCCGGCACGCGTTCCGAGCAGCGCGCGAGCGACGGGCGACGCGACGCTGATCTGTCCCCTGGCCGATTCGACCTCATCGGGGCCGACGATCTCATAGGAAGTACGACGCCCGTCCGCCTCCTCGACGGTCACGCTCGTTCCGAACCCCACTCGCCCGTCGACCAGCGAAGGCTCCTGCACATAGACCGACTTCAGCACCTGGACGAGCACGCGGGCCCGGCGCGCGCCGATCTCCGACGGCCCGGCCGCCGTCAGCGCGTCCAGCTCGGCGCGGAGCCGCGCGAGCCCCACTGGCGTGATCGGCAGATCACGCTCGCGCGGCGGCAGCGCCTCCGGGCCATCGGGAACGGGTGTTTCCTCGTCGGTGAAGGCCTTCGACATGGCGTCAGTGATCCTGCATCAGGTGATCACGCTGCGTGGTACCGGCGTAGTCGCGCCGGTAGCGGCCACGGCGTTGCAGCTCCGGCACCACGAGGTCCACGAACTCCTCGATCGCTCCCGGGGTGTAGATCGGCGACAGCATGAACCCGTCGCCGCCGACCTGATCGACGTAGTCCTCCATCTGGTCGGCCACCTCGGCCGGCGTCCCGACCATCTGCACCAGTCCCACGCTCTGCCCGTGACGCTGCGCCACCTCTCGTAGCGTGAGCAGCTCGCCGGTCAGCGTGCGGTACCGGGTCTGCATCCGCTGCAGCTGCGGCTCGGTCCGGTGCGCCATCAGCTCGTCGAGGCCAATCTGCGCCAGGTCGAAGTCGAGGTGCCCCGAGAGAATGGCCAGGCCGCCCTCGAGCGGCACGAGCTCGTTGTGGATCGCCTGCTTCTCGCGCGCCTCGGACGAGGTCCGGCCGACGATCGGCTGGATGCCGAACAGGATCTTGCACGCCTCCGGCTTGCGCCCTTCGCGGACGGTCTCGCGCTTGATGTCCTCGTAGTAGGCCCTGGCGCCCGCGATGTTCGGCTGGATGGCGAAGATCGCGTCCGCGTAGCGCGCGGCGAACGTGCGGCCCTTGGGCGAGGTCCCCGCCTGGAGAATCGCCGGTCCGTTCTGCGGCGAGCGGACGACGTTGAGCGGGCCGCGCGACTTGAAGAAGCGCCCCGCGTGCTCGATGCGATGCACCCTGGCCGGGTCGGCGAAGATCCCCGCCTCGCGATCCATCACGACGGCATCGGGCTCCCAGCTCTCCCAGAGCTTGCGGCACACCTCCATGAACTCGTGCGCGCGGTCGTAGCGCTCCTCGGTCGGCCGTCGCTCCTCGCCGTGGTTCGCCGCCTGGTTGTGGTTGAGCGACGTCACCACGTTCCACGCCGCCCGCCCGCGCGTGAGGTGGTCCAGCGTGGCCCAGAGGCGCGCCGCGTAGAACGGGTGCTGGTGACTGATGGAGAAGGTCGCGCCCAGCCCGATGCGCGTCGTGACCGCGCCCATGAACGACAGCAGCGGCACCGGATCGTGCTCGGGCGCCTGGGTGGCGTAGCGGATCGCGGGATCCATCGTCCCGCGGTACGTGTCGGAGATGTAGTTCAGGTCGGCGAAGAACACCATGTCGAACTTCCCGCGCTCGCACACGCGGGCGATGTGCTGGTACAGCTCCGGGCGCGCCCACTCGTACCCGGCCGCCGCGGTGCGCGGGTGCCGCCACATCGCGAGGCTGTGGTAGGTCGGCCCGTGGCACAGGAACTGCGCGAGGTGCATGAACGGCTTCATCGGGGTCGATCCTACCGCGATCTCGTGTAGAGGCGCGCCACCACGTCCTCGATGTCGGGCTCCAGCACGGAGATGTCGCGCAGCGAGGCGATCCCGGCGAGCCGGCGCACGAGCTCGCCGGCCGTCGTGGCGCTGCCGTCGAGCGCGAAGGTGACGCGCCGCCCGTCGGTCTCGACCGACTCGGTCACGACCCCGGGCAGCGTGATCGGCGTCGTCAGCGGCTCGTCGAGGTCGACGACCACCCGGCGGCGCGAGCCGTAGCGCGCGTGCAGGTCGTCGAGGGAGCCGTCGTGCACCACCCTCCCCTGGTCGAGCACCACCAGGCGCCGGCACAGCCGCTCGATGTCGGCGAGGTCGTGCGTGGTGAGGATGATGGTGGTGTCGCCCGTCGCGCCGAGCGCGGCGAGGAAGCCGCGCACCGCCTGCTTGCTCACGACATCGAGGCCGATCGTCGGCTCGTCAAGGAACAGCACCTCGGGGCCGTGCAGCAACGCCGCGGTCAGCTCGCCGCGCATGCGCTGGCCGAGGGAGAGCTGCCGCACGGGCGTATCGAGGAGCGCGTCCAGGTCGAGCAGCCGCCGGCAGTGCGCGAGCCGCCCCGCGTGCTCGGCGGACGGCACCCCGTAGACGTGGCGCAGCAGGGCGAACGAGTCGCGCAGCGGCAGGTCCCACCAGAGCTGCGAGCGGGAGCCGAACACGACGCCGATGCGCTGCGCGAGCCGCCGGCGCTGCGGCACCGGCACGAGCCCGCACACGCGCACGTCGCCGCCCGACGGATAGAGCACGCCCGTCAGCATCTTCAGCGTTGTGGACTTCCCCGCGCCGTTCGGGCCGATGTAGCCCAGCATCTCGCCGCGCTCCACGATCAGATCGATGCCGTCGACGGCGGCCACCACCCGCGTGCGCCGGCGCAGCCAGCCCATGGAGATGGTGATCTCGAACGCCTTGCGCAGGCCGCGCGCCTCGATGACCGGCATCACGAGCCCGTGCTCCGGTAGTGGCGCACGCCGGCACGCCAGACGCCCCCCGCGAGGAGCGCGGCGGCCAGCGCGACGGCCGGGGCGGCATAACCGAGGATGACCGGCGCGCCGAGCGGGTCGGGCCGGCCCAGGAGGACCAGCGCGGGATAGTACGCGACGAACGCGAAGCCGACCGCGTAGGCGAAGAGGCGCCGGAACATCGCGCCGTACACCGTGATGGGCACCTGGGTGAACGTGAGGCCGCCGTACGTCAGCCCGTTGGCGATCTCCCCGGCCTCGATCCACCAGAAGGCCACCGCGGCGGTCGCCACGAAGAGCGCGCCGAAGATCGCGGCGCCGGCAAGCGGCGTGATCACGAGGAGGGCCAGCCGCGTCGGGGTCGGCGGCACGCCGGCGACGACGGCCGCCACGGCGACGATCACGACGCCGAACGCCACCCGGCCCACCCGGCGGCCCGCCACGTCCATGGCCGCGAGCTGAGCGAGCACGCCCATCGGCCGCACGAGAACGGCGTCGAGGAGCCCGGTGCGCACGTACACGTTGAGGCGCTCGACGTTGCCGACGACGAGGTCGGCGATGGCGAAGGCGCACGTGGCGAGCGCGCTCATGAGGAACACCTCCCCGAACGCGAAGCCTCCCAGCGCGGGCGTCACGCGGAACAGCACGACGACCTCGACGACGTCGAGCACCCCGAACAGCACGCTGCCCGAGACGTCCGCGGCGAACGACGCACGGTACTGCGCCTGGCCGCGCACCTGCGCCGCCACGAGGTGGCGGTAGGCTGTCCACGCGCCGCTAGCCACCCTGCACCACCAGCTTCCGCTCGCCACGCCCCTGCACCCAGTGGCAGAGCGCGAGCATCACCACGGCCCAGCCCGCCTGCACGCCGAGCAGCCCGAGCTGCGCCCCGACCTCGCCGCGCTCGACCAGCACGTCGAGCGGGATCTGGATCGTGGATGCGAACGGCAGCCCGGCGACGAGCGCGAGCGCCACCGCGGGCGGCAGGAACCACAGCGGGAAGTAGAGGCCGCCGAGAATGCCGGACGTCAGCGTCCACGCCATCTGCGGGCCGCGCGCGTCCAGCAGCCAGTACGCGGCGGCGTTCACGAGGAAGCGACAGGTGAAGCACACGATCGTGGCGAGCACGAGCGAGCACGCGAACAGTGGATACGTGAGGCGCCGCTCGGGCG
>JBKPRI010000428.1:0-11408 GCA_046734515.1 Candidatus Methylomirabilota bacterium | reverse complement strand
CAAGCTCTACGCCTCCACCCAGGTGGTGGACGAGGGCCGCCACGTCGAGGTCTTCGAGCGCTACGTCAAGAAGCTGCACCGGATCTATCCCGTCGATCCCCTGCTCAAGGCCGTGCTCGACGAGATCCTCGCCACCAACCTGTGGGAGCTGAAGCTGCTCGGCATGCAGATGATCGTGGAAGGCCTGGCCATCGCCGCCTTCAACGTGATGCGCCGGCAGACCGCCGATCCCACCCTGTCCCAGCTGCTCGACTACGTGCTGCAGGACGAGGGGCGCCACGTGAACTTCGGCTACTTCGCGCTCAAACGCTCCATCCCCGACATGGAGGCGGCCAAGCGCGAGTACCTGGAGGACTTCACCTACAAGGTCTGCGACCTCCTCTACGCGCGCGACGAGCGGACGGGCTTCCGCTCCATCCAGGACGTCTGGAACGAGCTGGGCTGGGACGGCGAGAAGATCTGGCGCGAGACCGTGAAGACCTCGCAGACGACCAAGGCCTTCAACAGCTTCCTCTTCCAGGACAACCTGATGCCGCGCCTGGTGCGCCTGGGCCTGATCTCCGAGCGGATCGCCCCCCGCTACCGGGAGATCGGCCTGATGGCCTAGTCCAGCACGAGGAAGGCGTAGCCGACGGTCCGCAGCTCGTCGTCGACCCCGGGACGGCCGCGGCGCTCGCGGCGGCGGCGGTCGGGCGTGGTGGGCACGGGCACGTCGCGCCGGTCGGTCGAGCGGCGGTCGAAGATCACCTCGACGTTCTCGGCGTCGGCAAAAGTCTGGCTGAGATAACGGTAGAGGTCCAAGCGGCCGCGGGCCACGATGAAGAGCTCCCGTCGCATCGGCGGAACTCTACCCCATTTCACCCCTTGAAGTCGTCGGGCACTTTGGGCACCGGACCGAGCAGCCGGCCCTCCACGCTGTAGATCGCCGGCTGCGCCTTGGTGCGCACGTAGGCGAGCTCGCTCTCGCGCTTGCCGACGATGACGGTGGCGATCTCCCCGCCGTCGCCCTTGAAGAGCGCCACCTCCAGGGTCGGCGCGTCCACGCCGAACCGTGCAGCGTCCTCGCCGGCCGGCGCCACGATCTCCTTCCAGCGCAGGCCGCGCAGCCCGTAGAGCAGGTCGTTCACCTTGTTGGCGTTGGCGCCGCCCTTGGTCGGCTCCAGCATGCGCCAGTCGTCCTCGCCCTTGCGCTCCAGCACGGCGGTCTGGCCTCCGGCGCTCACGCGCACGCGCTTGACGTCGCGCGGGACGAGATCGCCGAGCAGCCGCCGGTCGCGCAGCTCGGTGGCGGAGCGCGAGAGATCGTCGAGCACCTTGGCGTCGACCAGGACGACGGGCCCCTTGCCCGCGATCGCCGCATAGGCCACCGGGGCACCGCCGCGCGTCTCGGTCGACGGGGCCAGCAGCACCGTGGTGGCGGCACCGCCCTGCTCGGTCAGGGTGACGCGGACCTGGGGCTTCGCGAGATAGCGCGCGATGCCGCTGGCATCCTCGCTGAGGAAGCCCTGCGCGCGCAGGTCGCGCAGCTTGGTGAGCACGGCGCCCACCTCGACCTGATCGGCCGGCAGCGGCTGCGGCGCCACCAGCGCCCACTGGTCCTTCTCGCGCGCGGCCGTCACCGTCCCCTTGGGACTCTCGAGCTCGAGCTTGGCCATCTTGTCGCGGTCGATGCTGACGACGCTCTTGTCGCGCAGCACCGCGACGTTCTTCGGCACCTGCTTGGCGACCTCGTCGGGCACCAGCAGCACGCTCGATTCGCCCGGCCGCATCACGTAGAGGCCCTTCTTGGCGTCGTCGACGCGGCCGAGCAGGAGCGTGCGGCCGACGCGCTCCTTGTCACGGCCGGTGAAGATCGTCAGCCGCGTCGGGCGATCGAGCCCGTAGCTCGCGGTGGCGACCGGACCGTCGGCGACGAACTCCTTCACCTTCTGCGCGGCGAGCTTGTCGAGGAACTCGCCGATCATCTCGCCGTCGGCGGCCAGGGACGCCGGACGCGTCAGGCGCCATCCCTTGTCGGCCCGCTCGACGGCCAGTGTCTGCTCGGGCGTCGTCACCTCGAAGCCGGTGACGTCCTTGGCGTCGAAGGCCAGCACCGTGCGGTCGCGGAAGTCGGCCACGGGCCGGGTGGCGTCGCGCAGCACGCTCTCGCCGAGCACGAAGACCGCGGGCTTGCCGTGCTCGCGCGCGTAGACCCACACGCCTGTCGGGTTCTTGGCGCCGAGCTCGACGCCCATGCTCTTGCCGTCCTTGAGCGTGAGCGTCAGGTCGGCGGCGGGCTTGTCGAGGCCGAAGTCCGCGGGCGCCTTCGGATTGGGATCGATCTCGCGGTCGATCTTGGCCGTGAGGACGTTGGCCAGGATCTCGTCCGCCGTCGGCCGGCTCCCGCGCGCGCGCAGCGGCTCGAGCAGCTCCCAGTTCTCGCCCTCGCGCTTGAGGCGCACCGTCTCGCCGCCGCGCTTGAGCTGGATCTCGGTGACGTCCTTCGTCTCGGCCGTGAAGACGCGGCCCTTGCGGGCCGCCGCTTCCTCGCGCCCGGGGCCCAGGCGCACCTCGTAGACGTAGTACCCGACGCCCAGCAGGGCGAGCACGAGCGCGAGGACCGCCGTCGTCTGCCAGCGCATCGGCCCGGCTATTTGAGCGAGCGGCGGCGGGCGACGGTCACGATCCCGCCCACCAGCACCAGGGCGGGGATCACCACCACGGGCAGCCAGAAGACCGTCTGGGACTGCTGCGAGGTCAGGAAGACCGGCGAGGACTTGGTGTCCTTGGGCCGGATCGAGATCTGGTCTTCCTGCTCGGCCAGCCAGGAGACGGTGTTGAGGAAGAAGTCGCGGTTGTTCTGCACGTTCAGGAACTGGTTGATCGCGACGTTCGCCGTGCCGTACACGACGAGGCGCGCCTTGTCCTTGGTGGCCACCGCGGCCAGCGTGAGCGGCCCCTTGGGATCTTGGGGATCGGGCTTCACCTGCCCGGCCTCGAGCGAGGCGCGGTCGGTCTCGCCCCACGAGTCCGGCGTGGTGCGGGCCAGCGGCTGGATGCTGATGCCCTGCGGCGGCGTCTTCGGCGTGCTGATGCTGCGCGCCAGCGGGAACAGCGTGGTGAAGCCCGTCATGTCGCGCGTGATCGGGTGCGGCTCGTACTGCTGCACGATCGGCACCTGCGGCCCGATGCCGAACACCTGGCCGATGGGGTTCAGCTCGATGACGAGGTCGTCGTCCAGGGCGAGCCCGAAGCGCCCGAGCAGCTTGCGCAGGCTCTCCGGCTGGTTCTTCTCGGGGAACGGCGGGTTCACCATCGCCAGCAGCTTGCCGCCCTTGCCGAGGTAGCCGTCGAGCGCGTCGATCTCGGGTCCGAAGAAGTCCGAGCGCGGGCCGGGGATGATGACCACGGCCGCGTCGTCGGGGATCTTGGCCTGCCGCGCCAGCGGCAGCGGCTTGACCTCGTAGTTGGCCTTCTCGAGCGCGCTCTTGGCCTCGGCGAAGCCCGCGCGCTCGGTGCTGCCGAGGTCGGCCTCGCCGTGCCCCTGCACCACGTAGACGACGCGCTTGCCCTCGCGCGTGACCTTCACGAGCGCGTTGGTGAGCTTCTCCTCCTGGTCGGCGTCCTGCACCTTCTCGGTGCGCCCCTTGGCCTCGAGCACCGTGGTGCCGTAGTTCTCGATGCCGAACCCGCGGGCCAGGGCGGGATCGCGGTCGGGATCGACCACCTTCCACACGAAGTTGTCGCCGGCGAAGCGCCCGTACTGCTTGAAGAGGTCCTCGATGAGCCGCTTGCCCGGCTGATCGCTGCGGTAGAAGGCGACCGCGTTGACCTTCGTCTTGAGGCCCTGCAGCATCTGGATCGTCTGCGGCGACAGGCTGTAGCGGCGGTTCTCGGTGAGGTCGAGCCGCGCGCTGTGGCGATACGAGAACGCCTCCACCAGCCCGACGATCCCGAGCAGTAGCACCGCGATCGCCGCGGTATTGGCGCCGTACTTCACGCTCCGGCGGCTGACCCGGCGGCCGTCGCGGCGCAGCCCCGCCACGACGAAGGACAGGACCGTCAGCGCCACGCCACCGATCACCAGCACGTACCACGCCCAGTCCCAGCGGGCGCTCGGGACGGACCAGCGGTAGCGGGCCCCGAAGGTCCACGCCACGGCGGCCAGCAGCAGCACGATGCCGACGTAGAACGACACGTCCGTGAAGCGCCGCACGGTCAGCCCCGCCACCGCCGGCTCTGCAGGGAGAGCAGGCTGAAGACCAGGAATGCCACCGTGAGATCGACGAAGTACACGAGGTCCTTCGTCTCGATGACCCCCTTGGTGAAGTTCTCGAGATGCTCGGACACCGAGAGATGGCGCAAGACCTCGCCGACGCCGCCGCCCGCCGACTCGGCCGGCCAGCCGATCGCCCACAGCAGCAGCAGGGCCATGAAGGTCCCCAGCGCCGCGATGATCTGGTTCTCGGTCACCGACGACATGAAGAGCCCCACGGCCAGGAAGGCGGCCCCCATGAGCAGCATGCCGAGGTACAGCGCGCCCACCGCGCCCCACTCGAGCGGCGTGAAGTACCGGATGAAGGCCGGGTAGATCAGGGTGGTGGCCAGCATCACCGCGTACAGCGAGAGCGCGCCGAGGAACTTGCCCATCACGATCGCCCCGTCGGTCACGGGATGCGTCATGAGCAATTCCAGCGTGCCGCTCCGGCGCTCCTCGGACACCAGGCGCATGGTGATGGCGGGCACGAGGGAGAGGAACAGGATCACGCTGAGGAATCCCGAGAACAGCGGGCGCATGACGTACTCGATGACCGAGAGGTCACGCGCCATCGTGGGATTCATGGCGGCCTGCATCGAGGCCCGCGTGAAGATCGTGAAGTACAGCCAGAAGAAGAAGCCCATCACCAGGACGAAGATGAAGATCACCGCCCACGCCAGCGGCGTGGTGAAGTAGAGCCGCAGCTCCTTCTTGTAGATCGGCCACACCGTCATGGGGCGCTCGTCTCCGTCTCCGTGGGCGCCACGGCGGCCTCGCGCTCCTCGCCCGCCACGATCCGCATGAAGACCTCCTCCAGCGTCATGCCGACGCGCCGGAGCTCCAGCAGCCCCCACTTCTGCTGGGCGGCCATCTGGAAGATCTCCCCGCGCACGTCGTGGTCGCGGGCCGACTCGACCACGAGGCGGCTGACGCCGTCGGCCGCGATCGGGCTCTCCTCGACGCGCACCACGCCGGGGATCGTCCGCATGCCGTCGCGCACCGCGGCCGCCCGCGGCGCCGTGACCTCCACCTCCACGCGGGCGGTCGGAAAGAACTGCTCCACGAGCCGATCGATCGGCCCCTGGGCCACGATGGCGCCCCGGTTGATGATGACGACCGAGCCGCACACCATCGAGACCTCGGGCAGGATGTGCGTGGACAGGATGACCGTGTGCTCGCCGGCCAGCGACTTGATCAGCGCGCGCACCTCGGCGATCTGCGCGGGATCGAGGCCGATGGTGGGCTCGTCGAGGATCAGCACGTGGGGGTCGCTCACCAGCGCCTGGGCCAGCCCCACGCGCTGCTTGTAGCCCTTGGAGAGATTGCGGATCAGCCGGTCCTGCATGTCCGTGATCAGCGTGCGCTCCATGACGTCGGCCACTCGCGAGCGGCGCGCGCTGCGTCCCACGCCCTTGACCTCGGCCACGAAGTCCAGGTACGGCGCCACCCGCATGTCCCCGTAGAGCGGCACGCTCTCCGGCAGGTAGCCGATGCGCTTGCGCACCTCCATCGACTCGCGGAAGACGTCGTAGCCGGCCACCTTGGCGCTGCCGCTGGAGGCCGGCAGGAAGCACGAGAGGATGCGCATGGTCGTCGACTTGCCGGCGCCGTTGGGGCCGAGAAAGCCGACGATGTCGCCCGGCGCCACCGAGAACGACACGTCACGGATGGCGGTGAGCGAACCGTAATGCTTCGTCAGGTTCTGGACTTCGATCATGAGTGGCCGAACCGGCTGCGTATTATACGCGACTTCGCGAGGCGAGCCGCGCCAGCGCCGCCCCCAGCTCATCGGCGTCCACCGGCTTGGCCACGTGGGCGTCGTAGCCGGCCGCCAGTGCCCGCTCCCGGTCCTCGGCGCTGGCGTAGGCCGTCAGGGCGATGGCCGGCAGGCGGGGCCGGCCGCCGCGGTCCTCCTGCCAGCGGATGCGGCGGATGAGGTCGAAGCCGTCCGCGCCCGGCATCCCCAGGTCGCTGACCAGGATGTCGACGGACCGGTCGCGCAGGACGGTGAGGGCGTCGGCCACCGCCGGCACCGCCGTCACCGCGGCGCCGAAGGACTCGAGCGTGAGCGCGATGGTCTCGCGCGAGTCGGCGTGGTCCTCGACCAGCAGCACGCCGAGGCCATCCAGGCGCACCGGCGCCGCCGCGCCGGACGCGGGGCTCACCACCACCGGCTGCACCGTGAGCACCGGGAGCTCCACGGTGAAGGTGGCGCCGCCCTCGCGACCGTTCTCGGCGCGCACGCTGCCCCCGTGGGTATCGACGAGGTGGTGCACGATGGCCAGCCCGAGGCCGAGGCCCTCGTGACGCCGGCGGCTGCTCGACTCGGCCTGGCGAAAGCGCTCGAAGACGTGCGGCAGCACGTCCGGCGCGATGCCGGGGCCGGTGTCGGTCACGCGCAGGCGCGCGCGGCCGCGGTGGCGATCGAGCGTGACGGCGATGAGGCCCTCGGCCGGCGTGAACTTGATCGCGTTGGCCATGATGTTGCCCACCACCTGCTCGAGCCGGGTGGCGTCGCCGAGCACGGGACCCGCTCCGGGATCGACCGCGGTGGTCACGCGGATCCCCTTGGCCTCGGCCTCACGCTGCGCGCTCTCGACGACGCGCAGCACCACGCCGGCCAGGTCCACCGGCAGCCGGTTCAGCTCCATCTTGCCGGCCACGATGCGCGAGACGTCGAGCAGGTCGTTGATCAGCTGCGCCTGCATGCGGGCGTTGCGCTCGATGACGTCGAGCGCGTAGCGTGTGCGATCGGCCGGCAGGCGGCCCGGCCGCAAGAGGGCGATCCAGCCCAGCATGGCCGTCAGCGGCGTGCGCAGCTCGTGCGAGAGCACGGCGAGGAACTCGTCCTTGGCGCGGTTGGCCGCCTCGGCCTCCGCGCGGGCGGCACGCTCGGCGTCGAGCAGGCGGCCGATCTCGGCGTCGGTCCGCTGGCGCTGGGTGAGATCGCTCAGGGCGACGATGCTGCCGACGACGCGGCCGTCCACGAGCAGCGGCTGGGCGGCGTACTCGGCGGGGAACGACGTGCCGTCGCGGCGCCACACCAGCTCGTCGCTGACGAAGGCCGCCGTGCCCAGCTCGACCGCGCGGTAGATCGCGCAGTCCTCGCGCGGGTACGGGCGGCCGTCGGGGCGGCGCGGATGCAGCAGCGCGTGCATGTCGCGGCCGAGCACCTCGCCGGCCGGCCACCCCAGCATCTCGGCGCACGCCCGGTTGATGAACGTGCAGCGCCCCTCGCGGTCCACGCCGAACAGCCCCTGCGCGGCGCACTCCAGCAGCGCCATCCGCTCCTGCAGCAGACGCCGCTCGGCCGCCGCCGTGGCCTCCAGCCGCCGGTGATACCGGTGCGCCGACTCGCTTGCCCACGAGATGCCGAGGCCCACGAGCGTGAAGAGCGCGAGCGCGACGATCTCCCCGAGCTCGCGGCCGCCGCCGAAGTCGAAGACCTCGCCGAGCCACAGGTAGTCGATGACCGCGACGGAACCCAGCGTGGCCAGCAGCCCGGCGCGGAACCCGCAGCACCAGGCGCTCGCCATGACGGCCGGGTAGAAGGTAAAGAACGGCAGCCGCGCCCCCCACAACGGCTCGATCGCGACACGCGTGAGGGCCGCTACGAGGACGGCGAGAAGCGGGATGGCGTACTGCCACAGCCCCGCAACACGGAGGAACGTCGTGAAACGCGACAACGTGGGGTGGATCGTACCCGCGATTTCGCGAGCGCGCCAGCGTGACTCGACGCGCGCGCCGCGTCGTTGTGCTTTTTACACTCGCGGGCCGGCGGGCGCGGAGACGACCGGCATGATCGCCACCATCCAGTCGGGCACCGCGATCATCTTGCTGGTGGCGGGATCCCAGCACGCGTGGAGCGTGAAGCCGGTCGCCACCGGCTCCCCGGCCTCGTTGACGATCTCGTAGGCGAAGCGAAAGCTGGCGCGCCGGCGCTCGCTGATCCAGCAGCGAACTTCCAGCAGGTCGTCGAGCCGCGCCGGCCGCACGTAGCGCACCGTCGCCTCCACCACCGGCAGATGGACCTTCTGATCGACGTCCGACATCGGCATCCCCTGCTGCCGCAGGTACTCCACCCGCCCCACCTCGAAGTACGTCAGATAGTTCCCGTAATACACAACCTTCATGCAATCCGTCTCTTGATACCGCACCCGAATCTTCGCCGCCGCAATCATCAGCCAGATTACAAGTATTGCCCGTAGCGGATTTTTTCGACGACGCCGCGGACACGTTTGTACGCATCGATCGACAGCAGCACATCCTCGGTCGTAACCGGCCCCGGCTCGGCGCCCTCGCCGCTGTTGTGCACCTTGGCCTCGAGGGCGCGGCGGATGATCTCGGAGATGTCGGCGCCGCTCATGCCGCCCATGACCGGCAGCACCTTGCGGTAATCGATCGGCTCGAACAGCGCGCGCTCGGCGTTGCGCTCGGTGCGCGCCTTCACCAGCTCCATGATCTCGCGCTGGGCCTCGGCGTCGGGCAGCGGGATCTCGACGAGATGATCGAGGCGGCCCGGCGCCACCAGCTCGGCGTCGACGGCGTCGGTGCGGCTCGTCGCCCCGACGACGAGCACCCGGCCCGGCTGCAGGCCATCCAGCTTCTCGCAGAGCGCGGCCACCAGGCGCGCGCTCGCCTCGCGGGCGGCGGGCGGCGGCAGCAGATGCTCGAGCGAGAGCGCCTCGGCCTCGTCCAGGAAGAGGACGGCCTTGCCCTCGCCGCCGGCGATTCTCAGGATTTCCTGGAGCAGCTCGCCGGTGTTGGCGCCGAACTTCGACGTCAGGTTGAGCAGCTTCACGTGATAGAAGATCGCGCCCGCCGTGGTGGCCAGCGCGCGGGCGAGCTTGGATTTACCCGTGCCGGGGGGCCCGTAGAGCAGCACGCCCTTGGGCGGCGCGATGCCCCAGCGCTCGTAGGATTCGGGGCTGGTCAGCGCGAGCGCGAAGCCGCGCAGCAGCTCCTTGGCCGTCTTGAGCCCGCCCACCTCGTCGAACGACACCTCGGGGTGGATCTCGGTCTCGACACGGCCGGTGAGGTCACCGAATTTCTCGCCGAGCTTCGCGAAGACGTCCTCGAGGCGCCGCTGCAGCGCCCACTGCAGATCGTCGGCCGGCAGCCGTGACATCAGATGTGCGGCCGCCGGCCGGCCGATGGCTCGACCCCGCCCTTGTCGAAGACGCGGTCCTCGATGAGGACCGGCGCCTTGGCCCGGATGGCCAGCGCGATGGCGTCCGAGGGCCGCGAGTCCAGCGTCATCTCGCCGCCGGCGCCGGCGAGATGGACCGTCGCGTAGTAGATGTCGTTGCGCAGGTCGGTGATGACGACCCGCGTGAGCGCGACGTTGAGGCGTCCGAAGAGCGTGAGGAAGAGATCGTGCGTCAGTGGCCGCGGCGGCGTCACGCCCTGCAGCGGCACCGCGATGCCGGTGGCCTCGGCGGGGCCGATCGTCATCATCACGCGTCGCTTGTCGCGCTTGCCCTCGAGCACCACCGCCGGCGCCTCCGTGCGCGGATCCACCACGACGGCGACGACCTGGGCCTCCTGCGGCCCGCCGAGGCGCGGCGCGACGTCGCCGGCGGTGGGGGGCGCGAGATCGGCGCGGCCGGGAGCGCCGGCCACCGTCACCATCACCAGCGCGATCACGACCGTGCGGCTCGTCAGCATGCTCGGCCTCCCGGCGATTCTCGACGTCAGCGCCTCAGTATACGTCTCAACGCGACGCCGGGCGGGCGAGTCGTGTCGACAGCACACTCCCGATGGTGAGCAGCACGGTGAGCGCCGACCACATCACCGCGTAGCCGAACGCGTGGGCCACCCAGCCGAAGATGAAGGCGCCGGCGGTGTTGCCCACCAGGAACATCGCGCTGAAGAGTCCCACCACCGAGGCGCGCCGCTCGTCGGGCGTGTCGTCGGTGACGAGCGCGGCGAGCCCCGGATAGAGAAAGCCGTGGGCGCCCCCGGCCACGAGGCCTACCAGCACCAGCGAGGGCACCACGGGCGTCGCGCTCGTGCGCGTCACCAGCACGCCGAGCGCGGCCAGCAGCAGCGTGCCCGAGGCCTGCACGAACATCGACGGCACGATGACGGCCCGGCGGCCGCGCGTGTCGATCAGCCGGCCGCCCGCGATGCGCACCGCGATGGCCGACGCCGCGTAGCCCGTATAGAAGAGCGACAGCGTCGTCACGCCGAGATCCTCGGCGAAGGTCGGCATGAACGCGAAGACGGTGCCCGAGCCCAGGCCGAAGAACACCGACACCAGCATCGGCAGCCGCACCACGTCCTCCAGCGCCGCCCGCATGCGGCCCGGCGCCAGCCGGAGCACGGCGTCGCGGCGCGTCTCGCGCATCGGCCACACCAGCGCGACGGTGGCCAGCGCGAGGACCGCGGAGATCACGAACAACGTGCGGAAACCCCAGCGGCGCACGATCCATTCGCCGGCCAGCGGCGCGAAGGCGGTGGAGACGAAGCCCGACACGCCGTAGATGCCGAGCGCCCACCCACGCTGCGCGGCCGGAATGATGTCCACCACGTACGAGAACGCGCCCACGAAGAAGGTGGAGAACGCCAGGCCCTGGATCAGCCGGACGAGCGCGAGCAGCGGCACGCTGCCCGGCAGCGTAGCGAGCAGCGACGCGGTCACGTTCAGCGCCACGCCGGCCAGCATGAACGGCCGGCGGCCGATGACGTCCACCCACGGCCCGATGAGCGGCTGACAGATGATGCCCACGCCGCTGTAGAGGCCCATCACGAACCCGATCTCGATCTCGGTGCCGCCGAGCTGCTTGATGTAGAGCGGCAGCAGCACGAAGCCGTTCATGCTCAGGAAGAAGGAGAAGTTGGTGACCGTCGCCAGCACGAAGGCATTGGGGCTGGGCAAGGGCACCCGGCCATTTTACGGCGTGTTATCGTCCGCTCCAGCATGACGACGCCATGACGGCCACGGAGGCGCTGCGCGCCGGGCTCGGCGGCCACGGCGACACCCGCACGCTCACGCTCGACCGCGGCTTCCAGGGCCTGCCCGACACGGCGCACGGCGGCAGCGTGCTGGCGGCGTTCGACGCGCTGGCCGGCCGCGCGGGCCCACGCACGCTGCGCGGGGACTACTTCAAGCGCGTGCCGCTCGGCACGCCGCTGGCCCTGCGCGTGGCGGGCGGCAACGGCTTCACCC
>JBKPRI010000427.1:0-11458 GCA_046734515.1 Candidatus Methylomirabilota bacterium | reverse complement strand
GGGGGATGCGAACGCGGGCAAGGCGCTCTATGAGCGCAAGTGCGCCGGTTGCCATGGGGACAAGGGGGATGGGAAGGGGGCGGCGGCGGAGTTGTTGTTGCCGCGGCCGCGGGACTTTACCAAGGGGCTGTACAAGGTCCGGACGACGGCGAACAAGACGCCGACGGATCAGGATTTGTTCAGGATCATTACGGATGGGATGCCGGGGACCTCCATGCCGCCGTGGGCGGTTCTTCCGGATAAGGAACGCTGGAACCTGGTGGCGTACATCAAGACGTTTGCGGCGGACGCCTTCAAGGAGGCGCCGAAGAAGCTCGAGCTGCCGAAGGACGTCTCGTCGTCGGAGGCGTCCATCAAGCGCGGCAAGGAGATGTTCGAGGCGATCGAGTGCCACAAGTGTCACGGGACCGAGGGGCGCGCCGACGGCCCGTCGCGGCCCGAGCTGAAAGACGAGTGGGGGTTCCCGGTGGCGCCGGCCAACCTGACGAAGCGGTGGAACTTCCGCGGCGGGCACAGCCGCACGGACATCGCCACCCGCATCGCCAACGGCGTGCTCGGCACTCCGATGCCGGCCTTCCTCGACAGCGTCGAGAAGCCGGAGGACATCTGGCACCTCACCAACTACATCATGGCGCTCGGCCCCGACCGGCCCGCGTTCTCCACGCTCATCACGATCTCCAGCACCAAGGACGCGATCCCCGACGATCCGAACGCGGAGCCCTGGAAGAAGGCGGCCGTCAGCGCCATCCCGCTGATGGGGCAGGTCATCGTCGACCCGCGCAACTTCAACCCGGTGATCGACCTGGTCACGATCCGCGGGCTCTACAACGACAAGGAGGTCGCCTTCCACCTGACCTGGGACGATCCCAGCGAGTCGAAGGGCGACGGCAAGCAGACGTTCCCCGACGCGATCGCCCTGCAGTTCCCGCCCAAGATCGTCGCGGGCACCGAGCGTCCGTACTTCCTGATGGGCGACGCCAACGAGGCCGTGTACCTGCTGCGCTGGGAGCAGGGCAAGGGCGTCGGCGAGTCGAGCGCGAACGGCCCGACGAAGATCGCGCCGATCCAGGGCGGCGAGGCGACCGGCAAGGCGGTGTACGCCAACGGTCAGTACCGGGTCGTGATCAAGCGGCCGCTGGCCGCGCAGGGCGAGGCGCGGCCGACGTTCCAGCCGGCGCAGTTCACCCCGGTGGCGATCCAGGCCTGGGACGGCGGATCGGGGGAGACCGGCACCAAGATGTCGCTGACCTCGTGGTACTATCTGCGGCTGGAGGAGCCGCAGTCGAATCGGCGTTTCGTCATTCCTCCCGTCGTGGCAATCCTCACGCTGGCCGCCATGTTCCTCGTCGTCCGCGCGGCGAATCGTGCGCGATGACGATGATCGAGATCATCACGTTTCGAACGATCAACACTCATGCGAGCAGGAGGGGTACGGGCGATGCGTAAAGCACTGACGATCGGCACCATGATCACGTTCGTCGCCGGCACCGCGCTGTGGCTGGCGACGTCGGTGAGCGCGCAGGGCGGCGGCACCGTCGAGGTCGAGGTGAAGTACAACGGCGCGCCGCAGGTCGAGAAGCTCAAGGTCAACAAGGACACCGAGAAGTGCGGCACCGAGACGGCCATCGAGAAGGTCGTGGTCGGCGGCAACAAGGGCCTGGCCAACGCGGTGGCCTCGGCGCCGGGCGCCAAGGGCGCCAGCAAGGCCAAGGGCGTGGTCGACCAGCACGGCTGCAAGTTCGTCCCGCACGTCGTCGTGATGCAGCCGGGCGAGCTCGAGATCAAGAACTCCGACGACATCCTGCACAACATCCACACGTACTCGACGGCCAACCCGTCCATCAACAAGGCGCAGCCGAAGTTCAAGAAGACGATGACCGAGAAGCTGGAGAAGCCCGAGTTCGTGAAGATCACCTGCGACGTCCACAGCTGGATGCTCGGCTGGGTGGCCGTGGTGCCCGGCGTGGCCGCGGTGACCGACAAGGACGGTGTCGCCAAGCTGGAGAACGTGCCGGCCGGCAAGCAGAAGATCGAGGTGTGGCACGAGACGCTCGGCAAGCAGGAGAAGGACGTCGACGTCAAGGCCGGCGCCGTGACCAAGGTCAGCTTCGAGATGAAGGGCAAGTGATTCCGCGCGGCGATCGGAGAGGGGACCCGCATGCTTGATTGGTGGCTGCCCGAGAACGTCTCGACCTACGGTCGGGACATCGACTGGTTGTTCCACCTGATCTACTACATCACCGGGATCACGGCGATCCTCGTGTTCGCCACGATGATCATCTTCCTGGTGATGTACAAGGACCGTCCCGGTCGCCGCGCTCGCTACACGCACGGCAACACCACGCTGGAGATCGTGTGGACGGTGGTGCCGTCGCTGATCCTGGTCATCCTGACCTTCCTCAGCGTGCCGGCGTGGTCGAAGATCAAGATGCAGGCGCCGCCGCCCAGCGACTTCGTCGTCGAGGTCACCGCCAAGCAGTTCAACTGGCAGGTCACCTACCCGGGCCCCGACGGCAAGTTCGGGACCGCGGACGACAAGACGCTGCTCGACGAGATGCACGTGCCGGTGAACAAGATCGTGCACGTCAATCTCAAGTCCCAGGACGTCATCCACAGCTTCTTCGTGCCCCAGTTCCGCATGAAGCAGGACGCGGTGCCCGGGCGCGCGATCATGCAGTGGTTCGAGGCCACCAAGCCCGGCAAGTACGAGCTGCCCTGCGCGGAGCTGTGCGGGTTCGGCCACTCGGGCATGCGCGGCTGGATCTACGTGCACACGCCGGCCGACTACCAGAAGTGGGCGGCCGAGAATCTCCAGGCCTCCGCGGCCCCCGCCGCGCCGGCCGCTGACGAGAAAAAGACCGAGGAGAAGAAGGACGCGGCGACGCCGGCAGCACCGGCCGCCGCCAAGACGGGAGGAAAGGCCAAGCGATGAGCGCCACCACCGCGACGGCTCACGCGCACACCACCCACGATCATCACGACCTGGGGTTCGTGCGCACCTACATCTTCTCCACCGATCACAAGATGATCGCGCGGCAGTTCCTCTTCATGGGACTGCTGATGATGGTGCTCGGCGGCGTGCTTGCGCTCATCGTGCGCTGGCAGCTGGCGTGGCCGGAGACGGCCGTGCCCGGCCTGGGCATGATCCTCAAGGAGACGGGCGGCATCCTGGAGCCCTCCACCTACAACATGGCGTTCACCATGCACGCCACGATCATGATCTTCTTGGTGATCATGCCGATCCTGGCCGGCGCCTTCGGCAACTTCTGCATCCCGCTCATGATCGGCGCCCGCGACATGGCGTTCCCGGTGCTGAACATGCTGTCCTTCTGGGTGACCGCCACCGCCGGCGTCATCATGCTCTCCGGCTTCTTCGTGGAGGGGGGCCACGCGGCCGCCGGCTGGACCTCCTACGTGCCGCTGTCAGCGGTGCCGGAGTACACCGGCGTCAACTGGGGCCAGAACCTCTGGTGCATCAGCCTGTTCACCATGGGCATCGGCTCGATGATGGGCTCCATCAACTACATCACGACGATCATCAACATGCGCGCGCCCGGCATGAAGCTGTTCCGGATGCCGCTGGTGATCTGGTCGCTGTTCATCACGGCCATCCTGCTGCTGCTGGCCCTGCCGGTGCTGACCTCCGGCGTGGCCATGCTGCTGTTCGACCGCACGCTGGGCACCTCGTGGTTCAAGCCCTCGGGCGGCGGTGAGCCGCTGCTCTGGCAGCACCTGTTCTGGTACTTCGGGCATCCCGAGGTCTACATCCTCATCCTGCCCGCCATGGGCATCGCCTCGGAGATCCTGCCGGTGTTCTCGCGCA
Organism: Candidatus Methylomirabilota bacterium; assembly: GCA_046734515.1. Lineage (GTDB taxonomy): Bacteria > Methylomirabilota > Methylomirabilia > Rokubacteriales > CSP1-6 > AR5. The sequence goes on along the minus strand of JBKPRI010000427.1, from coordinate 7,635 downwards.
AGCCGATCTTCGGCTACCACGCGATGGCGTTCTCGATGATCGGCATCGCGTTCCTGTCCTGGATCGTCTACGGCCACCACATGTTCGTGTCGGGCATGAACCCGCGCCTGGGCATGGCCTTCACGGTGTCCACGATGATCATCGCGGTGCCCTCGGCCATCAAGACGTTCAACTGGCTGGGCACGCTGTGGGGCGGCCGATTGCAGTTCAAGGTGCCCATGCTGTTCGCGCTCGGCTTCGTGTCCATGTTCGTCATCGGCGGCCTGTCGGGCATCTTCATGGCCTCCACGCCGGTGGACATCTACATCCAGGACACGTACTTCATCGTGGCCCACATCCACTACGTGGTCTTCGGCGGCTCGATCTTCGGTGCTTTCGCTGCCATCTACTACTGGTTCCCCAAGATGTTCGGCCGCATGACCAACGCCGCGCTCGGCCACCTGCACTTCTGGGGCACGCTGATCTTCTTCAACTGGGTCTTCTTCCCCATGCACATCATCGGTGTGGGCGGCCAGATGCGTCGCATCTACAACCCCATGCAGTACGAGTTCCTGCAGCACCAGCAGCACTGGAACGTGTTCATGACGTACGGCGCCATCTTCCTGGGCCTGTCCCAGCTCTTCTTCGTGGTGAACTTCTTCTGGTCGCTCTTCGCCGGCCGCAAGGCCCCGATGAACCCGTGGAACGCCACCACGCTCGAGTGGCAGGCCGCCTCCCCGCCGCCGCATCTGAACTGGGGGCCCACGCTGCCGACCGTGTACCGGGGCCCGTACGAGTACAGCGATCCGGAAGCGGCCGAGGACTATCTCCCGCAGAGCCAGGCCCCGGCCCGGGCGGGGACGGCGCGGGCTCACTGACGGTGAGGCGCGGATGAGGCCGGCCCATCGCCTGGCCGTGCTGACGGCGGCCGCCACCGGCGTGCTCATCGTGTTCGGTGGGCTCGTCACCAACACGGGCGCGGCGCTCGCCGTGCCCGACTGGCCGACGACGTTCGGCCACAACATGTTCCTTTACCCACCGTCGGGGATGGTCGGCGGCGTGTTCTACGAGCACAGCCACCGGCTGCTCGGCGCACTCGTCGGGCTCCTCACGGTGGCGCTGGCGGTGACGCTGTGGCGCGCGGGCGGACGGCTGCGGGCGCTCGGCATCGCCGCCGTCGTCGCCGTCGTCGTCCAGGGTGTGATCGGCGGCCTGCGCGTGGTGCTCACCACCGATGCGCTCGCCATGGTGCACGGTCCCTTCGCGCAGGCCTTCTTCGCCTTCGTCGTCTCGCTGGCCGTGCTGACGTCGGCGCGCATGACGGCGCCGGCGAGCGCGGTCGACGACCGCACCCGTGCGCTCACCGTGGCCGCGGCCGCGGTCATCTATCTCCAGATCGTCTTCGGCGCGCTGCTGACGCACGCCGGCCATCTCGTCCTTCACCTCGTCGGCGCCACCGCGGTCTTCGTCGTCACGCCGATGGCCACGGCCCGCCTGCGCCGCAGCGATGACGCGGTAGCGGCACCGGCCGCGCGCGTCGCGCTCGTCCTGCTCGGCGTCCAGCTGCTGCTCGGCGCCGGCAGCTTCCTGGCGCGCTTCTCGGCCATCTGGATTCCCGGTGGGCAGCTCACGATGCTCGCGCTGCCGGTGGCGCATCGCCTGGCCGGCGGACTGCTGCTGGCCGCCACGGTGGTCATGGCCGTGCGCGCGCTGGCCTCCATGCGGCCGGCGCGCGACCTCGCGGTCGGTCCCGCGCGCGCCATGGGTGTCGCGCGATGAGCCCCCGGACGCAGGTCATGGCCGAGGCGCTGCCGCGCGCCCGGGCCCGCGTGGCCGGCGACCTGCTCGCGCTCACCAAGCCACGCGTGGTGCTGATGGTGCTGATCACCACGGTGGTCGGCTACTACGTCGGCCTGACCGGCGGTGCCGAGTACGGCCGCCTGCTCGCGCTGCTGATCGGCACCGCCCTGGCGGCCGGCGGCACGCTGGCGCTCAACCAGTACTGGGAGCGGGACGTGGACGCGCTGATGGCGCGCACCCGTACGCGGCCGTTGCCCGAGGGACGGCTGCTGCCGCTGGAGGCGTTGCTCTTCGGCGCCGCGCTGACCGTGATCGGGCTCGGCGTGCTCGCGATCGGGGCCGGCTGGCTGGCCGCCGTGGTGGTGGCCGCCACGTTCGTGCTCTACGTCTTCGCGTACACGCCGCTCAAGGTGCGCACGGCCTTCTGCACGCTGGTCGGCGCGGTGCCGGGCGCGCTGCCTCCAGTGGCCGGGTGGGCCGCCGCCCGTGACGACCTCGGCCTCGGCGCCTGGGTCCTGTTCGGGATCCTGTTCCTCTGGCAGCTCCCGCATACCCTGGCCATCGCCCAGCTCTACCGCGAGGACTACGCGCGCGCCGGCGTGCAGCTGCTGCCGGTGATCGATGCCCAGGGCCGTTCCACCGAGCGGCAGATCCTGAGCGGCACGCTGGCGCTGCTGGCCGTGAGCCTGCTGCCCACGCTCATCGGGCTCGCCGGTGGTATCTACTTCACGGGTGCGCTCGTGCTGGGCGCGGGCTTCGTCATGCTCGGTGCCCAGCAGGCGCTGGCGCCCTCGCTGTCGCGCGCGCGCCGGGTGCTGCTCGCGTCGCTGCTCTACCTGCCGGTGCTCCTCGCCCTCCTGGCCTTCGACAAGGCATGAGCGTGCTGATGACCTCCGACGACGCTCGTAACCGCCGCGTCGTGCTCGTGCTGCTCGCGATCGTGGCCGTCCTGATCGTCGCTTCCTTCATGGTGGGGATTCGCTGGTGAGCCCGCTCGTCCTCGAAGCGCCGCCGCGGCCCGACGTCCGCCGTACCAACGGCCCACTTCCGCCGCCGCCACCCCCGACGGGCGGCGATCCCGGCGACGAGGGCGGCCGGGGTCCGCGCCGGCTCGACAACGTGCGCGTGGCGATGCTCTTCCTGATCGCCGGCGAGGTGATGTTCTTCGCCGGGCTGGTGTCCGGCTTCTTCGTGCTGCGCATGGCGGCGCCGCTGTGGCCGCCGCCCTTGCAGCCCCGGCTGCCGTTGCTGGTGACGGGCTTCAACACGCTCGTCCTGCTCACCTCGAGCCTGGCCATGATCGGCGCAACGCGCGCGATGCGCGCGCGCGACGGGCAGCGGCTGGTGCGCGGGCTGCTGGCCGCCGCCCTTCTCGGCGCGCTGTTCCTGGCCATCCAGGGCTACGAGTGGCTCCGGCTGATCGAGTACGGGCTGACCGTCTCGACGGGCGCCTACGCCAGCACGTTCTACACGCTGATCGGCGCGCACGCCGTCCACGTGGTGGGCGCGCTCGTGTGGCTCGGGGTCACGCTGACGCTGGCCGCGCGCGGGCGCTTCCTCGACGGCCGCACCGCCGTGCTGCGCGCGTGCGCGATCTACTGGCACTTCGTGGTCGCGCTGTGGCCGGTCCTCTACGTGTCGGTGTACCTGGTATGACGGCCGCACTCGGCAAGGTCCTGGCCTGCGCGGCGTGCGTCTCGTCGGCCTACGGCGACCGCAGCTTCAACTGGGCGTACACGGCCCTGATGGTGGTGCCCTTCGCGGTGGGCCTGGTGGTGGCCGCGGTGCTCGCGTGGAACGCCGGCTATCGCCTGCGGTGGCGGCGAACGAATCCGATGAACGAGGAGACGACAACGACATGAGCGCAGCAACCTCGCACGCGGCGGCGACCTCGCACGGGGCGGTGGAGCCGGCGGAGAGCCCGCTCACTCCCGAGAGCTGGGGCAAGCTCGGCATGTGGATCTTCCTGGCCGGCGACGCCGTCGGCTTCGGCACCCTGCTCGCGGCCTACGGCGGCATGCGCGCGACCAGCGCGGACTGGCCGAATCCCTACGAGGTGCTGGGCATCAACCTCACGGCGGCCATGACGTTCCTGCTCATCTGCTCGAGCGTCACGATGGTCAAGGCGCTGGAGTGGCTCGGCCGGGGCGACCGCGCGAAGGCCAAGATGTTCCTGCTCTTCACCGCGCTGGGCGGGGCGATCTTCGTCGGCTGCCAGGCCTACGAGTGGACGCACCTGATCCATCGCGGCCTGCACATCAACGGCAATCCCTGGGGCGCCGCGCTGTTCGGCACCACGTTCTTCCTCATCACCGGCTTCCACGGCCTGCACGTGACGGGCGGCGTCATCTACCTGCTCGCGATGATCGGTGTCGTCTCGCGCCGGCCCGACCCGGCGGCCAGCTACAACATGGTCGAGATCACCGGCCTCTACTGGCACTTCGTCGACCTCGTCTGGATCATGGTCTTCACGTTCATGTATCTGCTCTAGAAAGGATCAGCGATGGCAGCCGAGAGCCACAAGCATCCCAACTACATGGCCATCTTCTGGATGCTGGCCGTCCTGACGGTGGTGGAGATCGCCGTGGTGTTCCTGCCGTTCGGCAAGCTCATCAACGGCACCCTGCTGTGCGCGCTGGCGGTCACGAAGGCGGCCATGGTGGCGATGTACTTCATGCACCTCAAGTTCGAGACGCGGACGCTCGGCCTCATCGCGGTGACGCCGCTGGCCATCGCGACGCTGCTCGTCTTCGTCATCCTCCCCGATGCCTTCCACGTGGATCACAAGACCGCCAACGTGAAGCCGGCTCCGGCCGGCGCGAAGCACTAGCCAGGCCGCCGGTGGAGCGGAGCGTGGCTCATGGCGGCAGGGGGAGCGCTGGCGCGGCTCGGTCACGCCGAGGCGCGCGCGGTGCGGCTGCGCTGTCCGCGCTGCGGCCGGGCGCCGCTCTTCCGCGGCTGGTTCACCATGAACACGGTGTGCGCGGTGTGCGACCTGCGCTTCGAGCGGGCGCAGGGCTACTGGGTCGGCGCCATCTACGTGAACTACGCGGTGACGGTGGGCATCGCCGTGACGGGCTTCTTCCTGCTGCGCGAGCTGGCCGGCTGGGAGACGGCGGCGCAGCTCGCGCTGTGGCTGCCCTTCGTCACCCTGTTTCCGCTGTGGTTCTTCCGCTACAGCCGGAGCCTGTGGCTGGCCCTCGAGTACGCGCTGAATCCCGAGCCGTGAGGGTGCGGACGTGCTGAGAGTCCTGGCGGGGGCGATCGTGGGTCTGGCCCTGGCGGGTGCTGCGCACGCGTACGAGGTGGTGACGATCGCCGACGGCGGCACGCTGAGCGGCACCGTCAAGTTCGCCGGGACCCCACCCAAGCTGGAGCCGCTGGCCGTCAACAAGAACCGCGACGTGTGCGGCGCGCAGAAAGACAACGAGGCGCTGACGGTCGGTTCCGACCGCGGCGTGCGCGGCAGCGTCATTCTCATCGAGGGCGTGGCGCGCGGCAAGAAGGGCGGCGGTGACGTGATGCTCGACAACCACCGCTGCGTCTTCGTCCACCACGTGACCGCGCTGATGACCGGCGAGAAGACGCACGTCAAGAACTCCGACGGCATTCTGCACAACACCCACGGCTTCCTCGGCAAGCCGACCGTCTTCAATCTGGCCCTGCCCAACAAGGACCAGATGATCGACATCACCAAGCGGCTGACCAAGCCGGGCGTGGTGCGCGTGGTGTGCGACGCCCATCCGCACATGTCGGCGTGGATGATCGTGCACGACAGTCCGTACTACGCGGTCACGGACGACAAGGGCGCGTTCCGGATCGACGGGATCCCGCCCGGCAGCTACAAGGTCACGATGTGGCACGAGGGCTTCCGGCCCAAGGGTCTCGATAAGGACGGGCGGCCGCTCTACGACGAGCCGCAGACGATCACGCGCGACGTGACCATCGCCCCCAAGGGGACGGCCACGGTCGACTTCGAGCTCAAATAGGAGTCCAGGGAGAATCGCATGTACAAGCACATCTATGTACCGGTCGACAACTCGGACTACTCCAACCGCGCCATCGACCTCGCGGTCGAGCTGGGGCGCGCGTTCGGAGCCAGGCTCACGGGTTGTCACGTGTACGCCGCCCGGCTGCACGACTACCGGTTCAAGCAGATGGAGTACACGCTGCCCGAGGAATACAAGGACGAGACCGAGCTCGAGCGCCAGCGCAAGATTCACGACTCGCTGATCGCCATGGGGCTGCAGCTCATCTCCGAGTCCTACCTCGACGTCATGAAGGCCAAGGCGGAGGCCGCCGGCCTGCCCTTCACCGCCAAGATGATGGATGGCAAGCACTACAAGGCGCTGATCGAGGACACCGAGGCCTCCGACTACGACCTCGTCGTGATGGGCGCGCTCGGCATGGGCGCCGTCAAGGACAGCCAGCTCGGCTCGGTGACCGAGCGCTTCATCCGCAAGGTCACCCGTGACACGCTGATCGTGCGCAACGTCGACGCGCTGAAGGACGCGCAGGGCGCCATCGTCGTCGGCCTCGACGGCTCACCGCAGTCCTTCCACGGCCTCAAGCTCGGCATCGCTCTGGCCCGGGCGCTCAACCGGCCGGTGCAGGCGGTGGCCGTGTACGACCCGTACCTGCACTACGCGATGTTCAACGGCATCGTCGGCGTCCTGAACGAGAAGGCCTCGAAGATCTTCCGGTTCAAGGAGCAGGAGCAGCTCCACGAGGAGATCATCGATACGGGCCTGGCCAAGATCTACCAGTCGCACCTGGAGATCGCCCGCAAGCTGGCCGCCGACGAGGGCGTCAGCCTCGACATCACGCTGCTCGACGGCAAGTGCTTCGAGAAGATCCTGACCTTCGCGCGCAAGGAGCAGCCGCTGCTGCTGATCCTCGGCCGCGTGGGCGTTCACTCCGACGAGCACGAGATCGACCTGGGCTCGAACACCGAGAACCTCATGCGGCTGGCCCCGTGCAACGTGCTGCTGACGGGCGGCCGCTTCTACCCGCCGCTCGACGTGAAGGCCGAGGAGATCATCTCCTGGACGGAGGAGGCCGAGGCGCGCATGGAGCGCGTGCCGCCGCAGGTCGCCGGCGTGGCCCGCACCGCGCTGCTGCGTTACGCCATCGAGCAGGGCCACACCGTCATCACCAACAAGGTGATCGACGAGGCCATGGCCATCTTCATGCCGACGCGCATGGCCGAGAAGATGCAAATCCTCGCCGAGGATCTCGCCGTCGCCCAGCTTCGCAAGGACGGGCAGGCGGCCACGGCCATCTGCTCGGTGTGCGGCTACACGGTGAAGGGCCCCAACGCCGTGGTGACCTGCCCGGTGTGCTCGGCGTCCGCCGACAAGTTCCAGACCATCACCCGTGAGGTCGTGGAGACGATCGCCGCGCAGGAAGGCGGCGTGGCCGAGGAAGAGTCGATGCCCGGCGTGGTCGTGAAGTGGTCGGCCGACGCGCGCGACGCCCTGCGCGAGGTCAGCGATGGGTACCTGCGCCGGCGCGCCAAGGCCCGTGTCGAGAAGTACGCCCGCTCCAAGAAGATCCCGGTCATCACCTGCTCGCTCGCGCTGCCGATGATCGAGGAGACGGTGGGACGCGACAAGCTGGGCGCCGGCTGGGACACGCTTCTGGCCAAGACCAAGTTCGAGCCCGCGGCGGCGCCGTCGGCGCCCGCGACCCCGGAGACAGCGGGCGCCTTCACGTGGACCGAGGACGCGGTGGCCCGGCTCAACCGCGTGCCGGCCGGGTTCATGCGCGACATGACGCGCGAGGAAGTGGAGAAGGTCGCGTCGGCGAAGGGGGTCACGCATATCGATCTGGCGCTCTGCGAAGAAGGGATCGGGC
>JBKPRI010000426.1:0-3820 GCA_046734515.1 Candidatus Methylomirabilota bacterium | reverse complement strand
CCGAGGTAGAGCGCGTGCAGGCGCCCGGCGTGCGCGTCGAGCTCCTTGAGCGGGCCCAGCGTGCAGCCGGCCTGAGCGAGGTCCTTCTGGATCTTCTTCGCGGCGTTGCGGTACTTGCCGTTCAGCGCCGCCAGATAGTCGTCGTAGCTCCGCCAGTCCGGCTCGAGCTCGAGCACCATGTTGGGATCCGACTCGACCGGCCGGTAGCTGAAGCGCCGCAGCGCCTGAGCGTCCTGCATCTCGGCCATGGCGAGGTCCTTCACGAGCGCGAAGTCCGTCGTGCCGGCCAGCCGCTCGGCGCGGCGCACGCGGTACATCGCCTCGGCAATCGCAGGCCAGACCTCCGCGGGCGCCACGCCGGGGGCGAAGGCGGCGGCATGGAAGCCCCACGAGAGCAGGTTGCCGCAGACCAGGACGCGCTCGCGCAGTGCCTGCGCGGCGCGCGCGAGGGCGCCACCGCCCTTCATGAAGCGCGTTCCCGTGACGGTGACGAGCTGCATCGCCACGGCGGCGACCGGCGCGCGGCCGCGATGGATCAGGGCGTACCGGGGCTCCAGGTTCTCGGGGCCGGCGCGCTCGAGGACGCCCAGATAGCGGCGCTGCAGGAAGAGGCTGGCGCCCGTGGTGAGCGTGTCCCAGCGGACCGGGTCGACGTAATCGATCGAGTCGGCCAGCGCGAAACCGAAGCCCGAGGGCCGGTGGCGCTCGTGATGGCGCGCGCGGGCCGCGCTCAGGCGCTCGAGCAGGCGGCGCGGCGATCGGCGGCGCTCCGCCATGGTGGCGGCCTCAGCGCGTGCGGGCGCCGACGATCGCCTGTCCGATGAGCCGCGCGCCCTCGTAGCACTTCTCGGGCGTCTCGTAGCTGAACGCCAGGCGGATGTGATCCTGGCCGCCGCCGTTGGCGTAGAACGCCGGACCCGGCGTGTACTGCACGCGGGACTCGGTGGCGAGCTGGGCCAGCTTCTTCAGGTCGGTGCCGGTGGGCAGCTTGATCCACAGGAAGAAGCCGCCCTGCGGGCGGCTGACGACGGCGTCCGTGCCCCTGAGCGTCTCGTCGAGACCGCGCAGCATCGCGTCGCGCTTGGAGCGATAGACGTCGATGAGCCGCGCCACGTGCGCCGGCATGTCGCTGCGCATGTAGTACGTGGCCACGCGCGACATGAAGGGGTTCACGCCGCCCCCGAAGAGGAAGCCCTGGAAGGCCGGAATCATCTGCTTCGGCGCGCAGAGCCACCCGAGCCGAACGCCGGCACCGAGGATCTTCGACAGCGTGCCGGCGCGCACGACGCGGCCGCCGTGATCGAGCGCATAGAGCGGCGGCAGGGTCTCGCCCTCGAACCGCAGCTCACCATAGGCGTCGTCCTCGAGGATGAGCGTCTCGTACTCGTGGGCGAGCTCGATCAATTCTTGCCGACGCTGCAGCGACTGGCTCGGCCCGGCCGGATTCTGGAAGTTCACGATCGTGTAGATGAGCTTGCACCGGCGACCCTGGCGGCGCAGCGTCTGCAGCCGCTCGCGCACGGCCGCGGTCACGATGCCCTCGTCGTCCACCGGCACGTCGAGGATGTCCGGGCCGTGGCGCCGCAGCGTATTGAGCGAGCCCGAGAAGGTCGGCGCCTCCGCGATGATCGCGTCTCCGGGATCGATGAAGGCGCCGAACGCCAGCGCGAGCGCCTGGCCGGAGCCGTTCGCCACGATGATGTTCTCCGGATCCGCCTTCATCTTCTCGAAGAGCTCGTACTTGTGGCAGATGAGCTCACGGAGCCCGCGATAGCCCTGCGGCTCGCCGTACGTCATGGCCGCAGCGCCCTCGGCCCGCAGCATGTCGGCGGTGGCCTCGATCATGCCCTCGTAGGGAAATGACGCGGGATCGGGATACCCGCCGCCGAACTCGTAGAGCACGGTCATCGAGGGACGAGGCGTCGCGACCGGCACACCCCAGCCGACCCGGGCGCGGCTGGACAGGAGCGACTCGAAGACGTCGGCATTCGATGGGGTCATGCCGGGTAGTCTACCTTACCGACCCGGCTCCGCCGAAAGGCCGACCCGGCTCCGCCGAAAGGCCGACCCGGCTCCGCCGAAAGGCCGACCCGGCGCGGCCGAAGCGGGCCGGTCAGTCGATCGCGGGGTGGCGGTGGTGCCAGTCGGTGATCGACTGCCAAGCGCGGGCGGCCGCCAGCACGGTGTCGTCCGCCCACGCGCGCCCCATGAACTGCAGGCTCGTCGGCAGCCCGCTCTCGCTGAATCCGTTCGGCACCGCCACGGCGGGAAGGCCCGCCATGTTGCCGATGGCGCCCATGGGATCGAGCGCCGGCCGGTGCAAGCTGCGGAACTCTCCTTCGAGTGGCGGCGCCGTGGCCGGGCGGCCGGGGGCCACGAGGGCGTCCACGCGGGCCAGCAGACGGTCGGCCTCGCGCATCACGACTCCGCGCAGGCGCAGCGCCTTGATGTAGTCCTTGGCCAGGATCGCGTCGCGCGCGTACGGCGTGTAGTGGTCTTCCGGGGCCGTTAGCTCGGCGATGGTCCCGCTCTCGATCATGTCCTCGAACGCGCTGGCGGCCTCGGCGAACAGGATCGTGCGGGCGATCGCGTCGTACGGCAGCTCCGGCAGCGTGACCTCCTCCACCGTCCCCAGCTTGGTCAGCGTGTCGAGCGAGCGCGTGAACGCCGCGCGCACGGCTGGCTCGGCGCCCTCGGTCACGTCGCGCAGCACGCCGAAGCGGAAGCGCCGGCCGGCCGGATCGCCGGCCTCGTACGTGAACGTCCGGTCGGCCGCGCTGGGGTCGTGCGCATCGGGGCCCGCGATGGCTTCGAGCACGAGACCGCAATCGTCGGCGGTGAGCGCGAGCGGGCCGAGCTTGTCGAGTGTCCAGCAGAGCGCCATCGCGCCGTGGCGGCTCACCCGGCCGTAGGTCGGCCGCAAGCCCGTCACGCCGCAGTACGCAGCCGGCGAGAGGATGGAGCCCCAGGTCTCCGAGCCGATGGCGAACGGCACCAGCCCGGCCGCGACCGCGGAGCCGGAGCCGCTCGACGAGCCGCCGCTCCAGGCGTCGGCGCCCCACGGCGATTTCCTCGGCCCGGTGAACGAGGCGTTCGGCTGCCGATAGCCCATGCCGCCGGCCAGCTCGACCATGGCGAGCTTTGCGACCAGCACGGCGCCGGCCGCCTCGAGGCGCTGGATGACCGTGGCGTCGGTGTCGAAGGTCTGGTGGCGGAACGGCGCGGCGCCCCACGTGGTCGGCGCGCCGGCCGCCGCCAGCAGGTCCTTGGCGCCGTACGGGATGCCGTGCAGCGGCCCGCGCCACTGTCCCGCGGTGATCTCGGCCTCCGCGCGCCGCGCCTCGCGGAGCGCACGCTCGCGCGTGACCGTGACGACGGCGTTGTAGCGCGGGCCCAGGCGCTCGAGGCGCTCGAGGAAGGCCTCGGTGAGGGCGACGGGCGACAGGCGACGGGCGCGAATCGCCTCCGAGAGCTCGCGGACCGAGCGGAAGACGGGATTCACGCGTCCGCGCGGAACGGCACGAAGCGCTGGACGGGCTCGTCCGCGTTGGACAGCCGCACCGCGCGCAGCGCTGCGGACTGCGCGACGACGGCGGCGACTCCGCGGCGCACCGCTTCCAGCTGCTCGGGCGTCAGCCGGTTGCCGTAACGGGTGCGGATGAGGTCGAAGAGGAACGCGGCTTCGCGGGGGTCGGGCGCGGGCTCGCTCATGCGGCGCATCCTACACTCCGCCTGCCGGCCTCTGCCATCCGTGATACGCTCCAGTCGCGCCCCCCTATCGAAGGCGCGATGTGACGACCCCATCCAGAAAGCCCACGAG
>JBKPRI010000425.1:0-15677 GCA_046734515.1 Candidatus Methylomirabilota bacterium | reverse complement strand
CGTGAGAGTCGCGGGCGAGCGGCGCGCCGTTGACCTGCGTCGTGTTCGCGTAGTCGACGAGCCGGCGCAGCACGCGCTCGAGCGCGGGCGCCTTGTAGAAGCGCCCCCAGAAGCGATCGGAGTCGAGTCCGTTCAAGAGCGCGATGAAGCCCTCGCCCTCGGGGCCCAGCATGCTGTCGGCCGGCACGCGCACGTCGTCGAGGAAGACCTCGTAGTGATAGACGTCGCCGGTGAGGCTGCGGATGGGCCGGACGTCCATGCCCGGCGTGCCGTTCGGCACCACGAACATGCTGAAGCCCTTGCTGCGGCGCGCCTCGCGGCTCGTGCGCGTGAACACGAGCCCGTAGTTGGAGATGCCGGCGTGGCTCGACCAGATCTTGTGACCGCGGATGATCCAGGCGTCACCGTCGCGCTTCGCCTCGGTGGTCAACGACAGGAGATCCGACCCCGCGCCCGGCTCGCTGTAGCCCTGCCAGAACGTGGCGTCGCCGCGCGCGATGGCGGGCAGCAGCTCACGCCGCAGCCGCTCGGTGCCGTACTCGATGATGGCATCGGCGGTCTGCCACGAGCCGGCCAGCGGCCCGAACGGGGCGCCGGCCAGGGCCAGCTCCTCGAAGAGCACGAGCTTGTGGAACATGGGCCGCTCTTGCCCGCCGTACTGCTTCGGCCAGCACATGCTGAGCCAGCCCTGCGCGCCCAGGGCCTTCATGAACGCGCGGGAGTGGGCGCCCGAGCCGTAGCCGGCGTCGACGCCGTCGAGGGGATAGCGCTCGGGCGGGTGCTCGGCGATGAAGCGGCGGACTTCCTCGGCGAACGCGCGCTCGTCGGCGGTGAACGCGAACTCCATGCGCGTTACCGCCGGGCCGCGATCGAGCCGTCCTTGACGACGAGGCGGATGCGCGCGGGATCCGTGAGGCCCTTCATGTCGGCCAGCGCGTCGCCGTCGAAGACGACCACGTCGGCTCGCTTGCCCTTCTCCAGCGTGCCGATCTCACGCTCGAGCCCCACGCACTCCGCCGCCCAGCTCGTGGCGGCCTGGATGGCCTGCATGGGCGTGAGTCCCGCGTTGACCAGCAGCGGTAGTTCGCCGGCGTTGGGCGGATGGCCGTGGCCGCCCGCATCCGTCCCGGCCGCCACGCGCACGCCCGCGGCCAGCGCGCGGCGGATGGATTCGCGGTGGTGCTCGCGCAGCGCGCGCGAGCGCTCGCGCACGTGCGGCGCCTTGGACTCGCTGTGGTACTCGTACACGAGCAGCGTGGGCGTGAAGACGGTCTTGCGCTCGGCCATCATCGGGATCAGCTCGGGGTCCTCGTCGAGATAGCAGCCGTGCTCGATCGAGTCCACGCCGGCTTCGAGCGCCAGGCGCAGGCCGGAGCCGCCGAGCGCGTGACACATCACCTTGCGGCCCTGCGTATGCGCCTCGTCGCAGAGCGCGCGCATCTCGTCCAGCGTGAAGGCCGGGTCCTTGGGGCCGTGGCCGGCGCGCGACGAGGCGCCGCCGGTCGTCGCGCACTTGATGACGTCGGCGCCGGCGCGGATCATCGTGCGCACCACGCGCCGCACGTCCTCCACGCCGTTGGCCACGCCGCGCGGCAGCGCCGGATCGTTGGGAATCACGCAGGCCTCGTGGCCCGACGGGCTCACGCGATCCCCGATGCCGCCGATGGGCGAGATGATCGCCACCGCCGTCAGCAAGCGCGGGCCGCGGAGGAGGCCCTCGTCCACGGCAGCGCGGAAGCCGGCGTCGAGGCCGCCGGCGTCGCGGATGGTCGTGTAGCCCGCGCGCAGCGTCTGTTCGATCACGCGCGCGGTGCGCACGTGACGCGTGCTGCTCTGCTCGTTCAGCTCCCAGCGGGCCGCCAGCTCGTAGCCGTGGAACGCCAGGTGGTCGTGGCAGTCGATGAGCCCGGGCAGGATGGTGGCGCCGGCGACGTCCACGACTTCCGCGCCCGGCGCCCAGTTCGCCGCCGGCCCGGTGACGATGGCCTCCACGCGGCCCTCGTTGATCACCAGGCTGGCGTCGCGCACCGGCGGCCGGCCGGTGCCATCGATCAGCGTGCCGTTCTTGAGGACCAGCATGTCAGGCTCCGAAGCCGTACAGCGCGGCGGCGTTGTCGCACACGATCTTGCGGCGGGTCGCGGCGGGCAGGTGGCTCAGCTCGCGGTCGACGTACTCCTTGGAGTCCGGCCACACGCCGTCGGGATGCGGGAAGTCCGAGCCCCACATGATCTTGTCCTCGCCCAGCTCGTCGAGCAGCTTGATGCCGATGGGATCGGTCTGGTACGTCGCCCAGCACTGGCGCTTCCAGTACTCGCTCGGCGCCATCGTGAGCGAGAGGTCCTTGAACTGGTCCTCCCACTCGGCGTCCATGCGCCAGATCACGTACGGGATCCAGCCGATGCCCGACTCGCCCAGCACGAGACGGATGCGCGGGAACTTCTCCAGCACGCCGCTGAAGATCATCGAGGTGAGGACGTTGGACATGTTGAGCTGGAAGGCCGTGATGTTCACGGCGAACGCCGCCCGCGCGACCGGGAGGGCGACCTTGGGCGCGTCCGGCAGGCTCGCGCGCGTCGGGTCGGAGCCGAGCATGGCGATCTTGCGGATGTGCTCGGGCACGTAGCCGCCCACCGTGTGGAAGTGCAGCGGCAGTCCGGAGGCGTTGATGACCTCCCACAGCGGATTCCAGTACGGATCCCACAGGGGTTTGAGATCGGGCGAGTTCGCGATGTCGAGGCCCTTGCAGGCACCGCGCTTGGCCACGCGCTCCACTTCGGTGATGGCGGCATCGATCGGATTGTTGGGGATGGAGGCCAGTCCCGCGAAGCGTCCCGGCTTGGCCGAGCAGAAGTCCGCGAGCCACTCGTTGTAGACGCGCATCACTTCCACGGCCGCGTCGGGATCGTTGAGCCGGCTGGAGGCGCCGAGCACGCCGTAGAGGACCTCGGCCTGCACGCCGTCGCGATCCTGATCCTTCACGCGCAGCTCGGGATCGGTCAGCCGGCGGATGCCCTTCTTGCCGTCCTCGTACAGGCCGGTGGCGGCCATGCGATCCGCGCGATGGATCTTGCCCGGAATGTACTCGCGCCCGGCCGAGCCCATGCCGTTCACGCGTCCGAGCGTCGCGCCGGCCTTCGTCGTCCACATCGGGCCGCGCGGCCCCTCGACGACGAACGGCATGCGGTCGCGCAGCGCCGGCGAGGCGTTCTGCGTGAAGAGGTCGGGCGGGAGCCAGCAGAGATCGACGTGGCAGTCGGCCGAGATCATCTCGTAACGCATGAGCCTGTCCTCCGGGTGGCGCAGAGCGTAACATGCCCGCGTGCGTCTCGGCCGCTGGTCGCTGGGCTGCTATCGTCTCGCCTACGAACGCGAGGTCCGCTGGGCGGACGGCGTCGAGGAGGCGGGTGTCTTCGCGCTCCTGCGGCTGGAATCGGCCGACGGCGCGGTCGGTATCGGCGAAGCCACCCTCAAGCCCACGTGGTCCGGCGTGTCCCCGCGCTCGCTGGCGGCCACGCTCGAGGACGTCGTGGTGCCGCGTCTGACGGGCACGGACCTGGGTGATGCCGAGGCCGTGTCGGAGCGGTTGCGCGGGATCCCCGACAACTGGCTGGCGAAGGGCATGCTCGAGACCGCCGGCTGGACGCTGCGGGCGGCGGCGCTCGGGACACCGCTCTGGAAGCTCTGGGGCGGCGAGCCGGGCGTCGAGCTGAGCTGGACGCTGACCCGCCAGGCGCCACGAGCCATGGCCGCGGAAGCGGCGGCGATGGTCGACCGCTTCGGATTCCGGTATCTGAAGATGAAGGGCGGGCAGGGGATCGCGACCGATCTCGAGGCGCTCGCCGAGATTCGCGCGGCGGTGGGCCGTCGCGTGGCGCTCTCCGTCGATGCCAATGCGGCGTACGCGCGCGAGCAGGCGGCCGACTACGTCGCGCGCATCGCCGAGGCGGGCGCCGTGCTGGCCGAGGACCCGTGTCCGCTCCTGGCCGACGCCGCGTTCGAGAAGCTCCAGCGCGACGCCCCCATTCCGATTCTCGTCGACGCCGACTGCGTCGCGCGCGAACACGCCGAGCGGTATCTGGACCGCGGCGCGCGCGCGCTGTCCGCGAAGCCCGGCCGCAGCGGCCTCACGGAGTCGCGCGAGATCGCGCGCATGGCGCGGCAGGCGGGAGCGACCGCCGTCGTCGGCCTCTACGCCGAGAGCGCCCTGGGGACGCTGATCAACCTGCAGCAGGCGGCCGCGATGCCGCCCGGCGAGCGCGCGGCGCCCGCCGAGCTGACGTTCTTTCTCGGCATGCGGGAACAGGTGCTGGCCGACCCGGTGGACGTTCGCGCCGGCGCGCTCACGCTGCCCGCGGTCGCCGATCTCGCGGCCCTGGTCGACTGGGACCGCATTCGCCGGTACGCGCTGTGACCATCCGTTCGCGACAGTGAGGAGACCACATCCATGAGGCAATCACGCAGGCAGTTCCTCGGTCACGCCGGCCTGCTCGGCCTGGGCGTGTTGGCAGCCGGCCGTCCCGCCACCGCCCAGACGACCCAGAAGCGCGAGCTCATCGTCGGGCAGGGCGGCGACGTGGCGCGGCTCGACCCCCACATGTCGACGGGGACCAACGACATTCGCGTGTCGTTCAACATCTTCGACAACCTCATCAGCCGGCATCCCGACGACAAGCTCTACCCGGCGCTCGCCACCGAGTGGAAGAACGCCGCGCCTGAGACGTGGACGTTCAAGCTGCGCCAGGGTGTGAAGTTTCACAACGGCGATCCGTTCACCTCGGCGGACGCCAAGTCCAGCATCGAGCGCACCTACGACCCCAAGGCCAAGACGCTGGTCGCCACCACCCTCACCACCATCGACCGGATCGAGGCACCGGACCCGTTCACGCTCGTGATCCATACCAAGAAGCCCGATCCGCTCCTGCCGGCCCGGCTCGCCTTCTACGGCGGGCAGATCGTGCCGAAGAAGTACCTCGAGCAGGTGGGGCCCGACGGTTTCAACGCCAAACCGGTCGGCACCGGGCCGGTCCGGCTCCAGTCGTGGATCAAGGACGACAAGGCCGTGCTGGAGGCCAACCCCGACTACTGGGGCGGTCGGCTCGACGTGGACCGCGTCATCTTCCGGCCGATCCCCGAGACGGGCCCGCGCGTGGCGGCGCTGCTCAAGGGCGAGGTGGACGCGATCACCGCGTTGCCGCCCGATCACTTCCAGCGCGTGGCCCAGAATGCCACCACCCGCACGGCCAGCACGCTCTACGCGGGCCTGTACGTGCTCGCCCTGAACTCCAAGGTGCCGCCGCTGAACAACCCGCTGGTGAAGCAGGCGATGTCGCTGGCCATCGATCGCGAGGCCATCGTGAAGGACCTCTGGCGCGAGCGCGGCATCGTCGCCAGCGGCCCCATCGCCAAGGGCGACAATCACTACGACGCCACGCTGCCGCCGCTGCGCCACGACCCGAAGGCGGCCCGGGAGCTGCTCAAGAAGGCCGGCTACAAGAACGAGCCGATCCATTTCGAGACGACCGTCGGCTACGTGGCGCTGGACAGGATCATGGCCGAGGCCATCGCGGGGATGTGGAAGGACGTGGGCATCAACATCAACCTCGAGGTCATCGAGTACTCGATCCGTGCCCAGAAGCTTCGCGAGAAGAGCCTCAAGGGCGTGCTGTGGTCCGATCCGACCTCGTCACTCCGCGATCCCGACGGCATGGTGTGGCGGCTGCTCGGTCCCGGCGGCACGTTCGACTACTGGCGCCACCCCGAGTGGGACGAGCTCGGCAACGCGGCGCGCTTCAGCATCGACGAGAACTTCCGCGGGCGCTCGTACAAGCGCATGACCGAGATCTTCCTCGAGCACCTGCCGTGGATCCCGATCCTGCAGCCGTACGAGGACTACGGTGTCCAGAAGCACGTGGAGTGGACGCCGAATCCCAACCAGCAGTTCGACGTCCGCCGCTTCAACTTCCGGATGCGCCGCGCGTGAAGTGCGGCATGACCTCCTTGCCGAGCCAGGCGAGCTGATCGAGCATGACCGCCTTCGGCGTGCCCATGCTGTTGGACAGGTGCACGTACTCGAGGCCGGGGTACTTCTGCTCCAGCGTGCGCAGGTACGCGATCAGCTCCTCGGGGGGCCCGGCGAACCAGGCGCCTACTTTCATGTAGTCCTCGACCGTCGGCACGCCGGCCGCGCCCCACCCGCCGCGCTTGGTGGAGGCCTCGAGCTGTGCCGGCGTGATGCCCGGGACGAAGCCGAGCGGGCCGAACATCTTCACGTGCTCCTCGTAGTACGGCGTGATCTCGCGCACCGCGCGCTCGCGGGAGTCGGCCAGGTAATAGAAGATGCCCAGGCTCAGCCCCTCGCCGAGCTTGTAGTTCAGCCCGGCGCGGTCGGACGCTTCCTTGAAGGCGAAGATCGACTTCTCGGCCATGGTGGCGGCGCCGCCGCCGATCAGGCCCTTGATGCCGTGCTTCATCATGAAGTCGAGCCCGCGCGCGCCCGCGCTGACCACGGGCTGCCACGTCTCCACCGGCAGATGCGCGGGCCGCGGCACCAGCGTGAGGTCCTTGAGCGTGTAGCCGCGGTACGGCACCTCGGGCGGCAGCGTGTAGTGCTTGCCCTTGTGCGCGAAGCGCTCCTGGTTGAAGGCCTTCATGACGATCTCGACCTGCTCCTCGAACAGCTCGCGGTTGGCGTCCTGGTCCAGCATCGGCGCGCCGAACGTCTCCACCTCGCGCGTGTGGTAGCCGCGGCCCACACCGAACACCGTCCGGCCCTTGGTCAGAATGTCGGCCGTGGCGAAATCCTCGGCCAGGCGCAGCGGGTGCCACATGGGCGCGATGTTGAAGCCGCAGCCGATCCGCAGACGCTGCGTCACGTGCGCCAGGTGCACCGCGATCATGAGGATGTTGGGCAGGACCTCGTAGCCCTCGTGCTGGAAGTGGTGCTCGGCCAGCCACAGCGTGTGATAGCCGTGATCGTCCATGCACTGGGCGATGGCCTCCGTCTTCTCGAACACGCTGGCCAGGTGCGCGTTGTCGTAGCGCCGCTCGTTGGCGGGCGTGGAGTTCTGACCCATATCGCCCAGATCGACGTGGCCGGCGTAGACGTTCGAGAACCTGGTGATCATGGCTGAGCGAGCCTCCCTCGGGCGCCGGGCGCCACGAGGCAAACTATACCGCGACTAGCCACCCCGCATCCGCGGGTCGAGCGCGTCCCGCAAGCCGTCGCCCACCAGATTGAACGCCAGCACCGCCACCATGATGGCCAGCCCGGGCACGGTCGCCACGTGCGGCGCCACCAGCAGCACGTCGCGGCCCGTCGAGACCATGAGACCCCACGACGCCGTGGGCGGCTGCACGCCGAGCCCGAGGAACGAGAGCGCGGCCTCCAGGAGGATCGCGTTGGCCATGAAGAGCGTGGCGTAGACGATGAGCCCGGGCAGGATGTTGGGCACGATGTGGCGGCGCAGCAGGTCGTGGCCGGGCGCGCCGAGCGCGCGGGCGGCGCCGACGTATTCCGTCTCGCGCAGCGCCAGCACGGAGCCGCGTACGATGCGCGTCACCGCGGGGACGCCCCAGATGCCGACGGCGATCGTCGTGTTGAGCACGCCGGGGCCGAGCGCGGCGACGATGGCGAGCGCCAGCAGCAGATAAGGGAACGCCAGCAGGATCTCGACCGCGCGCATGAGCGTGCTGTCCAGCCAGCCGCCGGCGAAGCCCGCGGTCATGCCGAGCGCGAGCCCGCCCGCGAGCGCGATCAGCGCCGAGAGCACGCCGACCAGCAGCGCCACGCGGGTGCCGTAGATGACGCGCGAGAGGATGTCGCGGCCGAACTCGTCGGCGCCCAGGACGTACTTGGCTCCCGGCCGCGCGCGCTTCTCGATGAGGCTCTGCCGCGCGGGATCGTAGGGCGCGATCCACGGGGCCAGCACGGCCGTCACCCCCAGCACGATCACCAGCACCAGGCCCAGCAGCGCCAGGCGATTCTTGCGGAAGCGCGCCCAGCCGTCCATCAGCCCTGCTTGGCCACGCGCGGATCGAGCAGGCCGTACGAGAGATCGACCAGCAGATTGATGATCACGAAGGCGAGCGCGAAGACGAGCACGGCGCCCTGCAGGAGCACGTAGTCGCGCGCGAAGATGGCCTTGACCATCAGTCGTCCCAGCCCCGGCCACGCGAACACGGTCTCGGTCAGGACGGCGCCGCCCATGAGCTGCCCCGACTGCAGGCCGAGCAGGGTGACGATGGGGATGAAGGCGTTGCGGAGCGCGTGGCGCGAGAGCACGAGCGCCTCGCCCACACCCTTGGCGCGCGCGGTGCGCACGTAGTCCTCGCGCAGCACGTCGAGGACTGCCGAGCGTGTCATGCGCGCCAGCATCGCCACCGAGGGCAGCGCGAGCGTGATGGCCGGCAGCACCAGGTGCGACAGCGAGCCGGCGCCGCCCACCGGCAGCCAGTTGAGCCAGAGCGAGAAGATCACGATGAGCACCAGGCCGGTCCAGAAGATCGGCATGGAGAGGCCGAAGAGCGAGCCGAGCCGTGCCAGCGCGTCGAAGGCCGAGTTCGGCCACACGGCGGAGGCCACGCCGGCCGCGATGCCGAGCACGGCGGCGATCACGAGCGCGGCGGCCGTGAGCTCCAGCGTGGCCGGCCACGCGTCGGCCAGCTCGGAGGCGACGGGGCGGTTCTGCTGGATCGAGCGCCCGAGATCGCCGCGCGCGACCCGGCCGACGTAGTCGAGATAGCGGACCGCGAACGGCTTGTCGAGACCCAGGTGATCGCGCAGCTTGGCGACGGCGTCCTTGGTGGCGTGCTCGCCCAGCATGAGCGTGACGGCGTCGCCCGGCAGCAGGTCGATCGTCAGCATGACCACGAAGACGACCCCGAGCAGGACGGGAACCGCGAGCAGGAGGCGGCGAATGACGAATGTCAGCATTCGCCGCCTCCGGTCACCGGCTTACTTATCGACCCAGGTCTTCCACAGCGCGAGGTTGTACTCGACGGGATGGATGTGGAATCCCTTCACGTTGGCCCGGCTGACGATGATCTCCTTCGTCGTGTAGACCGGGATCCACACCATCTCCTTCGTCAGGATGTCCTGGACCTCGCCGTAGAGCTTCTCGCGCTCGGTCTGGTTCAGGCTGCGGCGCGCCTGCTCGACCAGCGTGTCCACCCGCGCGTTCGCGTAGCGCGAGGTATTCCAGCCCGTCGGCGGCACCTGCTTGCTGTGGAAGAGCGGGTAGAGCGAGTAGTCGGCGTCCGCGTTGGACGTCACCCAGCCGAGCGTGAACATGTGGTGGTTGAGCGGGTTGGCGCGCACCTGCTGGAAGACCGCGGCCCATTCCAGCACCTGCACCTTGGCCTCCACGCCGACGTCCTTGAACATCGCCTGGATCGCCTCGGTGATCTCGCCGTCCTTGGGATAGCGGCCGCGCGCGGCGAGCCACGAGAGCGACAGGCGCTGGCCGCCCTTCTGCATGATCCCGTCGGGCCCCGGCGTCCAGCCCGCCTGGGCCAGCAGGGCCCTGGCCTTGGCCTTGTCGAACGGATAGACCTTGTCGAGCTGCATGTCCTTGTAGCCGAACACGCCGGGCGCGAGCACGCCGCGCGCGGGGCCCGCCGAGCCCTCCATGATGTTGTCGAGGATCGCCTTGCGATCGACGGCGTGCAGCAGTGCCTGGCGCACCCGCACGTCGTCGAGCGGCGGCATGCCGGCGTGGAATCCGGCGAACACGACCCGGATGCCCGTGGTCTCGTGCACGGTGAACTTCGAGTCCTTGCGCAGCGCTGGGAGCTGGGCCGGCGACGGGAACAGAACCATGTCGGCGTCGCCCGTCTGCAGCGCGATCATCCGCGCGCCTTCCTCGGGCACCACCTTGAAGATCACGCGATCGACCAGCGCCTTGTCACCCCAGTAGTCGTTGTTGCGCTCGATGATCACGTGCGTGTTGGTCTTCCACTCCACGAACTTGAACGGCCCGGTGCCGACCGGCGCGCGGCTGAAGTCGGCGCCCTGCTTCTGCACGGCCGTCGGCGAGACGATGCCCATGCAGTACATGGCCAGCGTGCGGAGGATCGGGCCGTAGGGCTCCCGGGTGACGACGTCCACCGTGAGGTCGTCGACCACCTCGGCGCCGTCGAGCGAGCCGGCCAGGCTGGCCCAGCGCGCCGGGGGCGTGCCCCTGAGCGCGCGGTCGAACGTGAACTTCACGGCGGCCGCGTTGAACGGCGTGCCGTCGTGGAACTTCACGTTCGGGCGCAGCTTGAAGCGCACCTTGGTCGGTGACATCACCTCGTACGAGGTGGCCAGCAGCGGCTTCACCTGCATCTTCTCGTCCAGCGTCAGCAGGCCCTCGAGCATGTTGAAGTACACCCACGCCCCCGGCGCGGTCGTCTCGAGGTTCGGATCGAGCGAGACGGGATCCGTCGGCCGCACGATCGTCAGCGTGCCTCCGCGCTTCTGGGCGTCGGCGGACGGCACGAGGGAGACGGCGAGAGCGAGCACCAGCAGGCCGGGGAGCAAGCGTGAGCGCATGAATGTCTCCTAGTCTTTCGTCGAGAGCAGCTCGTCGGCGATGGACGCGGCGGAGTCGAGCGCGTGCAGCGCACGGTTGCGCTCGCGCACGAGGGCCGCCACGGTGAACTTGTACGCATCCGCGTGAGGATCGAGCGCGGCCAGCTCGCGCGCCCGCTGCAGCCCGGCCAGCGGGGCGATCGGCAGCGCGAGGTCGTGCGTGAAGCGATCGCCGCTGGTATAGGCCAGCGGCACCAGGACGCGCGACAGACGCATCAGCCCGCGGTTGATCGCCTCGAGCCGCGCGGCCGGCGGGGCTCCCGCCAGTGCGCTCACGCGCTGCAGGCGCTCGCCGAGGGCACGGGCGGCCTCCAGCACCGGTGAGAGATCGAAGCGCGTACCCGCCGCCGCCTGCAGCGTCTCGAGCTCGGCGATCAGCGCGCGGGCGGCGCGCGCGTGGTCCAGCGGCAGCACCGGCGCGTTCAGCCAGCGCAGTGCCGAGGCCAGATAGACCTTGGTGTCGAGCACGAGGACGCCGGCGTCGATCTTGTCGACGGTGTCGTCCTTCGTGTGCCACCACCACGGAAAGCCGGCGCTGCCGACCAGCCGCTCCATCGCGCGCGACAGCTCGGTGTCCTGCTTGGGCAGCCCCGAGAGCGACATGAACGCGGACGGCACGCCGGCGCCCCAGAACGACTGATCGCCGGCGCGCGAGAAGCGCCTGGCGCGGCTCGTCTGCCCCGTGACGTCGGCCACCACGCTCTCGGCGAAGGCCGAGGCGTCCTCGGTCGCGTGCAGGACCGAGTAATCGGTGGCGCCGCGCGCGCCGGTCGAGTCCACGTTGAGGTGGGCCACGCAGCGCGCGTGCAGCTCGCGCCAGGCGTGATCGGCGTACCACGCCGAGCCGGCGTAGCGCCCGTGCGAGTGCCCCGACCAGAACGCGAAGCGGATGCCGCGCCGGAGCCCGTCACGGCGGGTCGCGAGCAGCCGCGCCACTTCCAGCATCGTGGCGTTCGCGGTGCCGTTGTCCATCGCGCCGTAATGCCAGGAGTCCACGTGGCCGGACATCAAGAGGAAGCGGTCCTCCTGGCGGCCCTTCAGCTCGCCCACGAGGTGCGGGATGGGCATCCAGCCCGTGCGCACGCGGGTGGTCATCCGCAGGCGCAGCGGTCCGCGCGCCAGCCACGCGCGCACGCGTTCCCCGTCGGCGCCGAGGATGGACAGGCAGGGCGTGGCCGGAATGCGCGCGGCGGTGTCCGGCGAGGGCGTGCCCCAGATGGTCGTGACGATCATGTTGTGCAGGTGATCCATCAGCACGTGGATCTGGCCCAGGGCGCCCGCCTGCTGCGCGGCCCACGCGCGCCCCGGCGAGGCGAGCCCGCGGATCAGCGCGATCTTGCCCTTCGCCCGGGCGAGGTCCTCGGGCCGCGCGTCGCCGACGTCCACCACCTCGGCCTCGAGCGCGTCGACGGACGTGGAGAAGGAGTGGGTCAGGCCGTCGATCGTCGTGCCGTCGGGCAGCGTCAGGCGCGCCTCCAGCGGCAGGCTGATGAACGCCTCGATCTCGCGGCGCTCGACCTCGACGCCGTAGGACTTCAGCGCGCGCTCGATGTAGTCGAACGCCAGGGCTTCCCCCGGGCTGCCCGATTCGCGCTCCCAGGCCCCGATGGTGCGCACGTGGCCCATCAGCGTCTCCGCCGAGACCTGCGCGCTCAGCACGGACTCCAGCGGATCGCGGTACTCCCAGGGCGCGGTCACGGTCTCACCTCGGCGAGAAGATGCCGCGAATGATGCGGCGACTCTCGCGGCGTGTCAAACGCGCCGGCGTCGTGACGCGGCGCGCTGCAGGCGTAGGAGAATCTGTCTGGTTCCCCGGCGCTCGATGACGGATTGCCCGTGGCGTGGACAATGAACGGCAGTCTCCATGACGTAACTCATTGAGCTATAAGACCTTTCGAGTCGGCACGGGCTTTGCCATTACGACGAGGCATGGACCATCTCACGGACACCCCGTCTTTGGCGCGGATGTATTGCCCCGGGTGCGAACCGGGGGCGGATCCGGCTTTTGAGATCCTCGATGTGCGCTGGTGCGCATCGCACGCTCCGCAGGGACGCGGGGCGGATGACGACGTCGTGGTGGCGTCGGCGTGGATCTCGGGCAGCAGCGAGGCCGGCGGCGAGGACAACCGCCGCTGGTGCGAGCTGTTCCATCGACGCGCGCGCTGACGCGACGCCTGACGCCTAGGCCGCGCCCACGAGCTCGTCGAGGTTCGCCCACGCCATCTGGCGCCGGCCCGTCTCGAGCTCTTCGATCATCGCGATCAGCCGCGTCGTGAGCGGCATCGCGACCCCGTAGCTACGCGCTTTCGCCACCGTCGCCCCCAGCAGCGCGCCGACCTCGGTCTTCCGCTTGCGCACGGCCAGGTCGCGCCAGATCCCCGTCTTGGTCTTGGTGGCCGCGCGGTAGTGGACGGCAATGCTCGCCATCGCGCGCTCGCGCGCGGCGGCATCGCCGCGCCCCGCCGCGCGATAATCCGCGGGGTCGTACTCGTCGAAGGCCAGCAGCCGGATGCCGGCGCGCTCGGCCACGTCCATGTTCTCGATGACGACCCGCACGAGCATCTGCTGGATCGCCGGCGAGCGCTCGACGACCTCGTAGACGTGCGCGTCGACGAGCGCCGTGGCGACCAGCAGCGCGCCGTACACGTGCTTGGCCCAGGTGTAGCCGAGGATGTTGTCGCTGATGCGGGTGGGGGACACCACGTCGAGCATCTTGGCCAGGCGCTCCACGCGCTCGCTGCGGTGGCCGTCGAGCTCGCCCAGCACGAGCGCGCCGCCACCGCCGTGCAGGATGCGTCCCGGCGCCTGCCAGTCCGCCGCCCAGTTGACCAGACAGCCGACCGTGCGCCGCTCGCCCACGGCGGCGGCGATCATCTCCTCGTTGAGCCCGTTCTGCAGCGAGACGATCGTGCCGTCCGTCGCCAGCCGAGGGGCCAGGACCTCCAGCGCGGCCGGCGTGTCCTGTGACTTCACGGCCAGCAGCACGAGGTCGAGGTCGGGGCCCAGGGCGGCCGGCGTGATGGCCCGCACGGGGATCGTGACCGAGCCCTCGCGCGAGTCGATGGTGAGGCCGCGCGCGTTCATGGCGGCGACGTGGTCGTCCGCCTTGTCCACCAGCAGGACGTCGTGGCCGGCCTGCGCCAGCCGCGCGCCGCTGATGCCGCCGATGGCGCCCGCTCCGTAGATGGTGATCGTCATAGGTGAGAAGATATACTCGATTTTCGTCAGGAGGGCTCGATGCGCTACCTCACCGATGAGCAGATCGCCGCCTACCATCGCGACGGCTACCTGGCGGTCCCCCGGCTCCTCGACCCCGAGCGCGTGGAGGCGCTGCGGAGCGTGACCGACGCCTTCGTGGAGCGCTCGCGCGTGGTGACCAAGAGCGACGCAGTGTATGATCTCGACCCGCGCCACGCGGCGGCGGCGCCGGTGTTGCGTCGCATCAAGAACCCGGCCGACAACGACCCGCTCTATCGCTGGCTGAGCCTGGAATCACCAATCGTCGACGTCGTCACCGAGCTGCTGGGCCCGTCGATCCGCTTTCATCACTCGAAGCTGAACCTCAAGGGCAGCCATCTCGGCGCGCCGGTCGAGGTGCACCAGGACGCCGCGTTCTATCCGCACTCCAACGACGACGTGCTGGCGGTGGGCCTGCTGCTCGACGACGCCACCGCCGAGAACGGCGCCATGGCGGTGCTGCCGGGGAGCCACCGCGGACCGATCCACACCCACTTCGACCGGCAGGGGCGGTTCGTGGGCTGCATGCGCGACGAGGACATCGCGCGACTCGAGCGCGAGCGCGCGGTGCTGCTGGCGCTGCCGGCGGGGAGTATTCACATCCACCACTACCGCCTCGTGCACTGGTCGGCGCCGAACACGTCGCCGGGCGACCGCCGATTGCTCATCAATTCCTACACCGCCGCCGACGCCGTCAGCCTCGTGCCGGACTCGACGCACTCGCCGCTGCACGGCAAGCTCATCCGCGGCACCTGGCCGGCGGTGGCGCGCCGGACGAACGGCGACATGCCCATGCCGCCGGATTTCAGCCGGGGGTACACGTCGATCTACGAGTTGCAGGGCGAGACGGCCGCGAAGATGTAGCCTTACCCGCCGCCCTGGGCTCCCTCGTAGCCGGGGCGGCGGATCGGGCGGCGATCGGGCTTCAGCGCGACCGAGAACGTGACCTGGGCCGGCTCGCCCGCCGTCACCGTGACCGGCACGGTGGTCTTGTCGGCGTCCGTCTTCAGCCGCGGGTGCCACACCCGCGCCTCGTAGGTGCCGGGCGCGAGCTCCGCGATCCGCGCGCGCCCCTCCTCGCCCGTCCTGGCAAAGTACGGCGTGGCCAGCACGTAGACGTAGCCGACCATCCAGTCGTGGATGTTGCAGCCGAGCACGACGCTGCCGGGCTTGTCGAACACGACCGGGGCCGCAGGAGTGCCGATGTAGAGCGGCAGCTCGAAGCGCTTGGTCGAGGAAAACGAGTAGACGTGGTGGCGGATGTTGTCGCGGTTGGGGAACGTGACGGGCGTGCCAACCGTGACCGGCAGCACGAAGGGCACGAACTCCTTGTTCTGCTGATCCATGACCGCCGCGGCTGCGGGGCGCGGCGCCGGCGTGGCCGCGCCCGGCGCAGTGAGCGAGACGACCGCATCGGCCACCGGCTTGCCGTGCTCGTCCTTGACGGTGGCCTCGACGCCGGGCGTTTCGGTCACGGCCGGGCCGGGAAGGAGCAGCGCGAGGGCCGCCGCCAGCGCCAGCGCCGCCAGCGCGCGCCTCATGGCGCCGATCGGATTGACGCCGGCGCCGCGGATCCGGTGCGGAGCCCCAGCACGTCGAAGACCGTCACGGGACGCGCGAAGCCGCGCAGCGGCAGGGTGCCGATGGACTTCGCCTCGACGAGTGCCTCGACCTCGGCGTACACGGGCTCGCTGACGAGGATCTGGCCGTCGCGCGCCTCCGAGCAGAGCCGCGCGCTCAGGTTCGTCACCGTGCCGATCGCCGCGTAGTCGAAGCGCCCTTCGAAGCCGATCCTGCCGAGCGTCGCGTACCCGAGCGCGATCCCGATCCCGAACCCGATCGCGTGTCCGCGCCGCTGCCACGCCTGGC
>JBKPRI010000424.1:0-5810 GCA_046734515.1 Candidatus Methylomirabilota bacterium | reverse complement strand
GTGTCTGGCGTACCCGGCCACCCGCGTGGAGACGGAGCGTTCGCTGGCGCTCACGCTGCGCTGGGCCGAGCGCGCGCGCGCCGCTCACCGCGCGACCGGCGCCGACGGCGCGCTCTTCGGCATCGTGCAGGGCGGCTTCGAGGAGGATCTGCGCGCCCGGGCGGCGGCGGCCACGGTCGCGCTCGGCTTCGACGGCTACGCCATCGGCGGCATGGCGGTCGGCGAGCCCAAGCCGCTCATGCGCGAGCTGACCGCGCTGGTGGCCGCCGCGCTGCCGGCCGATCGTCCGCGCTATCTGATGGGCGTGGGCAAGCCCGACGACCTGGTGGAGGCGGTCGCGCGGGGCGTGGACATGTTCGACTGCGTGCTGCCCACGCGCAACGCGCGCAACGGCCAGGCCTTCACGCCCGACGGGCCGGTGACACTCAAGCAGGCGCGGTGGACGCGCGACCCCTCGCCGCTGCAGGAGGACTGCTCGTGCTACGGCTGCCGCCGCTTCTCGCGCGCGTACCTGCGCCACCTCTTCATGGCCGACGAGCTGCTCGTCTACCGGCTGCTCACGCTCCACAACCTGCACTACTTCCTCGGCCTCATGGCCACGATGCGCGCGGCCATCGCCGAGGGCCGATTCGGGCCATTCCGGGCTCGTTTCTCCGAGCGTTATGCAGTATCATCCGTCCCTGTTCCGCTCGATGACAGCGAACGCCCGGAGGCCTGATTCCCGATGAACCTCGCTCATGCCGCCGACGTCGCCTACGCCGCCTCCGGTGCGCCGGTGAACGGCGGCGGCGGTCCCGGGGGAATGCTGCAGTTCATCCTCCCGTTCGCGATGATGTTCGCGATCCTGTACTTCATCGTGCTGCGTCCGCAGCAGCGCCAGAAGGCCGATCGCGAGAAGATGCTGAACGCGCTCAAGAAGGGCGACCGCGTGGTCATGACCAGCGGCATGCACGGCACGGTGATCGGGCTCGGCGAGCACACGGTGACGGTGCGCGTGGCGGATCAGGTCAAGCTGGAGTTCGATCGCAGCGCCATCGGCCGCGTGGTGGAGGTCAGCAGCGACAAGGATGCCTAGACGTTTATGGTTTCGCATCGGGCTGGTCGCCGTCGTCATCGCCATCTCGGTCTTCTACCTGTACCCGCCGAAGAAGCGGATCAACCTCGGTCTCGACCTGCAGGGCGGCATCCACCTCGTGCTGGGCGTGGAGGCCGACAAGTTCGTGGCCAGCCAGACCGAGCGCGCGGCGGAGGATTTCAAGAACGGCCTGGAGCGCAAGGGCGTCGGCGTCAGGAAGGTCGCGTCCGAGGGGCTCGGCCGGGTCGCCGTGGAGCTGGCCAATCCCGCCAACCTCAACGACGCGCTGACGGTGGCCGCCGAGTTCTCCACCTTCGATGTCACCAACCGCGACGACAAGGCCGGGCGCTTCACGCTGGCCATGCGCGAGCGGCAGATCGCGCAGCTCCGTGACGACGCGGTCCGCCAGGGTGTCGAGACCATCCGCAACCGCGTGGACCAGTTCGGCGTGGCCGAGCCCACGATCACGCGGCAGGGCAGCGACCGCATCCTCATCCAGCTGCCCGGCGTGCAGGATCCCGAGCGCGCCAAGGCGCTGATCGGCAAGACCGCGCTGCTGGAGTTCAAGCTCCTCGACGAGCAGACGACCGTGGAGCAGGCGCTGGCCGGCCGCGTGCCGGAGACCTCGGAGATCCTCTACCAGCGCATCGTCGACAAGGAGAGCAAGGCCGAGCGCAAGCAGCCCTACGTGGTGCAGAAGCGAACGCTGCTGACCGGCGGCGAGCTGACGCGCGCCGAGGTGCAGGCCGACCCGAACTCGCCGGGCAACTGGCAGGTCGCCATCGAGTTCACCGCCACCGGCGCGCGCATCTTCGGTGACGTCACCGAGCAGAACGTCGGCCGGCGCCTGGCCATCATCCTGGACGGTAACCTCTACTCGGCGCCGCGCATCAACGAGCGGATTCCCGGCGGGCGCGCCGTCATCACCGGGCAGTTCTCGGTGGACGAGGCTCGCGACCTCGCCATCGTGCTCCGCGCGGGCGCGCTGCCGGCCCCGGTGACCATCCTCGAGGAGCGCACGGTCGGCCCGTCGCTGGGCGCCGATTCGATCCGCCAGGGGATGATCGCCATCCTCGGCTCGGCCGCCGCCGTCGTCGTGTTCATGCTGCTCTACTACCGGCTCTCCGGCCTCATCGCCGACGTGGCGCTCGTGCTGAACCTCATGATCCTGCTGGCATCCATGGCCGCCTTCGGCGCCACGCTGACGCTGCCCGGCATCGCCGGCATCGCGCTGACGATCGGCATGGCCGTGGACACCAACATCCTGATCTTCGAGCGCATCCGCGAGGAGCTGCGCGTGGGCAAGAGCCCGCGCTCGGCCATCGAGGCCGGCTTCCACCGCGCGCTGAGGACGATCATCGACACGCATCTGACCGTCATGGTGACGGCGGCCATCCTCTACAACTTCGGCACCGGGCCGGTGAAGGGCTTCGCGGTCTCGCTCTTCGTGGGCCTGGCCGCCAGCCTGTTCACGGCGTACTTCTTCACGCGGCTGCTGTTCGACATCGTGTACGTCGGCCGCCGGAAGGTGGAGTCGGTCTCCATATGATCGAGCTGTTCCACGAGCCCCGCTACAACTTCATCGGCCGGCGGAAGTGGGCGTACATCGTCTCGATCACCATCACGGTGATCGCCCTGCTGTCGCTGGCCACCAAGGGTCTGCACTACGACATCGACTTCACCGGCGGCACGCTGGTGCAGGTGCGCTTCGAGCAGCCGCCTTCCGTCGGCGCCATCCGGGCCGGCCTCACCCGCATCAAGCTGGGGGAGAGCATCATCCAGCAGTTCGGCGACCCGCGGGAGTACATCATCCGCATGCCGCTGACCTCGACCAGCTCCGAGGAGCTGGCCAAGCGCATGGAGGCCGCCCTCAAGCAGGAGTCGTCGCTCGGCAGCTTCGAGATCCGCCGGGTGGAGTTCGTCGGCCCGCAGGTGGGCAAGGAGCTCCAGTGGCAGGCCGTGCAGGCCGTCTTCGTTGGCCTCGTCGGCATCCTGCTCTACATCGCGCTGCGGTTCGATCTCAAGGGCGGGGTGGCGGCCGTGGTGGCCGTCTTTCACGACGTGCTCGTCTGCCTGGGCGCCATCTCGCTGACGGGCCGGGAGTTCTCGCTGCCCGTGCTGGCCGCCCTGCTGACGATCATCGGCTTCTCGGTCAACGACACCATCGTGGCCTACGACCGGCTGCGCGAGAACCGCGGCAAGTTCGTGCCCAAGGGCAAGACGTTCGCCGAGCAGATGAACGACGCGGTCAACCAGACCCTGTCGCGCACGGTGCTGACCTCGCTGACGGTGTTCCTGTCGGCGGCCATCCTGCTGTTCTTCGGCGGCAAGACCCTCGAGGATTTCGCGTTCGTGCTGTTCGTGGGGGTCATCACCGGCACCTACTCGACGACCTACGTGGCCGCCGCGCTCGTGGTGGACTGGACCCGCTACGTCGAGGGCCGCGTGGGCCGCGGGAAAAAAGCGGTGGCAAAAGCCTGACGGATGCGTAAAATCGTATGATTACACAGAGGTTTACGCCCCGTGACCGAGCTTGCAGCGCTGATCGAGGAGATTCCGAAGTATCAGCCGGGTGCCGACCTGGAGGTGCTGCAGCGCGCCTACCGCTTCTCTGAGGTCTCGCACCAGGGTCAGCACCGCGCCTCCGGCGAGCCGTACCTCTCCCATCCCCTCGAGGTCGCCAACCTGTTGGTCGGCTTCAAGATGGACGTCACCACGGTGACGGCCGGTCTCCTGCACGACGTCCTCGAGGACACCGAGGCCACCAAGGACGACCTGCGCCGCGAGTTCGGCCAGGAAGTGGCCGAACTCGTCGACGGCGTCACCAAGCTGGGCAAGCTCGCGTTCTCCTCGCGCGAGGAGCGACAGGCCGAGAACTTCCGCAAGATGCTGGTGGCGATGGCGCGCGACCTGCGCGTGCTGATGATCAAGCTGGCCGACCGCCTCCACAACATGCGCACCCTCGACTACCTGCCGCCCGAGAAGGCCCGCAAGATCGCGCAAGAGACGCTCGACATTTACGCGCCGCTGGCGCACCGCCTCGGCATGGCCAAGGTGAAGGCCGAGCTCGAAGACCTGGCGCTGCGCGCGCTCGAGCCGCAGGACTACCTCGACCTGCAGCGGCGCGTGGCCAAGCGCCGGCTGGAGCGCGAGGCCGACATCAACCACGCCATCACCATCCTGCAGCAGAAGCTCGCCGAGGTCGGCATCGAGTCGCAGATCCGCGGCCGCCCCAAGCACTTCTATTCCATCTGGAAGAAGATGCACGACCAGGGCCGCGAGTTCGACGAGATCTACGACCTCACCGCCGTGCGCGTGATCACCGGCTCGGTGCGCGACTGCTACGGCGCCCTCGGCGTCGTGCACTCGCTGTGGAAGCCGGTGCCGGGGCGATTCAAGGACTTCATCGCGATGCCGAAGGTCAACATGTACCAGTCGCTCCACACGACCGTGATCGGTCCCAAGGGCGACCCGGTCGAGATCCAGATCCGGACCTGGGACATGCACCGCATCGCCGAGGAAGGCATCGCCGCGCACTGGCTCTACAAGGAGAAGAAGACCGCCGGCAAGGACAAGGTGGACGAGTCGCTGGTGTGGCTCCGCCAGCTCCTGGAGAATCAGCAGGACACCAAGGACCCCGCCGAGTTTCTCGATGGCGTGCGCGTCGATCTCTTCCCCGATGAGGTGTACGTCTTCACCCCCAAGGGCGAGGTCAAGGCGCTGCCCGAGGACTCCACGCCCATCGATTTCGCGTACGCCGTCCACACCAAGGTCGGCGAGCACTGCGTCGGCGCGAAGGTCAACGGCAAGCTGGTGCCGCTGCGCAGCACGCTGCGCCAGGGCGACATCGTGGAGATCGTCACCTCGCCCAACCAGCATCCGAGCCGCGACTGGCTCAAGATCGTCAAGTCCTCGCGCGCCCGCTCCAAGATCAACCAGTGGCTCAAGGTCGAGGAGCGCGCACGCTCCATCGAGCTGGGGCGCGAGATGTTCGAGCGCGAGGCCAAGAAGTACCGGCTGAACGCGGCGGCGCTGCTGTCCGGCGACGAGATGACGCGCGCGGCCACCGAGCTCGGCTATCCGAGCCCCGATGACGTGCTGGCCGCCATCGGCTACGGCAAGTCCTCCGTCCACCAGCTGCTCAATCGGCTGGCGCCCAACGCCGCGCTGGAGACGGAGCGCGCGCGACCGGCGGCGCCCGGACCGCGCAAGGCCGACCAGGGCGTGCGTATCCGGGGCGTCGAGGATCTGCTGGTGCGGTTCGCCAAGTGCTGCAATCCGCTGCCGGGTGATCCGATCGTCGGCTTCATCACGCGCGGCCGCGGCCTCACGGTGCACGCGCGCGACTGCCTGACGGTGGCCAAGAGCGTGCTCGATCGCGAGCGGCTCATCAACGTGGAGTGGGACGTGGACGAGCCGGAGCCGGCCAAGCGCCCGGTGCGCATCGCCGTGTACATCGGCAAAGACCGGCCGGGCCTGCTGTCGGAGATCACCGGCGCCATCTCCTCGCGCAACGGCAACATCACCAAGGCCGAGGTGACCGTGACCGACGACCGGCGAGGGATCAACAACTTCGTCGTCGAGGTCGCGGACTTGGTCCAGCTCCAGGCCATCATGACGGCGATTCGCGAAGTGGCGGACGTCATCAACGTCGAGCGCGTCCGCGGCCTCTGACCCGGCGGGGCCGCCGAGAAGGGCCCATCTGCTTCGTTGACTCAGTCGCTTCCTTCGTCGC
>JBKPRI010000423.1:0-12002 GCA_046734515.1 Candidatus Methylomirabilota bacterium | reverse complement strand
AGGCCGATGATGAAGAGCAGCAGCAGCAGGCCGATCTCCGAGATCAGCTCGATGGCGGCCTCGTCGGTGACCACGCGCAGACCGACGTGGGGCCCGAGGAGGCCCCCGCCGACGACGTAGCCGAGCAGGAGCGGCTGGCCGACGCGGCGGGCGAGCAGCGCCAGGGCCGCGGCGGAGATGATGCTGACGGCGATTGCCGTCAGCAGGTCATGGTGTGACAACAGGACGCCCGCGCGCCAGCTCCTCGGCGGCGGCCTTGGCCACCGCGGTGCCCTCAAAGAAGCGCGGATTCTGCGTGCCCCACAGGTGCACGGCGTTGGCGAACGTGAAATCGCGGAAGTTCTCGGCGCTGATGACGCCATCCTCCACCAGCTCGTGGGCCTCGCGCAGCGGGTCCCGCATGTCGATGACGTCGAAGTGGCCGATGTCCGAGCTGTAGAGCGCGTTCAGCTTGGCGCCGAACGGATTGTGCGGGTTGAAGGCGGCGGCGTTCATCCGATCGTCTGCCTCGCAGCCGAAGTAAAACGGCGTCGCGTAGAGATCGATCCAGTCCTGCTTGCGGGTGATCTGGCAGGCCGAGAAGTCGTCGAGGTCGGCCACGCCACCGGTCAGATCGTGGTCCTGGTCGGGCCAGCCGTCACGGGCCTGCAGCGCGGCCACCGTGTCGGCATCGCCGTACTTCTCGGCCAGGTTCATCAGCAGCGCGCGGTCGAGCT
This sequence comes from Candidatus Methylomirabilota bacterium, assembly GCA_046734515.1. GTDB lineage: Bacteria > Methylomirabilota > Methylomirabilia > Rokubacteriales > CSP1-6 > AR5. Next base: position 11,286 of record JBKPRI010000423.1, on the reverse strand, counting down.
TGCGCGGGTCCATGCGCTCCAGCGCCCTGGCGCTGCGGCGCTCCCAGTGCTCGAGGAGGTCGCCGAAGAGCTGGCAGGCCCAGCCCACGCCGCCCTCCAGGAAGGCGAAGCGCAGCTCGGGGAAGCGCCGCGTGACGCCGCCGAGGAAGACGGCCTTGCAGACCGCGTGGCCGGCGGCGGCGAAATGGCCGATGTGGTTGTAGACGAAATTCGAGGGCGACAGTCGCAGCCCCTGATTGCTGCCCGAGCTGTGGAAGGTGGGCGCGATGGCCAGCTCCCGGCACGTGGCCCAGACCGGGTCGTAGTCGTGGTCGCTGTCGAGCGCGAGCACGTCGTACCAGACGGCCAGGCGCGCCGCGTCCGGATCGGCCACGCCCGCCGGCATCCGCCGCGACATGCCGCTGCCGAACATCCCCACCTTCAGGCCGAGCTGGCGCGTCACGTACTCGAGCTCCGCGATGGCCTCCTCGGGCGTGTGCATGGGGATGATGGCGGCCGGCGTCATCCGGTCGCTGTACTTCGCGAACGCCTCCGCGGTCACCACGTTGTGGGCGCGGATCACCGCGCGGCGCGTAGCGTCGTCGGCGATGCGCGGCATGCGCAGGCCGGCGGTGGGATAGATCACCGCGAAGTCGGTGCCGAACTCCGGCAGCCGCTCGTAGAGCAGCCGGGGCATCATCGCGGTCGCGCGGTCGAGCGTGTTCTCGGCCTGGCGGCTCCAGAACGCCGGCTGGGCGATACGGCGCCGCCGCCGCTCGGCCACCGACATGCTCAGCGCGTCGCGCGTGGTCTTCATCGCGGCCAGGAAGCCGTCGGCGGCGAGGTCGCCGCCCACCTTGCGCATGCGCTCGGCGAAGACGGGGTCGAACTCGACCCAGTGGCCGTCGCCGTCGATCACCGGATGGGCGAGGCTCGAGCGGATCTGGGCGGGCGATCGATGGCCGTTGGAGCTCATGTGCCTTCCTCCCAAATCGGGCAGGTTGTGGGCGGAAGCCTACCACACGGTCAGCGGCGGCCTGCTTGCAGCCCTGTCGATTTCGCGGCGGCCCGTTCGACCCATCAGTGAACACCAACTCGAGGGAGGGACACGATGCCGAGCGTAACGCAGCGAGTCACCCCGTTCCTGTGGTTCGACGGCCAGGCGGAAGAGGCCGCGAAGTTCTATACGTCGATCTTTCCGAACTCGAAGACCCGGACCGTGAGCCGGTACGACGACGCGACGGCCAAGGCCGCCGGCCGGCCGCCCGGCACCGTCATGACCGTGGACTTCGTGCTCGACGGCCAGGAGTTCGTCGCGCTCAACGGCGGGCCCGAGTTCCACTTCACCGAGGCGATTTCCCTCATGGTGAACTGCGACACCCAGGCCGAGATCGACCACTTCTGGAGCCGCCTCTCGGCGGACGGCGGCCAGGAGGTGCAGTGCGGCTGGCTCAAGGACAAGTTCGGCCTGTCGTGGCAGGTCGTGCCCCGCATGCTGATCGACCTGCTCACGGGCGATCCCGAGCGCGCCAAGCGCGTCATGGCCAAGGTCATGACGATGAAGAAGCTCGACCTCGCGGCGATGAAGAGCGCCTGAGGCCGCCGGCGGCCCGGGTGTACCCTGAGCGGAGCCCCGCGCAGGGCACATCCGGGAGGGTGACGCCGATGACGACCCGTCGAGATTTTCTCCGTATCGCCGCGAGCGGCCTGGCTTTCGCCGGACTCGATCTCCGCCTGGCGTCGGCGCAGACGCCGGCAGGCACGCCGCTCAAGATCGGCATGATCGGCGCCGGACGCGAGGGCAGCGCGCTCGGCGCGCTCTTCGTCAAGGCCGGCCACCCGGTGATGTTCTCCTCGCGACGCCCGGAGACGCTGAAAGATCTCGTGGCCGGGCTCGGGACGCTGGCGCAGGCCGGCACCGTCGAGCAGGCGGTCGCCTTCGGCGACGTCGTGGCGCTCGTCGTGCCGTATCCCGCCATCGAGGAGATCGGCAAGACTCACGCCGCCGCGCTCGCGAAGAAAGTCCTCGTGCTCGACGTGAGCAACCCGATTCCCCGGCGCGACGGCGAGGAGTACGTCAAGAAGGTCAACGCCGAGGGCGGGGCGGGGGTGACGACGGCCCGGCTCGTGCCCGGCGCGCACATCGTCCGCGCGTTCAACGCGATCGGCTCGACGCAGCTCGCCGGGCTCGCGCATCGCGCGGGCGATCCGGTCGGCGTTCCGATCGCCGGCGAGGACCCCAAGGCGATCGCGACGGCCGAGAGCCTCATCCGGGGGATCGGGTTCGAGCCCGTCCTCGTCGGGGGGCTGGCCATGGGCAAGCACCTGGTGCCCGGCACGCCGCTCGCCGGCGTGCACACGCCGGGCGAGATCCGCCAGATCGCCGGCACCCTGCGCTGAGCGCCGCGTGAGGCGGTTCTTCGACATCCGGCCCCACGAGGTGGCGGTGGTGGCCTGGTGCTGGCTCGCCATCTTCTGCGTGCTGTCGTCGTACTACGTCATGCGCCCGATCCGGGATCAGGCCGGCGTGGCGGGCGGCGTGCAGAACCTCCAGTGGCTGTTCACCGGCACGCTCATCCTGATGATCGTGCTGAACCTGCCGTTCGCGTACCTGGTCAAGCGGCTGCCGCGCCGGCGCTTCATCGCGATCACCTATCACTTCTTCGCGCTCAACATCCTGCTCTTCGGCGCGCTCTTCCATGCTGCCGATGCCGCGCAGGCCGTGTGGGTCGGCCGCGCCTTCTTCATCTGGGCCTCGGCCTTCAATCTGTTCGTGGTCTCGATGTTCTGGCAGCTCAACGTGGACGTGTTCACCCCCGAGCAGGGCAAGCGGCTGTTCGGCGTGATCGGCGCCGGCGCCACGCTGGGCGCGATCGTCGGCTCCGCGCTGACGGCGTCGCTGGCGCGGCACGTGCCGCCGATGGTGCTCCTGCTCGGGGCGGCCGCGCTCCTGGAGGGCGCGGTGTTCAGCGCGGGCCGCCTCGCGCGCCTGGCCGCCGCCCGCGAGCCAGAGCAGGCCGTGCACGAGGCGGAGGCGCCCATCGGCGGCCAGGTGCTGGCCGGGATCACGCACGTCGTGCGCTCGCCCTATCTCTTCAACGTGAGCGTGTTCCTGCTGCTGTTCGCGATCACCTCGACGTTCCTCTACTTCCAGCAGGCGGCCATCGTCAGCGGGGCTTTCAAGGACCGCGCGGCGCAGACGGCGTTCTTCGCCACGGTGGACCTGCTCGTGAACTGCCTGACGCTGGCCATCCAGCTCTTCCTGACCGCGCGCATCGTGGCCACCCTCGGCGTGGCCCTCACGCTCGGCGTGCTGCCCGCGATGACCCTCATCGGGTTCGGCGCGATCTCGCTGCTGCCGACCATCATGGCGGTGGCGGCCTTCCAGGTGGTGCGCCGCGCCGCCGACTACGCCGTCTCGCGACCGGCGCGCGAGCTGCTCTACACGGTCGCCTCACGCGAGGATCGCTACAAGGCCAAGAGCGTGATCGACACCGTGGTGTACCGCACGGGCGATCAGCTCGGCGCGTGGTCGGTCACGCTCTTGCGCGCGGTCGGCCTCGGCGCCGCGCAGGTCTCGTTCGCGGCGATCCCGCTGGCCGCGCTGTGGCTGGTCAACGCGCTCTGGCTCGGGCGCCGCCAGGAGCGGCTGGCGGCCCGTCAGGCGCGCGCCTGAGCACGAGGGGCTATGCGGTCGTCTTTCTCGGCGCGCTCGGCGCCCTGCTGCTGCTGGGCCTCGCCGCCGCCGTGCTGCAGCGCACGGCGGCATTCCGCGACGGCGTGGCGCTCGAGACGCCGGTCAAGATCTTCGTCTTCGCCGTGTTCCTCGCGATGGGATTCAGCGCCATGCCGCTCATGCTCCGGCTCTTCCTGGCCGGGCAGCGCCGGCTCGGCAACGCCGGGCACCCGCTGGTCCGGCTGCTCGCCGAGCACGAGACCGGCGTCGTGATCGGCTTCTGGTCCCTGTGCGTGGTCGGCCTCGCCATCGCGGTGCCGTTCGCCATCAAGGACGGCTTCTTCGGGCCGGCCGCCACCGCCTGGCTGGACTCCCTGTTCGTCGGCAAGTCGCGCGGCGTGCTCGTGGCCAACGTCGGGATGACGATCGACGAGGTGCGCCGGCGCTCGACGCTGCCCGTCGCCGAGGCCACGCGCGAGACGCTCACCGGCTCGGCCAACCTGATCGCCGAGGTCGTGTTCGACCTGCAGATCGGCGACACCGGCACGCGCTTCGAGGGCTGCCGCTACTACTTCATGGTGACGCGCCCGCGGGGCGGCGTCCATCTCGAGTCCATGAACGTCGGCGTCTCTCCCCGGGGTCACACGCGCGCGGAGCACGACGACGAGATGCGCCGCACGCGCGAGCGCCTGGCCGCCGACGGCTGGGCGCTGGGCCGGTTCGTGTACCGCACGCCGGAGGAGCAGACCCTCCATGGCGGCGCCAAGACGGGGGGCGAGGGGTTCTACTGGCTCAATGGCGAGGCGCTGCTGCACCTCGAGCCCAAGCGGGTGGACGAGGAGCAGCGCGGCGAGGATCCGAAGACAGCCGGGCGCTGGATCCTCGCCGTGCACATCAGCGAGATCACGAAGTCGAGCTCGTATCCGCGCCTGGAGTTCACCCCGCCGGCGCGCTGAGCGCTAGCCGGGGCGCTGCTCGATGAAGCGCGCCAGCTCGTGCATGTCGTCGTCGAAGAGGGCGATCACGGGGATCGAACGGTACAGGCCGCGCTTGAGGTACTGGTCCATGACGTCCGGGTTCGCGTCGCGCAGGAAGACGCGCAGCTCGATGGTGGGATCGGCGGCCAGCAGGCTGGCCACGAAGGGCACGTACGCCAGCGACGTGCCGCACCAGTCCTCGGTGATGACCATCACCTTGCGCGGGCGGCCGAGGCGCGCCAGCGTGCCGCTGTCGACGGGCTCAGCGGCGGCCTGGGCCAGTGCGCCGGCAAGACGCTCTTTGTTGACCGTCATCTGCGCGAGGTACTGCTCGAGCGTCAGGCCCTGGGCGAATCGCTCCCGGGTCAGCATCTATCCGTCGGCCGGCGGATCATCGAAACTTCCGATCGAGAGAGCACGAGCCTCAGCGTAGCATCACGTCGCGGAACAGGCGCGCACTCGAGCCAGGAGGACGATCGGACCCAACAACTTCTCGATTGCCGACCTCACGAAGGGCAAGCGCATCGTGATCTTCGGCGTGCCCGGCGCGTTCACACCCACCTGCTCGGCCAAGCACGTGCCCAGCTACCTGGCCAACGTGGACAAGCTGAAAGCGAAGAAGGTGGACGAGATCTGGTGCGTGGCGGTCAACGACGCCTTCGTCATGGGCGCCTGGGGCCGCGACCAGAAGTCGCAGGGCAAGGTCCGGATGATGGCCGACGGCAGCGCGGCGTTCACGAAGGCGCTGGGACTGGAGCTCGACCTGATCGCTCGCGGCATGGGTGTGCGCTCGCAGCGCTACTCGATGCTGGTCGACAACGGTGTCGTCAAGGCACTCAACGTCGAGGCCGAGACGATGCTGAAGCAGGCCTAGGAGGCGCCCCCGTCCTTTCACCCGGATGTCGATCCGGCGCGGCGCCGTTCGACCTATCGGGTGAAAGGAGACATCAGCCCATGCTCGAGAAGACCCTCCTGGGACTTGCCCTGCTCGTCGCGGTGGTGGTCGTGGTCGTCGCCCTGCAGCCCGCGGAGTACACGGTCACCCGTCGCGCCACCATCGCCGCTCCGCCGGCCGCCGTGTTCGCTCGGGTCAACGATCTCCACGAGTTCCAGACCTGGAATCCCTTCGCCCGGATGGATCCCGCGGCGAGGAACACCTTCGAGGGTGCCCCGGCCGGCCCCGGCGCCGTGCTGACGTGGTCCGGCAACTCCCAGGTCGGCGAGGGGCGCATGACAATCACCGAGAGCCGCTCGGACGAGCGCGTCCGCATCCGGCTCGACTTCGCGCGGCCCTTCGCCTCGACGGCGTTCGCCGAGTTCACGTTCATCCCGGAGGGCGGCCGGACGACCGTCACCTGGAGCATGACCGGGCGCAAGAACTTCGTGAGCAGGGCGTTCGGGCTCGTGATGAGCATGGACAGGATGATCGGCGGTCAGTTCGAACAGGGGCTGGCCACGCTGAAGTCGCTCAGCGAAGCGGCGGCGGCGCGGCGCTAGGCGGATTGCGCCTCGCGGAGCCGTCGCTCGAGAAACCGGCGCTCGGCGTCGTTGGTTACCAGCTCCAGCGCCCGCGTGTAGCTCTTCGCCGCCTCGGCCGGCGCGCCGAGGCGGCGCAGCATGTCGGCGCGCGCGACGTGCAGCAGGTGATAGCGGTCCAGATCGTCCTGGAGCGCGTCGATGAGCGCCAGCGCCGGGCGCGGCCCGTCCACCATGGCCACGGCGATGGCGCGATTGAGCGAGACCACCGGCGAGGGCTGCACGCGCTCCAGCACGCCGTAGAGGCGGACGATCTGCGGCCAGTCCGTGTCCTCCGCGCGCTCGGCCTGGCAGTGCAGCGCGGCGATCGCCGCCTGCAGCGCGTAGGACCGCGGCCCGTCGCGCAACGCCTCCTCCACCAGCGGCAGCGCCTCGGCAATCTGCGCGTGGTTCCAGCGCCGGCGGTCCTGGTGCTCGAGCAGCACGACGTCGCCGGCCGCGTCCAGGCGCGCGTCACGCCGCGAGTCCTGCAGCAGCAGGAGGGCGAGCAGCGCGGTCGCGTCCGCCGCCGGCGGCGTCAGCAGCGTGCGCACGAGGCGCGCGAGGCGAATGGCCTCGCCGCAGAGATCCGTCCGCACGAGCTCGCGGCCCCGCGTGGTCGCGTAGCCCTCGGTGAAGATCAGGTAGACGACGGCCAGCACGGCCTCCAGGCGCGCCGGCATCTCGCGCGTGTCGGGCATGCTGAATGGAATGTGCGCCTCGCGGATCCTGGCCTTCGCGCGCACCAGCCGCTGGGCCATCGTGGCGGGCGGCACCAGGAAGACGCGGGCGATCTCGTCCGTCTCGAGGCCGCCCAGCGTGCGCAGCGTCAGCGCCACCTGGCCCTCGGGCGCCAGCGCGGGATGGCAGCACGTGAAGATCAGCCGCAGGCGGTCGTCGGGAATCTGGTCGGGATCGAAGTCGTGCGCGGCCACGCTCGCCGCGGGGCCGGCCATCGCGAAGCGGTCGAGCTTCTCGGCGAACCGCGCCCGGCGGCGGATGCCATCGATGGCCTTGTGGCGCGCCGTCTGGATGATCCAGGCGCGCGGGATGTCGGGCACGCCGGTGGACGGCCACTGCTCGACCGCGGCAGCGAAGGCGTCCTGGACGGCCTCCTCGGCCAGGTCGAAGTCCCCGACCAGGCGGATGAGGGTGGCGACGATGCGGCCCCAGTCGGAGCGATAGACCGCGTCGATGGCCGCGGCGGCGTCGACCCCGTGCGTCACGAGAGATAATTTACGCCGCGTGTCGATCCGGCCCCCCGCCATTCGACCCCTTTGATGGAGGGGAAGGGGGAACCCTTCTAGGGTGCCCCTCTGATAAGAGGAGGACAGCGTGAAATACATGTTGCTGGTCTATCTGGATGAGAACTGGGAGAAGCGGCCCCTGGCCGAGCGGCAGGCGATCTATCTGGGCCAGGTGAAGGTGAGCGAGGAGCTGCAGGCGCGCGGCCAGTACCTGGCCGGCAGCCCGCTGCAGCCGCCGTCCACGGCCACCAGTGTTCGCGTGCGCGACGGCAAGCGACTGCTCACCGACGGGCCGTTCGCGGAGACGCGCGAGCACCTGGGTGGCTACATGATCATCGACGTGGCCAGTCACGACGAGGCGATCGCCTTCGCGGCCAAGGGCCCGCTGGCCAGCGCCGGTACGATCGAGGTGCGGCCCATTCGCGAGGGGATGCCGACATGAACGTCGCCCTGTGGATCGTCCAGGCACTGCTCGCCGCGCTCTTCCTGTTCGCGGGCAGCATGAAGTTCATCATGCCGATCGAGGAGATGACGAAGCAGATGCCCAGCATGCCCGGCTGGTTCCTGCGCTTCATCGGCTTGGCCGAGGTCCTCGGCGGGCTCGGCTTGATCCTGCCGGGCCTTCTGCGGACCAAGCCGGGCCTGACGCCGCTGGCCGCGGCCGGCCTGGTCGTCATCATGATCGGCGCCACGGTGATCAGCGCCAAGATCGGCCCGCTCGCGGGCGCGCTCATCCCACTCGTCATCGGCGTGTTGGCGGCCTTCGTCGCCTATGGCCGCTGGCGGGTGGCGCCGCAGCCCGAAAAATCGGGCCGGCCTGTCGATCGGGTGGTCTCGCGTTCGACTCAGAGGTAGACGGAGGACACGAGCCATGCGATTCATGATCATCGTCAAGGCCACCAAGGAGAGCGAAGCGGGCGTCATGCCGAGCGAGACGCTGCTGACGGAGATGACCCGCTACAACGAGGAGCTGGTGAAGGCGGGCGTCATGCTGGCGGGCGAGGGCCTACACCCGACCGCGAAGGGCGCCCGCGTGAAGTTCTCGGGTAAGGACCGCACCGTCGCGAAGGGGCCCTTCGCCGAAACGCAGCAGCTCGTTGCCGGGTTCTGGATGTTCAACGTGAAGTCGCTCGACGAGGCGATCGAGTGGGTGAAGCGCTGCCCCAATCCCCACCCGGGCGAGTCCGAGATCGAGATCCGCCAGGTATTCGAGGCGGAGGACTTCGAGGGGAGGGCGGCATGAGCAGGATCCGGCTGCTGGTCGGCACGCGCAAGGGCGCCTTCATTCTCACGTCGGATGGCACGCGCAAATCGTGGGACGTGAGCGGGCCGCACTTCGGCGGCTGGGAGATGTATCACCTCAAGGGCTCCCCGGCCGACCCCAACCGGCTCTACGCCTCGCAGTCGAGCGGCTGGTTCGGCCAGGTGATCCAGCGCTCGAGCGACGGTGGCCGCACGTGGGAGACGATGGGCAACAAGTTCGCGTACGAGGGCGCCACCGGCACGCACCTCTGGTACGACGGCACGCCGCATCCCTGGGGGTTCGCCCGCGTGTGGCACCTCGAGCCCTCGCCGACGAATCCGGACCACGTCTACGCCGGGGTCGAGGACGCCGCCCTGTTCCGCTCGACCGACGGCGGCCAGACCTGGAGTGAGCTGCCGGCTCTGCGCACGCACCCGTCCGCGAGCGTGTGGCAGCCCGGCGCCGGCGGGATGTGCCTGCACACGATCCTGCTGGATCCGTCCACGCCGGGGCGGATGTTCATCGCCATCTCGGCGGCCGGCGCGTTCCGCAGCGACGACGGCGGCGCCTCGTGGAAGCCGATCAACAAGGGGCTGCGTTCCGAGCAGATCCCCGATCCGACGGCCGAGGTCGGCCACTGCGTGCATCGCATCACGCAGCACCGCGCGCGGCCCAGCACGCTCTTCATGCAGAAGCACTGGGACGTCATGCGCAGCGACGACGCCGGCGAGACGTGGCGCGAGGTGAGCGGCAACCTGCCCACCGACTTCGGCTTTCCGATCGACGTGCACGCGCACGAGCCGGAGACGATCTACGTGGTGCCGATCAAGAGCGACTCCGAGCACTACCCGCCCGAGGGCAAGCTGCGCGTGTACCGCAGCCGCACCGGCGGCAACGAGTGGGAGCCGCTCACGAAGGGCCTGCCGCAGCAGAACTGCTACGTGAACGTGCTGCGCGACGCGATGGCCGTGGACAGCCTCGACCCCTGCGGCATCTACTTCGGTACCACCGGCGGCCAGGTCTACGGCTCTGCCGACGCCGGAGATTCGTGGACACCGATCGTCCAGCACCTGCCGTCCGTGGTGGCCGTCGAGGCGCAGACGCTGCCATGATCCGTGTGGTGCTACCGGCTCACCTGCGCACGCTGGCGCGCGTCGACGGCGAGGTCAAGCTCGACGTCCCGCCGCCGGTCACGTTCGGCGCGGTACTCGACGCGCTCGAGGCCGCCTATCCGATGCTGCGCGGCACGATCCGCGATCACGTGAGTCTCAAGCGCCGCGCGTTCCTGCGCTTCTTCGTGTGCGGCGAGGACCTCTCTCACGAGCCGGCCGACACGCCGCTGCCCGAGGCGGTGGTGGCGGGCCACGAGCCCTTCCTGGTCGTCGGCGCGATGGCCGGCGGCTAGACGGGCCGCCGAAATGCGTGTAAGAAAGGCGGGATCGTGAAGATCTTCTACGGCTGGGTGATCGTCGGCGCGGGCATCGTGGTGACCTGCATCGGGTTCGGCGCGATGCTGTCGCTGAGCGTGTTCCTGCAGCCGATGGTGAGCGCGATGGGCTGGTCGCGCACGGACGTCTCGACGGCGGCGCTCCTGAACTGGCTGTGCATGGGCGTCGGGGCGTTCCTCTGGGGCGCCGTGTCCGATCGCTTCGGCCCGCGCAGCGTCATCCTCACCGGCGGCGTCCTGCTCGGGCTCGGCATGGTGCTGGCGAGCCGCGCGGAGACGATCGGGCAGTTCCAGCTCGCCTTCGGGCTCCTCGTCGGCCTCGCCACCGGCAGTCTCTATTCGCCGCTGATCGCGACGACCACGCGCTGGTTCACGCGGAACCGCAGCCTGGCCGTCGCGCTCGTCTCGACGGGTGTCAGCGCTGGCTCCATGGTCACGGCGCCGCTGTCACGCTGGCTCATCAGCACCTACGACTGGCGCTTCGCGATGCTCGTGCTGGGCGACCTCGTGTGGCTGGTGATCATTCCGTCCGCCCTGCTCGTGCGCAACCCGCCGGCGGCGGCCGCCGCGACGGGCGCCGCCGCGCCGGAGGCCGGCCATGCCCTGTCGGTCGGGCAGGCGCTGCGCACGCCGCAGTTCATCGCCATCTCACTCACGCACTTCGCCTGCTGCGCGGCGCACTCCGGTCCCATCTTCCACATGGTCACGCACGCGATCGACCGGGGCGTGACCGCGATGGCGGCGGCCACCGTGCTCAGCGCCGCCGCGCTGGCCTCGCTCGGCGGCAAGATCCTCTGCGGCCTGATCGCCGACCGCGTCGGCGCCAAGCGGACGCTCGTGGCCGGCCTCATCGTGCAGGCGGTCGCGGTGAGCCTGTACCTCGTCGTCAGCGAGCTGTCCGGCTTCTACGCGCTGGCCATGCTGTTCGGCTTCTCCTACGGCGGGGTGATGCCGCTCTACGCGATCATCGTGCGCGAGTACTTCGGCGAGCGCACGATGGGCAGCGTCTTCGGCGCCGTCGGGTTCGTCTCCACGCTCGGCATGGCGGTGGGGCCGTGGGCCGGCGGCCGGCTCTACGACGCCGGCGGCACCTACTTCTGGCTGTTCGTCAGCTCGTCCGCGATTGGCCTCGGCGCCGTGGCCATCGCGCTCACGTTCCGGCCGCCGCGGCCGACCGGCATCCCGCTGCCGATGCCCAGCCC
>JBKPRI010000422.1:0-9571 GCA_046734515.1 Candidatus Methylomirabilota bacterium | reverse complement strand
GAAGACCTCGATTCACGACATCCGCTCCGTCGACACGGTGCTGGTCGAGATGCAGGGCGTCGGCGGCGCCGTGGGGGTGGGCTACTGCTTCGCGTTCGGCCCGCTGCGCGCCCGCGCGCTACAGGCGCTCGTGGAGGACCTGGCGCCGATCTACGAGGGCGCCGAGGCCACCGCGACGCGCGCGCTGTTCGACCGCGCGTGGCGCTCGCTGAACTTCCTCGGCCACGCCGGCGTGGCGGTCATGGCGCTGGCCGCGCTCGACACCGCGTGCTGGGATCTCGCGGCGCAGTCGGCCGGCCTGCCGCTCTGGCGCTTCCTCGGCGCGGAGCGGCAGCGCGTGCCCGCCTATGCCTCCAGCGGGCTGTGGCTGCACCGCTCGATCGACGAGCTGGTGGCCGAAGCGCAGCGCTTCGTCGCGCAGGGCCACCGGGCGATGAAGATGCGCCTGGGCAAGCCGCGCGCCGGCGACGATCTCGAGCGCGCCCGCGCGCTGCGCGCCGCGCTCGGCCCGGACATCAAGCTGCTCGCCGACGTCAACCAGGGGTGGGACGAGACCACGGCCATTCGCACCGGGCGCGCGCTGGAAGAGGTCGGCCTCTTCTGGCTCGAGGAGCCGCTGCCGTACGAGGACCTCGAGGGCGCGGCGCGCGTTGCCGCGGCGCTCGACACGCCGATCGCCTCCGGCGAGACGGAGTATGGCTGGCTCGGGATGAAGCGCTACCTCGACGCGCGCGCCGCCGACATCCTCATGCCCGACCTGCAGCGCATGGGCGGCGTCACCGGATACCTGCGCGCGGTGGACGTGTGCGAGGCGTACCAGACGCCGGTGTCCTCGCACCTGTTCGTCGAGGTCTCGGGCCATGTGGTGGCGGCCGCCGGCCACGCCTCGCTGCTGGAGCACATGGACTGGTGGGCGGAGCTGTTCGACGATCGGCTGCCCATCGTCGACGGCCACGTCGTCCTCCCCGAGCGCCCGGGCATCGGCGTCGGCCTCGACCGCGCGGCGCTGGAACGCTTTCGCGCGTGAGGCTCGGGGCGTTCCTCACCGACCGCATCGGGCTGCGGCGCGCGGCGGTCATCATCTTCGCGCTCGTCGCGGTGCTGCCGCTGCTGGCGGTGCTGCCGCTGCTGCACGCCGGCGGCTTGCTCGGCGCGACGCGCACGCAGGTCGCGCTGGTCATGGCCGGGGTGCTGGCGGTGCTCGGCTTCACCCTGCTGCTGCGGCTCACCGACGAGATCGCCAAGCTGGCGGCCGGGCTCACGCCGACCCCCGCGGCCAGCGAGCCGGCCGCGGTGCCGGGCCTCGGACGCGTCACCGAGATCGGCCAGATCGGCGAGGCGTTCACCCGCCTGCTCGCCGACCTGCGCGGCTCCACCGAGCGTCTCGAGGATCTCGTCTTCAAGCTCAGCACGCTGAACGAAGTGGTCGAGCTGGCCGCGCGCATCCCGCAGCTTCAAGATCTGCTGTCGCTGGTGCTGGAGCGGACGATGCGGACGGTGCGGGCGACGATCGGCTCGATCATGCTGCTGGACGCCGACCGCGGCATGCTGCGCGTGGTGGCGGCGCGCGGCCTGCCCGAGGGCGTGGTGGGCCAGGCCGAGGTGCCCGTGGGCGAGGGGGTGGCCGGCAAGGTCGTGCAGATCGGCGAGGCCGTGCTGGTCGAGGACATCAGCCGCGACCCGCGCTTCGCCCGGGCCAACGACAGCAAGTACGGCTCCGGCGCCTTCATGTGCCTGCCGGTGCGCGTCGACGACCGCGTGATCGGCGTGGTGAACCTGGCCAAGGCGGCCTCGGCGCCGACCTCACCGGCCTTCACCCCGACGGATCTGCAGTTCCTCAACACACTGATGACGCACGTGGCCTACGCCGTGGACAATGCCCGGCTGCTGCAGGAGGCAAATCTCTCGGCCAATCGCCTGCGGCGCGCGATGGAGGATCTCCGCACGACCCAGACGCGCGTCGTCGAGGGCGAGACACTGCGCGCCGTGGGCCAGATGGCCTCCGGGATGGCGCACCACGTGAATAACCTGCTGGCCGTGATCTCCGGCCGCACGCAGCTGCTCCTGCACCGCATCACGCAACCGGAGATCCGCCGGCCGCTCGAGATCATCCAGCGCGCCACCTTCGACGCCGCCGACGTGGTGCGCCGCGTGCTCGGCTTCACCGCCGTGCAGCCGGTGGCCCAGCACGGGGCCGTCGACCTCAACGAGGTGGTGCGCGAGGTGGTGGAGCTGACGCGGCCGCGCTGGCGCGACGAGGCGCAGATGCACGCCCTCGACCTCGACGTCACGCTGGAGCTGGGCGAGCTGCCGCGCGTGGCGGGCGAGGCGCCGGCGCTGCGCGAGGTCATCATGAATCTCGTCTTCAACGCCATCGACGCCATGCAGGCGAGCGGCTGCATCCGCATCGCGACGTGGGGCGCCGATCGCTGGGCCTACTGCGCGATCACCGACACGGGCATCGGCATGAGTGACGAGGTGCGCCGCCACGCGTTCGAGCCGTTCTTCACCACCAAGGGCCCGCAGGGCACGGGGCTCGGGCTCAGCGTCGCGCACAGCATCGTGCAGCGCCACGGCGGTGAGCTGAGCCTGCGGCCCAACGAGGGCGGCGGCACGGTGGTCACGATGCGCCTGCCCGAGGCGCTCGCCGCGATCCAGGCGACTCCCGAGCAGACGCCGGCCGGGCCGGCGCTGCGCGTGCTCGTGATCGACGACGAGGCGACGGTGCGCGAGGCGCTCGCCGACACGCTGACCGACGACGGGCACACCGTGATCCAGGCTGCCGGCGGCAAGGAAGGGCTGGCGCGGCTGGCGAACGGCGCGCACGTCGACGTCGTCATCACCGACCTCGGCATGCCCGACATGACGGGCTGGGACGTCGCGCGCGCGGTGCGCCGCGAGCGGCCGCACCTGTCGGTCGGCCTGGTGACCGGCTGGGCCGTCGCGCTCGAGATGAGCGATGAGGAGCGTCGCGCGGTGGATTTCGTCATCGCCAAGCCGTACACGGTCGAGGCCCTGCGGGCGGCGCTCGCCCGCGTCAGGCGATCGGAGGCCCCATGAGCGATCTCACTCCTACCCGGCGCCAGTGGCTGGGCGGCGCCGCGCTGGCCGCGGCGGCGGCGATGGCCGGCGTCGCCGACGCGCAGCCGCGGGCGAACGCCGACGACCTCGTGCGCGCGGTCAAGGGCGCGCGCGTGTTCGATCTCTCCTTCATCTGGAGCGAGCAGTCACCGGTGCTCGGGCTGAATCCGCCCTATGCGTTCGCGCTCAACCGCACGCACCGGATGACCCACGAGATCTTCGGGCAGGCTCCGGGCAGCCGCGTGTCGTGGGCGTCCGACATCATGTACTTCAGCGGCCAGCACGGCTCGCCCACGCTCGACGCCATCGGCCACATCGGCCGCGACCTCAAGCTGCACGGCGGCGTCGACGCAGTGGCCGCCACCGCGACGCCCGGCGGGATCACGCACAACCTCGGCATCGAGGCGTTCCCGGTGGACCTGATGCTCAACCGCGCCGTGGTCCTCGACGTCGCGCGCCACGTGGCGGGCGGCAAGCCCGAGCCCCTCGCGCCCGGCTTCGAGATCACCGCCGCGCACCTCGAGCAGACGGCGAAGGCGCAGGGCGTGGAGGTGCGGCCCGGCGACTCCCTGCTGATCCGCACGGGCTGGGGCCAGTACTTCGGCAAGGACAACGCAAAATTCCTCGGGGAGCAGTCGCCGGGCCCCGGCCAGGACGCCGCCCGCTGGATCATCGACCGCAAGGTACGGCTGGCCGGCGACGACACCGCCACCTTCGAGAAGCGCCCGGCCGCCTACGGCAAGGAGCTGTTCAGCGTCCACATGATGCTGCTCGCCGACAACGGGATCTACATCATGGAGAACGCCAACCTCGAGCCGCTGGGCGATGCGAAGATCGGCGTGGCGCTGCTCGTGGTGGCGCCGCTCAAGATCCAGGGTGCCACGGGCTCGCCGCTCCGCGTGCTGGCGCTGGCCTGAGCCGCGTCAGCGCGGCTTGCTGTCGTCGACGCGAAGCTCGACGCGGCCGCTCGGCGTCTTGAGGACGACGTGGCGCTCGCCGATCGTCTCGATGACCGCGTCGCCGACAGTGTCGCCGACGCGATAGCGGCGGACCTGTCGCTGGGCGGGATCGAAGATGTAGGCGTGGGCCTCGGCGTCCAGCATCACGATGCCGTAGACCAGCGGCTGCGTTCCGCGGGCCGACGCGGGCCGCGGCGCCAGCTCGGCGGCCGCCCGGTCGCGCGCGAAGATGATGCGCAGCCCCTCGCGATCGCGCTCGATCGTGTAGGCGGCCGGCCGGCGGAGCTCGACGACGAGCCGGGCCATGCCCTTCCTGTACTGGCTGCCGCGCAGCTCGCGGACCGGCTCCGGCGTGACCGGCACCGGCTTGACCGTCCACCGATACGCGGTGTCGTCGAAATCGAGCACGAGGCGGTGCGGGCTGTCCATCATCTCGGCCTGGTAGCGCGACGGCCGCGTCAGCCGCACCCACACCTCGACGAACCCCTCGCGCTCGACCACGGTGGCGTCGGTGAGCGCCGCCGGCTCCTGCGCGTGCACGCTCGTGACCAGCGCGACCACCATCAGGCCGAGCGCCAGCGCGATTCTCATCCGCGCGAGCATAGCAGAGCCGCGGGAGGGCGCCGCGGGGGCGCTGCGAACGGCGGGTGGAACCCAGGTACCATGAACGGGCCCGCCGCGATCCCACGGGATCGGGTGAAGCCGTCTCGAGCAGGCCCGCCACAAGAGCGGGGATGAACGGTCCTCGCGACCTCGAGCCGGATATCCGCCGGCGTAACGTCCGGCCGGCGGGCCTCGCCTACCGCAGCGTCAGCGGCACCGTGGCCACGCCCAGCGGCGCCCCCGTGGCGTCGACGACCGGCCACGTGAGCGTGACCTCGCGGGCCTGGCGCGGCGCCCGCTCGAAGTAGACGAACCCCGAGACCTCACGGCCGGGCGCGAGCACACCGTCCGGCAGCGCGAGATCGAGCATGTCGGCGCTCGGGAGCTCCCACGTGCGGTCGGGCTCGTGGGTTGGATCCACCCGTGGGTCGAGCGACGGCTCGTTCAGCGCCCAGCCCGCGCCCGATCGCTCGCGCGTGGGACCGAGCGCCGCGCCGGCCTGCGCCAGGGCGGCCGGTGCCGGCGCCGGCGTCATGCCGCGAATGTCGGTCGGCAGCATCGCCGCAAGGCGACCGTCCGGGAGCGCCAGCGCGAATGTCCTGGGGTCCACGCGCACCGGTACGTCGCCTCGGTTGGCCAGGCGCACGTGGACCGGGGTCACCAGCCGCTGGAGCTCGGCCGGCCAGCCGCGCCAGGAATTGGCCGTGACGCCGATCTCGATACCGCCCACGCTCGCGGAGGCCGCCGGCGTAGCGGCAGAGCCGGCGTGGGCGGCACAGCCCGCCAGGAACAGGGCGAGCCCGGCGGCAGCGATCCGGCCCAGGGGGGTCATATGGCCTTTTCGATGCACGCGGAGTGCCGCCGGTGGCAGGAGGTTGCAGAAGGCTGATGTGAGAGCATAGCCGGGATGTTTGCCGACATCCGGGTGTGCCTGTCCCTGCTCTCGCCGGAAGCGCGCTGGCGCTGGCTGGCGCTGCTGCCGCTGGCGCTCGCCGCGGCGGCCGCCGAGGCGGTCGGCGCCGGCGCTGCCTTCGGCCTGATCAGCATTCTCGGCGATCCCGCCCGCGCCGCCACGTTGCCGGTCGTCTCGAAGATCCACGCGTACCTGCCGCGCCAGGATCCGCCCGCGGTGATCCTGACGTTCACGTTGCTCGTGATGGCGTTCTACATCGGGCGCAACGCCTTTCTCACGGCTGTCACCTGGGTGCAGGAAAAGGCGCTCGACGCCGCCGTGAGTCAGCTCTCGCACCGGCTGCTGACCGCCTACCTCGGCGCGCCCTACGCCTTTCACTTCCGCCGCAACTCAGCCGGACTCATCCACCGCGTCACCGATGCCGTGCACAGCGTCTTTCGCGGGGTGCTGGGCTCGCTGCTCAACACGGCCAGCGAGGCGCTGGTGGTGGCAGGCATCGTGGTCGTCCTGGCCATCGCCTCGCCCGGCGTCACGGCGATCGCCGTGGTCGTGGTCGGCGGGCTGCTGCTGCTGCCGCTCACGCTGTCGCGCAAGGCCACCACGCGCTGGGGCCAGGCCGTCTCGCAGCTCGACACCGACATCCTCCAGACGCTGCAGCAGAGTCTCGGCGGCGTGAAAGAGGTGAAGGTGATCGGACGCGAGAGCTTCTTCCTCGCGCAGTTCGACGAGCGGATGGCGGCGGCGGCGCGGCTGCGCTCGCGCTACGTGGCGGTGGGCGCCGCGCTGCGCATGGGCGTGGAGACGACGTTCGTGTGCGGCCTGCTGGCGGTCAGCCTGCTGCTGACGCTGCGCGGCGGCGCCGCCGCCCTGCCGCTGCTGGGTCTCTTCGCCTACGCCGGCTTCCGCGTCATCCCGGCGGCGAACCGGATCGCGCTCTACGTCGGCCAGCTCCGGTACAGCCGGGCGTGGATCCACGACCTGCGCGCCGATCTCGCCGCGCTGCCGACGCCCTCCATCACCGACACCCCCGAGGTCGAGCCCATCCGCTTCACCCGCGCGATAGCGCTCGAGCGCGTGTCCTACACCTACGCCGGCGAGTCGGAGCCGGTTCTCGTCGACGTCAGCCTCGCGATCGCCAAGGGCGAGTCGATCGGCGTGGTGGGCCCGTCGGGCGCCGGCAAGAGCACGCTGATCGATCTGCTGCTGGGCTTGCTGGAGCCCACCGCCGGGCGCATCACGGTGGACGGGCGCGACATCACCAGCGCGATGCGCTCGTGGCGACGTCACATCGGCTACGTGCCGCAGGAGCCGTTCGTGCTCGACGACACCGTCCGGCGCAACGTGGCGTTCGGCATCGCCGACGCCGCGATCGACGACGGCCGCGTCAGCGCGGCGCTGCGCCTGGCCCAGCTCGCCGACGTGGTGGCCGGGCTGCCGCGTGGCCTCGATACGATGCTGGGCGAGCGGGGCACACGGTTGTCGGGCGGCCAGCGCCAGCGCGTGGCGATCGCGCGCGCCCTCTATGACGAGCCGGAGGTGCTGATCTTCGACGAGGCCACCTCGGCGCTCGACACGCCGACCGAGCGCGAGCTGATCGCCGCGCTGGAAGCGCTGCGCGGGGTGAAGACACTGGTGGTGATCGCGCACCGGCTGACCACCGTGCGGCGCTGCGACCGCATCGCGCTGCTGCGCGACGGCGGGCTGGCCGCGGTCGGCTCGTACGACGACCTGCTCGCGCGGGACGCCGGCTTCCGCGAGATGGCCGGCACCACCGGCTGAGTCCGGAGGCGCCGCCCTACGGTGTCCGGCCGGCCGCGGCGTCCGCGACGGCGGTGCGGATCTCGCGCATGAAGCGCTCGGCCGAGAAGCGCGCGCCGCGCGCGGCGAGGTGCTTGCGCAGCGTGGCGATCTCGTGTGGATCGCGCAGGGCGGCGACGATCTTGGCCACGGCGTCCTCCACCGAGCCGTAGACCAGGCGCGGGTCGTCGACGATCTCCACCTGCCCGCCGCCGTCGTGCACCCACACCAGGCAGCCGGCCCGCACGAGCTCGGCCGGCGCCATGCCGAAGTGCTCCTCGAGCATGCCGTGGATGCCGTAGCGCTGGCGGCTGACGAGATCCACGAGGGCGGCGCGCGAGAGGTTCTGGTGGATGGTGAAGCCGGCGTCGCGCGCGCGCTGGGCGATCCGCTGGTAGTAGCGCGTGTGATCCGGCGTGCCGACGATGTGCAGCGTCACCTCCGGCCGCTGGCGCCGCACGCCGCTCACGATGTCGATGACCCGGTCGAGCTCCTTCTCGGGCGCGATACGGCCGACGCACACGAAGCCCGGCGCGCGCGACTCCCACGACACGTCGGGGAAGTCGGCCGTGACCGGCGGGTACACGGTGCGCGACATGAACCCGTAGCGCTGGCGCGCCACGCGGCCGGTCCAGTCGGAGTTCACCAGCGTCACGTTGCGATGCATGCCCTCCGTCGTGAAGCCCGACAGCCCGTTGCAGAGCGCGTAGTACGGCCGCAGCAGCAGCTGGAAGTGATACCAGTGGTAGTCCACCGCGGGCCGCGGGAAGAAGTTCCACGGATAGTGGACGTACTGCACGCCGATCGTGCCGAAGTCCGATTCGTTGTTGGCGGTGACGGGCACGTCGTAGGCGCCGCGCCGCCGGCGCACCTCGCGCAGCAGGATGGCCGTGCGCAGCATGCTGAGCGACAGCGGCATCGCGTCGACCACGCGCCGCACGCGGGCAGGGACCTGGACGGCCTTGAAATCGCCGGCGCGCAGCGACGTGCCCCAGAACCGATTCATGACGCCGACGTCCATCGGCCACCACGTGAGCATGGTGACGTCGTGCTCGCTCGCGAGCGCCTGCAGCATCCAGGCGGCGACGCCGTTGCCGCCACCGGGCGGCGACATCGATGGCTGCACGAAGAGGATGCGCACGGGAGGGGCGGCCTCAGGGGATCTGCATCGTGGCCAGCGCCAGCACGGCCAGCGCGAGCGACACGACGTAGAGCAGCAGCACCGCGCTACGGTGGGAGAGTCCCATCCCGATCAGCCGGTAGTGCATGTGGTCCTGATCGGCGGCAAACACCTGACGGAGGCCGCCGCCGCGCGTGCGGCGCACGACGGAGATGACGGTCTCGGAGATTGGCAGCGCGAAGATCAGCAGCGGCACCGCGACCGCCAGCGCGGTGGCGCCCTTCTGCCAGCCGTTGATGGCCGTCACCGCCAGCACGTGGCCGACGACGAGGCTGCCGGAGTCGCCCAGGAAGATCGTGGCCGGATTGAAGTTGTACGGCAGGAAGCCGCAGAGCGCGCCGAGCAGCGCCACCAGCAGCAGGCCGCCCTGGGTGTCGCCCCGCGAGATCGACACCGCCGCACAGGTCGCCGCGGCGATGATGGCCAGCCCGGTGGCGAGGCCGTCGAGCCCGTCCATCAGGTTGAAGGCATTCGTGAGGCCGACGATCCAGACGATCGTCACCGGCACGCCGAGCCAGCCCAGCGGGTGCGTGGCGCCGAACAGCGTGTAGTGATCGATGCGCACGCCCATCGCCACGGCCACGATGGCCGCGAGCACCTGGAACACGAGCTTCACCACAGGCCGCACGGGCTTCAGATCGTCGCGCAGGCCCACGCCGAACACGATCACCACGCCGAGCAGGGCGGGCATCCAGCCGACCACATCGGTGACGCTGGCCCAGCCGAGTGCGGTCACCACGGCCAGGCTCAGCACGGCCGCGAGCGTCACGCCCACGCCGCCGACGCGCGGGATCGACTCCGTGTGGATCTTCCGCTCGCCCGGCACGTCCACCAGCCCCCAGCGGCGGCCGAGCCCACGGACCGCCGGCGTGAGCCCGGCGGCCAGCACCCCGGCGATGGCGAACAGCGCCACGTAGATCACCAGCGTCCCGCCATCAGCCGCTCGCAGTCGGCCACGATGCGTGCGGCGGCGTCGGGCACCGCGAGCGCGCGGGCCGCGCGGGCCGCCGCGGTCCAGGCGGGCGCATCCAGCAGGGC
>JBKPRI010000421.1:0-6101 GCA_046734515.1 Candidatus Methylomirabilota bacterium | reverse complement strand
GAATGGTCTCGTGGGCTCGGAGATGTGTATAAGAGACAGCTGCGGCAGTCGCTGCGGGCGCGCCTGTCGCGCCCGACGATGGAGGCCGCCGACGGCAAGTCGCACCTGCTCGGCACCGATCACCTCGGCCGCGACGTGCTCTCGCGCACCATCTGGGGGTCGCGCGTGTCGCTGACGATCGGCTTCGCCGCTGTGCTGGTGGGCGGGCTCATCGGCTCGATCCTCGGCATCCTGGCCGGCTACCGCGGCGGCTTCACCGACAGCGTCATCATGACCGTCGCCGATGCCCAGCTGGCGTTCCCGTTCATCCTGCTGGCCATCGGCATCATCGCGGTGCTCGGCCCGTCCTTTCCCACGCTGATCGTGGTCATCGGACTCTCCGGCTGGGTCGGCTACGCCCGCGTGCTCCGCTCGCAGGTGATGGTGCTGCGCTCGCGCGAGTTCGTGGACGCCATCCACGCGCTCGGCGGCTCGGTCGGCCGGGTGATCCTGCGCCACATCCTGCCCAACGTGCTGTCGTCGCTGGTGGTGGTGGCCACGCTGGAGCTGGCCCGCGCGATCGTGCTGGAGGCCACGCTCTCGTTCCTCGGCCTCGGCATCCAGCCGCCCACGCCCTCGTGGGGCGTGATGGTCCAGGAGGGCCGCGAGTACCTCGACTCCGCCTGGTGGATCTCGACCTTCCCGGGTCTCGTCCTGATGGTGACGTCGCTCGCGGTCAGCCGCACCGGCGACTGGCTGCGCGACATGCTCGATCCCACGCTGCGGGGGGAATAGTCATGAGCGCGCGGACGCGCGAGGACGGTGATCGCCTGTCAGCTCCTCATCGAGCGGTGAGGGCGTAGACATCCTTGACGCCGTCGGGCAGCAAGGACTCGCGCCAGCTCTTGCCACCGTCGGTCGTGCTGAAGACCTGCGCGCAGCGCGAGACGCACGCGACGTGGTCGGCGTCGCGCGGATCGAGGGCCAGCGCCATCATCGTGGCGCGCGCTTTCACGCCGCGATCCTGCCGCTCCCAGGTCTTGCCGAGGTCCGCGCTCTTGTAGAGCGAGCCGTCCTCGCTGCGCGCGGCCGGGCTGAGGCACGCGTAGAGTGTCCGCGGGTCGTGCGGCGACACGCGGATGTCGCGCGCGTAGGTCAGCGGCGAGAAGCGGCCGACCTCCACGTCGCGCCAGTGGCTGGCCTGGTCGTCGCTCTGGAAGACGCCCATGCGCACAGCCAGGAACACGCTGTTGGGCGCGGCGGGGCTGACGGCCAGGGCGTGGGCGTCGAGCATGCCCTCGGCCTCGCTGTCGCTCTGGATCTTCGACTTGAGGTTCGGCTTCTCGGCCAGCGTCACGAGGTCGGCGCTGCAGTCGTTCCAGTGCTCGCCCCCGTCCAGGCTGCGCATGACGCCGGCGACTTCCAGCGCCGCGTAGATCTGGTCGGGCGAGCCCGGCACCACGTCGATGCGCATGACACGGCAGGCGAAGGCCATCTTGATGCGCTCGGTCGGCTGCCTGGCGTTGGGCAGACGCTTCCACGTCTCGCCGCCGTCCTCGCTGCGCACCACGCCCACCGGCGAGGTGCCGGCGTAGATCACGCGCGGGTTCTTCGGGTGCACGGCGATCGACCACACCTCGAGGCCGGCCGGGAAGTCCGGCCGCGACCACGACTCACCGCCGTCGAGGCTCCGGTAGACGCCGTGCTGGGTGCCGGCGAACATCACGTCGCGGTTGCCCGGGAGCACGGTGAGCGCCTGGATCGACGCCGGCTCCGGCAGCCCCTTGGTGATCGTCTCCCAGCGCTCCTCCCCCGCCCGCTGGCGGAAGAGCCCGCTGATGGTGCCGCCCGTGAACTTCCCCGCGCCGACGAAGAGATCTGAGTTCGCCATCGCCGTGTCCTCACTAAAAGTTAGACGTCACGCACCGCGGATCCCGGAGGGGAAGAGGGGAACCCTTCGAGGGTGCCTCTACCCATAAGACAGGCATAATACGCCGCATGCGACCACGTGAGGAGACCATCTCGGTCGGTGGTATCCGCGTCCAGGCCTGGGTCGGCGGCCGGGGCGCGCCGCTGCTCGTGCTGCACGGCGCCGGCGGCAACCGCGGCTGGCGCCGCTGGATGGACCGGGTCGCCGAGCGCTACACCGTGTGGGTGCCGACGCACCCGGGCTTCGGCGCCTCCGGCGACGCCGAGTGGATGGACGGGATCGACGATCTCGCGCGCTTCCACCTCTGGCTCATCGATGCGGCCGGACTCGGGCGCCCCCACCTGCTGGGCCACTCGATCGGCGGCTGGACGGCGGCCGAGATGGCGGCGATGAGCCCGGGCGCGATCGACCGGCTGATCCTGGTGGCGCCGACGGGCCTCAAGCCTGAGACCGGCGAGATCCTCGACGTCTTCTTCCATACACCGCAGCAGCTTCGCGATCTGAACGTGCACGATCCGAAGAGCGTGCCGGAGTGGGACGAGCTGTTCGGCCGGCCGCCGACGCCGGCCGAGCTCGAGATCGCCGAGCGCAACCGCGAGATGACCGCGCGGCTGACTTGGAAGCCCTACATGCACAACCCTCGGCTCGCGCGCTTCCTGCCGCGCGTCGCCAACCCGGCGCTGATCGTGTGGGGGCGCGAGGACCGCATCGTCCCGATGGAGTGCGGCGAGCAATACCGCCGTGCGCTGCCGAACGCCCGGCTCCGCGTGCTGGACCGCTGCGGCCACCTGCCCCCCATCGAGCAGCCGGAGGCGTTCGCCACGCTGGTGCTCGACTTCCTCGGAGGTGCGGCATGAAGCTCTACTACTTCAGCGAGATGCCGCACCACGAGTACCCCGACGACGAGGGCGCGAAGTTCCCCTCGCTCCGCCTGGCCTTCCCCAACCGGTTCTTCGATCGCGAGAAGGCCGCCGCCAACTACCGGCGCTATCTCACCGAGTACGAGCTGGCGGACCAGGTGGGCTTCGAAGGGCTCATGATCAACGAGCATCACTCGACGCCGTCGTGCGTGAACGTCGGCGCCAACATGACGGCCGCGGTGCTCGCCCGCACCACGAGCCGCGCCAAACTGCTGCTGCTCGGCAACATCCTGCCCATCGAGGACAACCCCGTGCGGATGGCCGAGCAGATCGCCATGGCCGACCTGATCTCGGGCGGCCGCGTGCTCTCCGGCTTCGTGCGCGGCGTCGGCGTCGAGCAATGGTGGGCCAACGCCAATCCGGTTCACAACCGCGAGCGCTTCGAGGAGTGCCACGACCTCATCTTGAAGTGCTGGACCGAGCCCGGCCCCTTCCGCTGGGAAGGCCGCCACTACCACTTCCGCCACGTGAATCCATGGTGCCTGCCGCTGCAGCGGCCGCACCCGCCGATCTGGATTCCCGGCACGGCGAGCCCCGAGACTGCGATCTGGGCCGGCCGGCGCGGTTACACGTACGTGCCGTTCCTGGTGCCCTTCGACATCGCGCGCGAGCTGTTCGACTTCTACCGGCAGGGTGCGGCCGAAGCGGGCCGCACCGTCACCCCCGACAATCTCGGCTTCCTGATCTGCGCCGTCACCGCCGACACGAAAGAGAAAGCGCTCGAGGCCGGCCGCCATTTCGTCTGGCGCATGGGGCCCACGCTGCGCGGGCCGGTCGAGTGGTTCTCGCCGGTCGGCATGCGCTCGCGCGCGGGCAACCAGTTCGCGCTCAAGGCGCGGCCGCGCTCGCTGGCCGGGATGAGCTACGAGGAATTGCTGGCCGAGCGCTTCATCATCGCCGGCACGCCGGACGAGGTCGCCGAGGGCTTCGCCACCGTGCACCGCGAGCTCGGCGTCGGCCACCTCCTGCTGGAGGCCCAGGAGTCGCGCATGGATCACCCGACCACGATGCGCTCGATCGAGCTCATGGGCGCCAAGGTCATCCCCGCCACCACGAAGCTCTAGGAGAGAGCCACCATGCGTATCGGATTCATCGGGCTCGGCAACATGGGAGGGCCCATGGCCCTCAACCTCATCAAGGCCGGGCACACGCTGATCGTCCACGACGTGCGCCGCGAGGCCGCCGCGCCGCACCTGCAGCAGGGCGCCAAGTGGGCCGACTCTCCCCAGGCTCTCGCGCGCGAGAGCGAGCTGATCCTCACCTCGCTGCCCGGGCCGAAGGACGTCGAGGCGGTCGCCCTCGGCGCCGGCGGCATCCTCCACGGCGCGGTGGCCGGGACGATCTACGCCGATCTCTCGACGGGCTCGCCCACGATGATGCGCAAGCTCCACGCCGCCTTCAAGGCCAAGGGCGTGCACGTGCTCGATGCGCCGGTCTCGGGCGGCGTGATCGGGGCCCAGCGCGGAACCCTGCAGGTAATGGTCGGCGGCGAGGAAGCCATCTACAACGAGGTCAAGGACGCGCTCACGGGCATCGGCAAGGTCGGCTACATGGGGCCCATCGGTGCCGGCACGATCGCCAAGCTCGTCCACAACATGATCTCGATCGCCACCCGCGGCCTCATCGCCGAGGGCTTCACGCTCGGCGTGAAGGCCGGCGTCAAGCCGGAGGCGCTGCTGGAGGCGATCCGCGGCGCCTCGTACGGCCAGGGCTACATGCTCTCGCACATGCTGCCCGATGTGATCTTCAAAGGCGACTTCGACACGGTCCGCTTCGCGCTCAAGCTGGCGCGCAAGGACATCGGCCTGGCCACCGAGCTGGCGCGTGAGTTCGACGTGCCGATGCCCATGGCCGCGATCGCCGAGCAGACCCTGGTGGAGGCGCTCGTCCGCGGCTGGGGCGACAAGGACTCGCTGTCGCCGTGGATGCTGCAAGAGGAAGCGGCCGGCGTGAAGGTCCGGGCCACGAAATGAGCGGCGCGCTCGACGGCATCCGGGTGCTGGAGCTGGCGCGCTTCCAGGCGGGGCCGCGCGGCGGCATGCTGCTGAGCGACCTCGGCGCCGACGTCATCAAGATCGAGCCGCCCGGCGGCGAGGAGACGCGCCGCCATCCGCCGATGGTCCGCGGGCAGTCCGTCTACTTCTCCGTCTACAACCGCGGCAAGCGCAGCCTCTGCCTGGACCTTCGCCATCCCAAGGGCAAGGAGGTCTTCGCCGCCCTGGTGCCGAAGGCCGACGTCGTGCTGGAGAACTTCCGCCCCGGCGTGATGGCCGCGATGGGCTTCGACTACGAGCGCCTGCGCGCGCTCAATCCCGCCATCATCCTCACGTCGGTCTCCGGCTTCGGTCAGTACGGGCCGTACCGCGATCGTCCGGCCTTCGATTCGCTCGGTCAGGCCATGGGCGGCCTGATGTCGCTCACCGGCCAGGTCGAAGGCCACCCGGTCGGCACCGCGTCGTCGGTGGTCGATCGCTACACCGCGCTGCACGCGACGATCGGTACGCTCGCCGCGCTCCGCCACCGCGAGCGGACGGGCGAGGGCCAGCTCGTGGACGTATGCCTGCTCGACTCCGCGCTCACGATGGTGGAGATCCCGACGTCCTATTACCTGGCGACGGGGGCCGAGGGCGGCGAGGGCGGGCGCCCGCCCTACAAGACGAAGGACGGGTGGGTGGTCATCGCCGCCGCGGGGCGTGACATGGCCTCGCGCCTGATGAAGATCGTCGGCGGGCCGGACGACGACACGCCGCTGGCGGGCAGCTCGCCGAACGTCGAGCGCCGCAAGAAGATCGACGCGTGGTGCGCCGCGCACAGCGTCGAGGAGATCTGCAAGACGCTGATGGACGCCGGCATCCCGGTGGCACCGGTGCGCACGATTCCCGAGGTGGCCAAGGACCCGCACCTCTGGGCGCGCGAGATGCTCGTGAAGAAGGACGACGCCGTGGCCGGCGAGATGTACCTGCCCGGCGCGACGGTCAAGCTGTCGAAGACGCCCGCGCGCGTCGGCGTGGTGCCCACGCCGGGGCAACATACCGACGAGGTGCTCGGCGGCCTGCTGGGCTACGACGATCTCACGGTCCGCGAGCTGCGGAATGCCGGCGCCATCGCCTGAATGTCGCGGGGTGGGACCGTGCGCGTGGCCGCCGTGGCGCTCCTGGCGGCCTGGGTCTCGGCGGCAGGCGCGCAGGTACCGCCGACGGCCCTCGAGACGGCGGGGTACACCGGCCTGCTGGCGGCGGCCGCGCGCGGCGACGCGGCGCAGGTCCGCGCAC
>JBKPRI010000420.1:0-8242 GCA_046734515.1 Candidatus Methylomirabilota bacterium | reverse complement strand
CGGCGTACACGTGCAAGGCCGGCGTCCCGCACCTGCGCGCCGCGGGCGGCGGCACCGTCGTCAACGTCTCGTCGGTGTACGGCGTGATGGGACGCGCCGGCATGGGCCAGTACGACACCACGAAGGCCGCGCTGCTCGGGTTCACGCGCGCGCTGGCCGTTGAAGAGGCACCGCACAGGATCCGCGTGAACGTCGTGTGTCCCGGCGGGACGATCACCCCGTACCACATCCGGCGCGCGGCGGAGAGCGGGGTGTCGGAGGCCCAGCTGCGCGCCTCGCGCCAGGGGGACAACCTGCTCGGGCGGTTCGCCGAGCCGCGCGAGGTCGCCTATCCGATCCTGTTCCTCGCCTGCGAGGAATCGTCGTTCATCACCGGCGCGACCCTGATGGTCGACGCCGGCCGGTCTATTTTGTAGATGGGGGCCCCGACATGGCCCCCAAGCCCCCCACACGTTCGAACCGCCCCGGCGTAGCCGTGGCGGTTCTCTGGAATGGGCGCATCTCGATCACCGCCGCGTGAGGGTGAGCACCGCGCCGGCGGCGGCCACGGCGGCGGTGGCCAGGAATGTGGTCGTGAAGCCCCAGCGCGCGACGGCGAGGCCCGACGTCATGGCGCCGATGGCGATGCCGATCTCGAGCGCGCTGTAGAAGGTGGCCATGGCCCGGCCGCGATCGTGGTCGGCCACGTCGTCGACACACCAGGCCATCAGCGCCGGTTGCGCCGACCCGTACGCCACGCCGTAGATCCCGCCGGCCACCGCCAGCCCGAGTGCCGTATCGCTGAAGGCGAGCGCAACCAGCGCGATGGCCGCGAGTCCCAGCGCCGTCGCGCTCACCGGCGCGCGCCCGATGCGGTCGGAGAGCCGTCCGGCCGGGCCCCGCACGAGCGCGATCGTCACCGCGAACGCCAGGAAGAACAGCCCGGGATTGACGCCGCGCGTGTCGGCGTGGAGCGGCAGGAACGCCACCTGGGTGCCGTAGGTGAACATCAGGCAGAGCGTGACGATCGAGGGCGCCAGGGCTTCGCGGCTGATCGCCGCGCGCGCGGTGAACGGCACGGTCCGCGGGCGCGCCAGCGTCTCGGGGATCGCCAGCGTCGTCGCGATGGACAGCGCGCCGACGGCGGCGGCGATCCAGAAGAGGCCGGTGAAGTTCACGCGGCCGACGAGCGCGATGCCGGTCATGGGCCCGATCGCCAGGGCCAGGCTGCCGGACACGCCGTAGAGCCCGAGCACCTCGCCGCGCCGTCCGGGCGGGGTGACGTCGGCCACCATCGCGCTCGACGCGGTCGGATAGAGGCCCATGCCGGCGCCGTGCAGCAGGCGCACGAGCACCAGGCCGAGCGAGCCCGCGACCCAGCCGTAGGCGGCCGGCGCCACCGTGAAGAGCAGGCTGCCGATCAGCATGAACGGCCGCCGCCCGTAGCGATCCGCGGCCCAGCCGGTGATGGGCCGCAGCAGGAGCGAGCTCACGGCGAAGGCCGCCATGATCACGCCGATGGCCCCGTCGGAGGCGCCCATGCGCCGCGCGAACAGCGGCAGCGCGGAGAGCAGGAGCAGGAACGAGAGGAAGAAGGCGAACGCGCCCAGCCAGAGAACGGCGAAGGAGCGCGTCAGGCGGTCTGGCGTCGCGTCTCGCGCAGGACCCACCAGTGCACGACGCCGGATCCGGCCAGGACGAGGACGCCGAGGACCAGCCAGTAGATTTCGCCCTGGGGCTCGGTCTCGCGATAGTGCAGCAGGCCGACCAGGATGAGCGCGCAGCCGACGACCGCCGCGACGTTGCGCGCCACCCGCACGAAGCGCAGCCAGGCGGGGCGACTGCCGCCCTGGGCCATCGCCACGCCGAGCAGCACCATGGCCGCGCCCAGCAGCGAGGCGGCGCCGAGGCCCAGCACCCACACCAGCGTGGCCTCGGCCGCCTCCTGCACGGGGCCGATGTAGAGCACGTGGGCGACGACCCACACGCCGATGATCGCCAGGGCGATGCCGCCCAGCGTGCGGCTCATGACATCAGGAACTCGCGCAGCAGCGCCTGGAACGCGGCCGGCTGATCGCCGGGCACCGTGTGGCCGGCGTCCTCGACCACGGCCAGGCGGGCGTGCGGCAGCGCGTCGATCATTCGCTTGGCGATCTCGTCGGTGAGAATGTCCGACTCGCTGCCGCGCACGAGCAGCGTCGGGCACTGGATGACGCGCCACTCTGGCCAGAGGTCGGCGGGCACGCGCATGCGGCCCTGGCGAATCGCCTCCCGCAACGCCCGGTCGTATTTCCATGTGAAGCCGCCGCCGGGCAGCGGCCGCACGGCGTGCTGGGCGCGGTGACGCAGCATGGCGTCGGTATAGCGCGGCGCGCTGGCCCGCATGTGGACCACGACGTCGTCCAGCGTGGCGAACCGCTCGGGCGCGTGCGCCATCAGCATCCCGACCCGCGCGCGGCCGGCCGGCGCGATGTCGGGGCCGATGTCGATCACCACCAGCCGCTCCATTCGGCCGGGATGGCGTCCGGCGAAGTTGATCGCCACGCGGCCGCCCAGCGACAGCGCGACCAGGCTGACGCGCGCCAGGCCCAGGCCATCCACGAAGGCCTCGAGGTCGCCGAGCAGCGCGGCATCGGAATAGTCCCCGTCGGGCGCGGGATCGGTGTCGCCGTGTCCCCGCTGGTCCAGCGCGATGGCCCGGTACCGCCCCGCCAGCAGCCGCGCCTCGTCATCCCAGGTGCGGGCGTGGCCGGTGATGCCGTGCAGGAAGATCACCGCCGGCGCCGACGGCCCGCCCCACTCGGTGTAGTGGAAACGCTGGCCGTGCAGGTCGAGCGTCCGGTCGGTGTGCATGCGGCGATTGTAACTCTCTCTGTTACGATCCGGCTCATGGCGACCCACGCCGGGCACGCACACGCCCCGCTGACGGCGGGCGCGGCGTCGTGGCGGCGGCTGGCGCTGACCCTGGCCCTCACCAGCGTCGTGATGCTGGTCGAGCTGATCGCCGGGTTCTGGACGGGCAGCCTCGCGCTGCTCGCCGACGCCGCCCACATGCTGACCGACGCCGCCGGCCTGGGCCTGGCCCTGTTCGCCATCTGGATCGCGCATCGTCCGCCCACGCCGGCCAAGACCTACGGGTACTACCGGGCTGAGATCCTGGCCGCGCTCGTCAACGCCCTCATCCTGCTGGTGGTGGCGGGCGGCATCCTGACCGAGGCGTGGAAGCGCTGGTGGATGCCCGGCGACGTGCTGGCCGGGCCGATGGCCGCGGTGGCCGCGCTCGGCCTGGGCGTGAATGTGTTGTCGGCCGCGCTGCTCCACCACGGCGCGCGCGCCAGCCTGAACGTGCGCGCGGCCTATCTGGAGGTGGTGAGCGACGCGCTCAGCTCGCTGGCCGCGCTCGTGGCGGCGGGCGTCATGCTGAGCACCGGCTGGACGGGCGCCGATGCCGTGGCCAGCGCGTTCATCGCGCTGTTCATCGTGCCGCGGACGTGGGGGCTGCTGCGCCAGGCCGTGAACGTGCTGCTCGAGGGCACGCCGCCACACCTCGAGCTGGCCGAGATCGAGGCGGCGATGCTGGCGGTGGCGGGCGTGCGGCGCGTGCACGACCTGCACGTGTGGACGCTGACTTCCGGCCGCGAGGCGATGAGCGCCCACGTGGTGGTGGACGACGTCGGCCAGAGCGAGCGCTTGCTGGAGGCGCTGCACGCGCTGCTCCACGCGCGCTTCGGCATCGATCACACCACCGTGCAGCTCGAGACCGAGCCGCCGCCCGTGCTCCAGATCAAGGGCCCGCATCCGGTATAGTGACCCTCCCAAGGAGACTGAGATCATGAGCACCACGCCGCTGACCGACCGCGCCATCCTGCTGCGCCCCGAGGACGACGTCGCCATCGCCAAGCGCGAGCTGGCGAAGGGCAGCGCGCTGGCCGACGGCGCCGCCACCATCGAGGTGCGCGCCGACATCAAGCCGGGCCACAAGGTGGCGCGCCACGCGGTGCGACGGGGCGAGCCGGTGCGGCGCTACGGGCAGGTGATCGGGTTCGCCACGCAGGACATCGCGATCGGCGATCACGTGCACAGCCACAACCTCGACATCGGCGAGCTGTCGGAGGACCGCTACCAGGTCGGCGTGGACGTCACGCCCGTGAACTTCTATCCGCCCGATCAGATGCGGTACTTCGACGGCTACAGGCGCGACGACGGGCGCGTGGGCACGCGCAACTACGTGGCGATCATCTCGGGCGTGAACTGCTCGGCGAGCGTGAGTCAGTTCGTGAAGGACAAGTTCCGCGACGTCTCGCGCGACTATCCCAACGTGGACGGCGTGATCGCCATCACCCACAAGTCGGGATGCGGCACCAAGCTCTTCGGCGAGGATCACCACGCGCTGCAGCGCGTGCTGGCCGGCTACGCCAAGCACCCGAACGTGGCCGCCTACATCGTCATTGGGCTCGGCTGCGAGGTGAACCAGGCGGCGGTGATGATCGACCGCCAGAAGATGTCCATGCCCGGCCATCCCGAGCGCAAGCCGTTCCTGGTGAACATCCAGGAGGCCGGCGGCATCCGCAAGACCGTCGAGCGCGCCGCTGTGGAAGTCGCCAAGCTCCTGCCGATCGCCAACGACGCGCGGCGCACCAAGCAGCCCGTGTCGGAGATCACGCTGGCCACCAACTGCGGCGGCTCCGACGGCAACTCGGGCATCACTGCCAACCCGGCGCTCGGCTGGGCGGTGGACGAGCTGGTCCGCTACGGTGGTACCGGCGTGCTGGCCGAGACACCCGAGATCTACGGCGCCGAGCACCTGCTGATCCGCCGTGCCATCAACGAGGGGGTCGCCAAGAAGCTGATCGATCGCTACAAGTGGTGGGAGTGGTACTGCCGCGGGATCGAGGCGATGGACAACAATCCCGCGCCCGGCAACAAGGCCGGCGGCATCACCACCGTCTTCGAGAAGTCGCTCGGCGGCGTGACCAAGGGCGGCACCACGCCGATGATGGACGTGTTCCAGTACGGCGAGCCCATCTCCACCAAGGGCTTCGTGTTCATGGACACGCCGGGCCACGATCCCGTGTCCATCACGGGGCTGGTGGCGGGCGGCTGCAACCTGATCTGCTTCACCACCGGCCGGGGCTCGGTGTTCGGCTGCAAGCCGGTGCCCTCCATCAAGCTCGCCACCAACTCGCTGATGTACCGGCACATGGAAGAGGACATGGACATCAACTGCGGCGTGATCGTCGAGGGCACGCCCCTGGCGACGGTCGGCCGTCAGATCTTCGAGGAGATCGTGGCGGTGGCCTCGGGCAAGCGCAGCAAGAGCGAGCTCTCCGGCGTGGGCGAGGAAGAGTTCGCGCCGTGGATCATCGGCCCGGTGATGTGAGCCGGGCCGTCATTTCCGCGCCGGGGCTTCGAGGCCGCAGCGCCTCGCTGCCCAGCGCGTCCGCGAGCCACCGTCCCGCCGTGCCGCCCAGCAAACCGCCGGCGGCGGCGATGACGAGCGCGGCCAGCGTCTCCGCCGCCGTGGGCACCAGCGGCGCGAAGGCGGGCGCGCGACTCGTCGACCAGCCGTAGAGCGCCACCAGCGCGACGCCGAACACCGCGCCCGCCACGCCGGCCCGACGGCGGACGTCGATCACGCTCAGCGCGGCGGCCGCGGCCAGCGGCAGCAGCAGGCGCAGCCAGAGCGGCACGATGAACCCGCGCGACTTCTCGCGGATCGCGGCCGCCTGCGCGATCGCGGACGTCGGATCCTTGACGATCTCCTCGCCGATGACCGACACGGGACGGACGATCGCGAAGCCGACCTGCGCGATCTGCTCGCCGACCGTCGAGATCGCCAGCGCCGTCGCCACCAGCGCGACTGGCGCCCAGCGCGGGCCGAGCAGGCGCGTGGCCGGCACCAGCGCGATCGGCAGCACGAGCGCGCCGAGCATCGCGAAGGCGTGGAATGCGACGCCGCCGTGGTTGTAGGCGGTGAGCCACGCGGGCTCGAGCACCACGCGCGTGCCGCCGTAGAGGAGCGCGCCGCCGAGGAGCAGCGCCACCCAGCGCAGCCGGCTGCGCCGCGGATAGACCTCGGTGGCCGCGAGCAGCGTGCCCACCGTGTTGATGGCGGTGCCCAGCAGGCCGAGCAGATGCGGCGGGCTCCACAGCGTGACGTCCAGGCCGAAGAGGCGGTGCCAGAGATCGTCGATGGGCGCGGCGAGGATCACCAGCGCCACGCCCCAGGCGGCGAGGTGGAAGCCGCGAGTGCCGACCAGGCCGGCCACGCGGATGGTGCCGGGCCGCGGGCGCCCGCCGCGCGCCTGCCACGTCTCGAGCGCCAGCACGCCGAAGGTGACGATGAAGCCGGCGGTCACGCCGGCATACATCATCACGTGCGGGGCGATCCAGAAGGAGTCGCGGCCGATGCGCAGGTGCCACTGGATGTCCCAGGTGAGACCCCAGGCGCCGACCAGCTTGCCGGCGATCAGCGTCCAGACGGCGAGGCGCGCCGCGGTCGTCACGACTGGATCACCGTCACCACCAGGCCGATGGCGGCGAGGATGTTGCCGACGCGCACGCACTCGGCCTCGGGACCGACCTTCACGACGGCGCGGCCCGTGTTGTGGACCTGCCAGGCGATCTCCCAGCCCTCGGCCTCGCTGCACGCGATCGCCTTCTGGAGCTGCTTCACCACCTGCTCGAACGTGTGGCACTCGCAGTTGTGCAGGATCGTCATCCAGGGGGGGGCGACCTCGGTGCCGGTACCGGTGGTCTCCTCGACGTCTGGAGTCGGGAGCGTCCGTTCCGTCATGCCCACGATTCTACCGCCGCCGTCGCCGGCGCCGACCAGTCGAGCCGGTCGGCGCCGAGGGCGTTGTCCGTGCGCTATCGCAGCCCGGGAATCGGCGGGATGTGGGCCGGGATCTTGGAGACCGTGTGCTGCCGGACGTCGGCGGCCCACGGCGCGTCGACCGGCGGAGCGAGACCGAAGAGCCGCAGGTCGAGCGACAGGTTCGTCACGTAGATGAACGGTCCGCTGCGCACGAGGCTCGCAGGAAACAGGAGCCCGCGCGGGGCGCCCTTGGGGTCGAGGCCCTCGAAGTCCCCGAGCTTGGCGATCACGCGGCCGGCGGGGTTCACCACGACGATCTCGTCGGCCTGGTTGGCGGCGAGCCACAGGTTGTCGTGCTCGTCGATGATGAGCCCGTCGCAGCCGTTCACGCTGTTGACGAACACGGCGGCGTTGCCGGCGAGGCCGCCCGCCAGCACCGGGATCTGCACGACGGTGTCGTTGCCGGTGTTGCAGACGAACAGCGTGTTGCCCGCGCCGTTGAACGCGAGCCCGTTGGCGCCGAACGGCGGCACGCCGGTCGTCGTCAGCAGCGCATCCGCCTTCCACGCGGTGATCGTCACGCCGGCGGGCGGCGTGCGCCAGATCACGCCCTGGAACGAGTCGGAGATGTAGACGTTGCCGGCCGCGTCGAACGTCAGCACGTTGGGGCCGGCGCTGGCGCCGCCCGGAATCGTCACGAAGGAGGTCGAGGCGCCCGTGAACGGGTTCACGGTGAGCACCTGCTTGGCGCCGAAGTCGATCACGAGCAGGGCCCCGGTCGTGGGGTGGAACGCGAGGTCCAGGAGCAGGTTGCTCGAGCCCGCGACGCTCAGGCGCCGCAGCAGGCGGCCCGATGGGCTGTAGACGAAGATCTCGCCGGGGCTGCCCGCGGGCTTGGCGACGTCGAACGTCGCGACGTAGACGTTGCCGGCGTGGTCCACCGTGATGCCTTCGGGGTGCGCGGCGCCGGCCGGCAGCGTGGCGAATGTCGTGGCCGGGGTGCACGCCGGGGCGGCAGTGGGCAGGGCGACGAGCGTGGTGAGCGCGAGCAGAGCGGCCAGCATCCTGGCGAGGTGCATGGCGACGACCTCCTGAGGCGAGGGACTTAACGAGCGCGACGCGCGGCGCCGCCCAGCGCGCCCGATGCGCGCAGGGCCGCGACGCGGTCGGCATCATACTGCAAGACCTCGCGCAGGATCTCGTCGGTGTGCTCGCCCAGGCCGGGCGCGCGCGTGGGCGCCGGCGTGCCCGGCGTCTTCACGGGCGAGGCCACCTCGCGCACCACGCCGAAGCCCGGGTGCTTGACCTCCACGATCATCTCGCGCGCGCGCACCTGCTCGTCCTCCAGCGCCTCGGCCACCGTGTTGACGGGCGCGCACGGCACGCGGCCGCGGAGGCGGTCGAGCCACTCCGCGGTCGAGCGCGTGAGGAACCGCGGCTTCAGGA
>JBKPRI010000419.1:0-5195 GCA_046734515.1 Candidatus Methylomirabilota bacterium | reverse complement strand
GTGCCCTCGCGCCCGGGCGCCTGGCTGCTGACCACGGCCCGCCGCCGGGCACTCGATCGCCTGCGCCGCGCGCGTCGCGCGAGTGCCCACGCGGACGAGCTCGCGCGCGAGCTGGACCTCGCCGTGGAGGCGTTCGACGTGACCGATCCCGCCACCATTCCCGACGACCGGCTGCGGCTGATCTTCACGTGCTGCCATCCGGCGCTCTCCGCCGATGGCCGGGTGGCCCTCACGCTGCGCATGATCGGCGGCCTGACGACCGCGGAGATCGCGCGCGCGTTCCTCGTGCCGGAGGCGACGATCGCGCAGCGCCTGGTCCGCGCCAAGCGGACTATTCGCGAGCGCGAGATTCCCTACGAGGTGCCGGAGGCCGAGGAGCTCATCGAGCGCCTGCCCGCCGTGCTGGCCGTGATCTACCTGGTCTTCAACGAGGGCTACTCCGCTCACACCGGCGAGTCCCTGGTGCGCGACGATCTCTGCACCGAGGCGATCCGCCTCGGCGGCATGCTGGCGGGATTGATGCCGGGCGAGCCCGAGGTCCTGGGATTGCTGGCGC
This sequence comes from Candidatus Methylomirabilota bacterium, assembly GCA_046734515.1. Classification (GTDB taxonomy): domain Bacteria; phylum Methylomirabilota; class Methylomirabilia; order Rokubacteriales; family CSP1-6; genus AR5. The sequence goes on along the minus strand of JBKPRI010000419.1, from coordinate 4,639 downwards.
TGATGGAGCTGCAGGCGTCCCGCCTGCTGGCGCGCACGGACGCTGCCGGCGACCTCGTGCTGCTGGCCGACCAGGACCGCAGGCGCTGGGATCGCGGGCGTATCGAGCGCGGGCTCGCGTGCCTGAATGTCCTGCCGGAGCCCGCCGGCCCATATCAGCTCCAGGCGATGATCGCCGCCTGTCATGCGCGCGCGGCGTCGTGGGCGGCGACCGACTGGCCGCGCATCATCGCGCTCTACGACCGGCTCACAGACGTGGCGCCGTCGCCCGTCGTCGCGCTGAATCGCGCAGCGGCCATCGGAATGGCGCATGGCGCCGAGGCCGGCCTCGCCGCGATCGATGCGCTCGATGCTGGCGCGCTGAAGGGCTATCACTTCCTGCCGTCGGCGCGTGGGGACTTCCTGCGGCGGCTGGGACGGTGGCGCGAAGCGGCCGCGTGTTATCGCGAGGCGTTGGAGCTGGTGGAGAACGCGAGCGAGCGGCGATTCCTCACCGAGCGGTTGGAGGCGTGCGAGCGGAAGAATCAGACGCTCGGCCAGTAGGCGAACGCAGCCCCGATCGGGGACGCATACACCGGCACGTAATCCACGATCGTCGCCGGCTTGCCGTCAGCGACAGCCGCCGCCGCGATCCAGTTGCAGATCTCCCGCGTCCCGCCCTGGGGTCCGCCCGAGCCCGGCAGGCCGGTGACGGTCTTGCCGCGCACGCCGACGTCCTGGCTGCGATCGTCGGGCGGCACCTTGTAGTCGTCGAAGTGTCGCGCCATCCCCCGCGCGTCGCCGGCCTCGAGATAGCCGAGCATCGCGCGATCGAACGCCTCGTCGAGATATGCATCGGGGGCGTTGGGCGTGTGCCAGAGCCCGCCCGAGCCGACAACGGCGACCCGCAGACTCCCCGGGTGCGCGTCGATGATCTCGCGTACCGCGCGGCCGAGCTGGTAGCAGCGCAGCGCGGTCGGCTGGGGCGCGTAGTAGCAGTTGACGAAGACAGGCACGACGGGCGTGGTGAAGTCCGTGAGCGACTCGGTGGGCCAGACGAAGGCGTGGCCCACGCCACGCTCGGGCTTCGGCATGTCCATCGAGAACGCGGGGTCGAAGCCGCGGCGCATGAGGCCGGTGACGAGCGCGGCGCCGAGCTCCGGGTGTCCCGGGATGCGAGCGCGGCCGGTGCGCCCGATGCGCGGGCCCTCGAACGCCTCGCCGACGTAGACGGCGAACGATGGGAAGTTCGTGAAGTCGAAACACTCGAGCTGGTCGTCGCCGAAGATGACGATGGCGTCGGGCCTGACCTCGGTCAACCGTGCCCGCAATGTCGCGAAGCCCTGGTCGACCCGGGCTTTCTTCGCGCGGTTCGTCTCCAGGTCGTCCATGGGCACGTCGGCCCGCAGCTTGCGGCTCGCGCGGACCTCGTTCCAGCGCTCGGCCGGGGCATAGGCCGTGGGGCTGTGCGACGTGTTGAAGACGCCGACGAGTGTGGCCATGACTACCTCCGGACCGCCCGCGCCCGCTCCTCGAACGCGCGCGTGTACTCCTCGGCGATCTCCCTGGGCTGTCCCGCGTGCCAGAGCATCGGGCGCGGGTGATCCGCGCTCACGCCCAGCGGCGTCCCGCGGCCCGCCCGCACGCGCGGCAGCGACAGCTTCACGTTCTTCATGGGATCGCGGACGACGGCCTTCGGCTCCCCGCCGCGCGCGACGATGGCGGCCTCTTCGAGCATGCGCTTGCGAAACAGGATGACGCCGCGATCACTCTCACCGAGATGCTCCTTCGTGCGGTCGGCGATGCGGCCCTGGCCCGCCCAGGCGACGAAGTCCTGGTTCATGACGTGGCTGGTGATCCAGCGGCCCGTCACCGGATCCTTCACCGGCGCGTGCCAGTAGGGGATGCGCGCCTGCTCGAAGGGCGCCTCCCCGGGCAGAGGATCGTTGAACCACGCCACGTGCAGCGTGGTCTCGTCGTCGATCGGCACGCGCCACTCGAACTTGCCGGTGTAGAGGCAGTTCGGCCACAGGCACACGCGGCCCACGGTCCACAGCTCGTCCTGCTCGTCGGTGTCGGCGCGCACGCGGCGATAGACGAACCCCCAGTCGAACTCGCTGAAGCCGATCTTCTTGTGCGTGGGCACGCGCGGGCCGCCGTCGCCCTTGAGCGCCAGGGACCAGTTCGAGTGCAGCCACTCGAAGTGGATCGGGTCGATCGAGTTCTCCTGGCCCTGGAACCAGTTGCAGGGGACCTCGGCCATGACGATCTGCTTGAAGCCGACGTCGTGATAGAGATCCCAGTCGGGCACCAGCGGCGCGGGCGCGGGACCGAGATAGGCCCACAGGAGGCCGGCCTTGGCCTCGACCGGATACGCGGCGAGCCGAATCTTGTCCTTGAAGCGCGCGTCGGGGTGGGCGACCTCTTCGAACGGCTGCTCCACGCACGCGCCGGCGCCGTCGTAGAGCCAGCCGTGGTAGTTGCAGCGCAGGCCGTGCTTCTCGACGATGCCGTAGCAAAGATCGGCGCGGCGGTGGGCGCAGTGGCGGTCGAGCAAACCGTAGCGGCCCGAGCCGTCCTTGTAGAGGACGAGGTCCTCGCCGAGCAGGCGCACGGGCTTCGTCGGGTGATCGTCCAGCTCGGCCACCGCGGCGACGGGCTGCCAGTAACGGCGCATCAGCTCGCCCAGCGGCGTGCCGCGGCCGGTACGCGTCAGGGCGGCGTTGTCCTCGGCGCTCAGCATGGCGTGAAATCTAGCACGCCTCCTGCTAGCATGGGCGCGCCCGCGGAGGGAGACGCCATGGCAGAGTCTCAGCCGTTCCAGCTCAGGAAGATCGGCCACGTCGTGCTCAATGTCAGCGATCTGGAAGCCTGCGCCCGGTTCTACACGGAGGTGCTCGGGCTGGAGGTCAGCGACGTCTACAAGGACGATCTGCGCCCGGGCGGTGTGGTCTTCATGCGCGTGAACGCCGACCACCACGGTATCGCGCTCTTCGGGGGCGCGCCGAAGATGGACAAGAGCAGCCTCAATCACTTCGCGCTCGAGGTCGCCACGCCCGACGAGCTCTTCCGCGCCCGCGAATGGCTGCGCAAGCACGGCGTGAAGATCGACTTCGAAGGACGGCGGCGCGCCGGCTGCCAGCTCGCCATCGAGTTCCGGGATCCCGAGGGAAACAACGTCGAGATCTACTGGAGCATCGACCAGATCGGCACCGGCGGCCACGTACGCCCGGCGAGCGAATGGAAGCCGGCGAAGTCGCTCGAGGAAGCCGTGGCGAATCCGGTCGTGGACCAGCGGGTGCCGGGGAAGATCTGATGCTGAGCCGCGAGGACAACGAGCTGCTCTGCCGCGTCGGCCCCGGCACGCCGATGGGTCAGCTGCTGCGCCAGTACTGGGTGCCCGCCGCGCTGTCGAGCGAGCTGCCGGAGCCCGAGGGCTCGCCGCTGCGCGTGCGCCTGCTCGGCGAGGACCTCATCGCGTACCGCACGGCCTCGAACGCGGTGGGGCTGATCCAGAACAACTGCCCGCACCGCGGCGCCAGCCTGTTCTACGGCCGCAACGAGGGCGAGGGGCTGCGCTGCGTCTATCACGGCTGGAAGTTCGGCCTCGACGGCGGCTGCATGGACATGCCGAGCGAGCCGGCCGCGACCGACTTCAAGCGCAAGGTGCGCGCGACCGCCTACCCGTGCGTCGAGCGCGGCGGCCTGGTGTGGGCGTACCTGGGACCGCGCGACACACCGCCGCCCATGCCCGAGCTCGAGGCCACGATGCTGGAGAACGTGTCGATCCAGGCCTACCAGCGCGAGTGCAACTGGATCCAGGCGCTGGAGGGCGACATCGACACCGGCCACACGGTGTTCCTGCACCTCGGCGGCGTCGATCCCGAGGACGTCCCCGCGGGGACGTGGGCGAAGTACGTGCTCACCGATCCGGCCGCGCACTACGAGGTGGCCGACACGGACTTCGGCGTGATGTACGGCGCGCGGCGCAAGGCCGAGGCGGACAGCGACTACTGGCGGATCGCCAACTTCCTGTTCCCCTTCTACACGATGGTGCCGACCGGCGTGCTGGGCCTCGAGATCCGCATGCGCGCGTGGATCCCGATGGACGACGACCACACGATGTTCGTCACCGTCACCAGCGGCGCGGGTCCGGCGCCGCGCCAGGCCGGCCGCCAGGCCATCGGCCCGCCCGAGCTGCTGCCGAACACCACCGACTGGTACGGCCGCTTCCGCCTGGCCGCGGACGCGCGCAACGACTACCTGATCGACCGCAAGCTCCAGAAGACCGTCAGCTACACGGGCATCGGCAGCATTCACGCGCAGGATCAGGCCGTCACCGAGAGCATGGGCCCGATCTACGACCGCACGCAGGAGCACCTGGGCACCAGCGACCGGATGGTCATCCGCACGCGCAAGCGGCTGCTGGACGCCGCCAAGGCGCTGCGCGACAAGGGCGAGATCCCGCCCGGTGTGGACGACCCCAAGGTCTACGCGGTGCGCTCGGGCGGCGTGGTGCTGCCCCGCGGCGCCGACTGGATCGAGGCCACGCGCGAGCTCCGCGCCGCGTGGGTGAAGCACCCGGGGCTCAGCCGCCGCGTGCTGGGCGGCGTGCCCGCCGTCTAGATCACGCCGTCGCGACGGAGCGTGTCCAGCTCCTC
>JBKPRI010000418.1:0-19299 GCA_046734515.1 Candidatus Methylomirabilota bacterium | reverse complement strand
CCTCGCACACGTCCACCGCGCGCAGGTATCCGGTGACGCCGCCCATGCGCTGCAGGTCGGGCATGAGGATGTCGGCGGCGCGCGCGTCGCGGTGGCCTCGGCGCCCTCGTAGATCGGCGCCAGGTCTTCCACGAGCGCCTGCAGCGCGCGGGCGCGCAGCGGACCGAACGCGAAGCAGTAGCCCACGCCCACGGCGCCGCCGACGCCCTGCATCTCCACCAGCACCGTGTCGACGGAGCGAATGTCGTGGATCGAGGTCTTGAGCGGCTGGGCCAGCGGCAGGCTGAGCGGATGGACGACGACGCGGCCGATCTTCACGCGCGCTATTCTAGGCGAACCCATGCCGTTTCCGAGCGGTCTGCGCGCGCTCAATCACCCCGACTTCCGGCGTTTTTTCCTGGCCCAGTTCGCCACGCTCGTGTGCGGCTGGATGCACACGGTGGCGCAGTCCTGGCTCGTGCTGCAGCTCACCGATTCGCCGTTCCGCCTGGGGCTCATCGGCACGCTGCAGTTCGGACCCGTCCTGCTGTTCTCGATCGTCTCCGGCGCTGTCGCCGATCGGGTCCCGAAGCGCCGGCTGCTGATGGCGACGCAGACGACGCTGGCGCTGCTGGCCCTGGCGCTGGCCGCGCTGGTGGTGTCCGGGCACGTCCTCTACTGGCACGTGGCCGCCGTGGCGATGCTGGGCGGCGTCGCGGCGGCCTTCGACGGCCCCGCGCGCCAGTCGCTCATGGCCGAGATGGTCGGCAAGGCCGATCTCGTCAACGCCATCGCGCTGAATTCCGCGGCGTTCAACGCCGCGCGTATCGTGGGCCCCGCGGTGGCCGGCGTGCTCATCGCGCAGTTCGGCGTCGTGCCCTCCTTCGTGATCAACGCCGTCGGGCTCCTCGTGATGGCCGTGGCGCTGGCGACGCTCGCCGAGCGTGCGCGCGGGAGCCGCCGCGACACCACGATGCTGCAGGAGATCGGCGAGGGGGTGCGCTACGCGGCGCGGACGCCGGTGATCCGCCTGCTGCTGGGCCTGCTGTTCGTGGTCAGCATCACGGTCTTCAACTTCACCGTCTATGTCCCGCTGCTGGCGCGCCACGTACTCGGCCTCGGCGCCGAGGGCTTCGGATTCCTCATGGCCGCGCTGGGCGTGGGCGCGGTGGCGGGCGCGCTCACGGTGGGGATGCGGCGGGGCGCGGAGCCGCCGCTGACCACGCTCATGATCGCGGCGGCGATCACGCTCGGCGCGCTGGTCGCGCTCTCGGCTGCCCGCCACGTCGCGGTCGCCGTGGTGCTGCTGTTCATCGTGGGCCTGGCCGGCCTGTTCCTCGTCGCCTCCTGCAACACGCGGTTGCAGCTCGCCGCTCCCGACGAGCTGCGCGGCCGGATCCTGAGCCTCTACACGCTGGTGTGGGGCGGCGTGTTTCCGATCGGCGCGTTCTGCGTGGGCGCGATCTCCGAGGGGTGGGGCGTCTCCACCGCCTTCTTCGTGCAGGGCATGGCCGGCTTCACCGGTCTCGGCGCCCTCGTCCTGTGGTGGCGGAGCCGGCCACCAAGCTAGGGAAGCATGGAGGTAGAGGAGCGTCACGGCTTTGCCGGGACGCTCCGACGTTGGGGGTCTGGGGGCCATTTCGGCGCCCCCAGTATTAACAATTGAGGTACTTGCCGGAGACGAGCGGTTTCTCGGCGCCGTCGTCGGACCACGTGCGGCGCTTGAGGCCGGCGAGATCGCGGCCGTAGACGTGGATCTCGACCGTGTCGCGCTGGGTCGGGTTGTGCATCGCGTGGATCTCGTCGCCCGGCACCAGGCGTGAGACCTCGCCGCGGCCGTAGCGCTTCACGCTGACGGGCTCGAGCTGCGCGCGCTCGCCGCCGGTCTCGGTGACGCGGTAGCGCGTCTCCTCGATCTCGTTGTCCACCACGCCGATGACACCCCACGTCTCGTGGTTGTGCGCGCCGGCGCGGTCGCCGGGGCGCCAGACGACGGAGGTGACGTTGAACTGCGGCGCGCGGTGCAGCATGTAGCGCCCCCGCTGGCCGTCGGGCGAGCGGCGGTACTGGGCCGGGATCGCGTCGGGCTGCTTGACCAGCTCGCCCAGCAGCGGCGCGATGCGCTCGGTGATGACGGCAGCATCGGATTCGGCGCGGGTGATGCGATCGAGGTCGGTGACGAACTGCTCGAGCGTGTAGGCCATGATCGGCCTCCTTGAGGGCGGGTCAGGGTTCGACCGGCGTGTCGGGCCTGCCTCCCCATTCTGACCACGAACCGTCGTAGACGGCAACGTCACGCCGGCCGACCAGGTACAGCGCCAGCGCCAGGACCGAGGCGGTCACGCCGGAGCCGCACGTCGTCACGACCGGGCGGGCCAGGTCGACGCCGGCGCCCTGCAGGGCCACCCGCAGCTCCGTGGGGCTCTGCAGCGTGCCGTCGGGGCGGTAGAGCGAGTCGTAGGGCAGGTTGAGGCTGCCGGGGATGTGGCCGCCGCGCAGGCCCGCGCGCGGCTCCGGCTCGGTGCCGGCGAACCGTCCGGCGCTCCGCGCGTCCAGCACCTGCGCCGCGCGGCTGGTGATGTTGGCGCGCACGGCGTCGAGGTCACGCACGAGCTCCGGCCTCGCCGTGGCCTTGAACGCGCGGGCGGGCGCGGCCGGCATACCGCTCTCGACCGGCCGGCCCTCGGCGCGCCACTTGCGCAGCCCGCCGTCGAGCACGGCCACCGCATCGTGGCCGAACGCGCGGAACGTCCACCACACTCGCGCCGCGCTGATCACACCGCGCACGTCGTAGACCACCACGCGGTCGCCGCTGCCGATGCCGAGCGCGCCCACCGCGCGGGCGAACGTCGCGGCATCGGGCAGCATGTGCGGCAGGCTGGTGGCGTGGTCGGCGATGGCATCGATGTCGAAGAACGCGGCGCCGGGGATGTGGGCCTGGGCGAACTCGGCGCGCGGATCGCGCTTGAGCTGCGGCATGTGCCAGGTGCCGTCGAGCACGCGCAGGTCGGGGGCGCCCAGCTCCTTGGCCAGCCACTCCGTCGTGACGAGCGGATCCACTACCGCGCCCACGAGAGCAGGTCGACCGGGCTCACGCCCTTGTCGTCGAGCTCTTCCTCCCACGTGAGGTAGGCCTCCATGGCGACGCGGCCGTGGTCGTGCGGACGCAGCACGACGTCGTCGGGCGCGTCGGCCACCTTGGTGAGGCCGCTCTCGAGCGCGCGTCCCGCGGCGTCCCACGCGCGCGTGCCGCCCTCCAGCACGCGGGCGTCGTACCCCAGCCCGCGCAGCGTGGCCGCGGCCAGCGTGGAGACGCGCCCGTCGCCGCACGTCACGACGACGGGCCGCGTGCGATCGGGCGCGACCGCGGCGATGCGCGCTTCCAGGCGGCTGCGGCAGACCCACGTGGCGCCCGGCACGTGACCGCGCCCGTAGGCGTCGCTGGTATCCACGTCGATCACCGCGGCGCCACCGAGATCGCCCGGCTTCAGAGCGGGGACGGCGGCGCGCGCCGCCTCGTAGCCGAACGGCATCGGCGCGGGGTGGCCCGTCTCCACGGCGCCGCCGGCCTCGGTCCACGCCGACAGCCCACCGGCGAGCACCGCGACGTCGGGGAAGCCCATGCGCTTGAGCCATCCCGCCGTCAGCGTCGCTCGCGCGAAGCCGTCGCAGGCGAGCACGATGGTCCCCGCGCGCACGGCGACGTACTCGTCGGTGGCCTGCACCGTCTGGCCGCCAGGCGACCACACCGCGCCGGGGATGTGGCCGGCCCCATATTCCTCGCGCGTGCGCACGTCGAGCAGGTACACGGCGTGCTCGGCGCGGCGCGCGAGGAGGGCCTTGAGCTCGTCGGGGGCGACGAAGCGGACGCTGTCCTCCGCGGCCACCCGCTTGGCCACCAGCGCCGCCGCCGCGCGGCTGCGCGGCGACACCGCCGGCGTGCCGCGCGTGGCGCCACGCTCGAGCGTGAGACCGGCGAGGTCCCAGCCCATGGTGCCGTTCTTCAGCGCGATGATCGGGTTGGGAAGGCCCATGCGGCGCAGCGACTCGGCCCCGATGTACGAGCGCGTGCGGCCGCCGCAGTGCACGACGATCGTCTGCTCCGGGCTCTTCACGAGATCGAGGATGCGGAACACGAGCTCGCCGCCGGGCACGCTGATGGCGCCGGGCACGCACGCGCGGTGATACTCCTCGGGCGTGCGCGAGTCCACGATGACCATGTCGTCGCGGCGCGCGATGCGCTCGGCGAGGTCCTTGGGCGTGATCTCCGGCGTCTTCCAGTGATGCAGCGCCTGCTCCCCGAAGACCTTGCTCGGCACGTTGACGCCCTGCACGAGCGGACGGCCGGCCGCGCGCCAGGCCGCGAGTCCGCCGTCGAGCGTGCGCACGTCGCGGTAGCCGAGGGCGGCCAGTGTCGGACGCGCCAGGGCGGCGAGCGCGCCGTCCTCGTCCACCAGCACGATCGGCACGGCCGGCGACGGCACGAGCGCGGGCAGCCGCAGCTCGAGCTCGCGGCGCGGCAGCATGGTGGTGCGGAAGATGTGGCCGCGCTGGTAGGCACCGCGCTCGCGCAGGTCGAGCACGGCGTGCGGCGTGTCGGACGCCATCAGGGCTGCGAGGGTGTCAGGGTTCATGGCGCCTCAGCCTACCACCCGCCTGCGCTCAGTTGTACTTGACCACCTCGGTGAGCGCCGCCTGCAGATTGGCACGGACCGAGCCCAGCGAGGGATGCACGCTGAGCGCGCGGCGGAACAGCGCGGCGGCCGGCGCCCACTGCTCGAGCGCCATGTGACAGAGGCCCTGGCCGGAGAGCGCACCGAAATGGTGAGGCTTGCGCGCCAGCGTGGCCTCGCAGTCGCGGATGGCCCCGGCGAAATCGCGCGCCAGGTAGCGTGCGGTGGCGCGCTTGTTCCAGGCCTCGGCCCAGTCGGGCGCCGCATCGATCAGCCGCGTGAAGATCTTCGTGCCGGTCACGAAGTCGCGGCGCTCGAGGGCGGCCACGCCCTGCGCCAGGAGCTCGTCGTGCTCGGGCCGGCCCGACCGGCACCACATCGCCCACAGCGCGGCCTCGGCCGCGCCGATGCGCGCGCGATCGCCGCTCTGCAATGCCTCCAGCGCCTCGGCCTCGCTCATGGCATGCTCTCGTCGAACACGGGAGGACCTCCATGAGCATCGTGCGCGACTTCGAGAAAGCGTTCAACCGTCAGGACGTGGACGCGCTGCTGGCGTGCTTCACGGCCGAGGGCAGCTACGTCGACACGTTCTTCGGCGCGCATACGGGACAGGCGGCGCTGCGCGGGATGTTCCAGCGCATGTTCCACGAGGGCCGCGACTACGCCTGGGTCATGGACACCGTGGTGGAGACGCCGGCCGCGGCCGCGGCCGAGTGGACGTTCGGCTACGTCGTCAGCGATGCGATTCCACGCAGCGCCGGCCGGCGCGTGGGATTCCGTGGCATGAGCGTCTTCGAGCTACAGGGCGGCAAGATCGCGCGCTATCGCGAGTACTTCAACGAGGGCGTCGCGCTCCTGCAGCTCGGCTTCAAGCCGGAGTCGATCGCGAAGGTGCTGAGCCGGAAGCTCTAGCGCTTGCGGCGCGGCGGCTCGACGGCGTCCTGGTAGATCGAAGACAGCCGCGCCAGCGCCAGCGCGCCGAGCGACAGACCGGCGTCGCGCAGGGCGACGTCCGTGTAGCCGGTCATCAGCAGCAAGTTGAGCGCGATGGCCCATAGCCAGCCGGCCACCAGCCAGCCGCCGATCCGCGGGGCGAAAGCCACGAGCAGGCCGAGCAGGATCTCGCCGACACCGACCGTGTGCATGAACTGCGTCGAGCTGACCCCAAGCACGTCCGAGACGGTAGGGGCCAGGTAGTCCCGCCAGGGCGCCAGGACGTCGAAGAACTTGTCCGCGCCCATCGTGAGGGGCAGGACGACGAACGCCCAGTGGAGGATCAGGAACGCCTGCCAGGCCGGACCCTGCGCCACGACGACGGCCCGGCTGGGCGCGGGGGTGGCCACGATCGCGGTTCGCTCGAGACGCTCGACTTGCATTGCGTTCACACAGCACCTCCGCGTCTCGACGGAGTGCAAGCCGAATGCCGTTGCTGCCGGCGCTGCCTGCGCGCGGTCACCGACATCGACGCGGGCGAGGCCGGATGCGATTCGCACCGCGGGAATCATCTGCTAGCTCACGCCGCTGAGCGCGCCGATGGCCTCCGCGCCCTCGCCAAGACAACCATGAAGCGTCCGCTCGCGCCGTCCAGCAGCAGCGTAGATTCAACTTCCGGAGGGAAGGTATTGCAACCGGATTGTCGATGCTTGAGCGGATCCGGGGGATGCTTGAGCGGCCGGCCGACGCCGATCAGGCCATGCTTGAGCGGTCAAATAACGCGCTGCTCGGCCAGGGCGCGCTGCTCGGCCTCGCTGTAGCCCAGCTCGGCGAGGATCGCGGCGTTGTCCTGACCGAGAAGCGGGGCGGGCCGGTCGACGGCGCCCGGGGTCTGGGAGAGCTTGACCGGCACGCCCAGGGCCTTCACCGGCCCCGCCCCCGGGTGGACGAGGTCGACGACCATCTCCCGGGCCAGTGTCTGAGGGTCGCCTAGTGCCTCGGGATAGGTGTTGATCGAGCCCGCCGGGACGCCGGCAGCCTCCAGGCGCGTGAGCCAGTGCGCGCGCGGCGCCTGCGCGGTGGTCTTCTCGAGCAGCGGGATCAGCGCCTCGCGGTGTCGCATGCGCTCGCGCGAGCCGGCGAAGCGTGGGTCGGTGAGCAGGTCGGGACGCTCGAGCACGCGGCAGAGCGCCTCGAAGAGCTTGTCGTTGTTCGCGCCGACCGTGAACCAGCCGTCGCTCGCGCGCAGCGCCTGATAGGGCGCGGCCAGGCGATGCGACGAGCCGAGCGCGCGCGGCGCGCGGCCCGTCACCCAGTACTCGGTCGCCTCCCACACGGTGAGCGCCACGGCGGCCTCCAGCAGCGAGGTATCGACCAGCTGTCCCTCGCCGGTCCGCTCGCGGGCCTCCAGCGCGCAGAGGATGCCGTAGGCGCCGAAGAGCCCGGCCGAGAGATCGCTCACCGGCAGCCCGGCCTTGGCGGGCGCGCCATCCTCGTCACCGGTCACGCTCATGATCCCGCTCATGCCCTGCGCGATGAGGTCGTAGCCCCCGCGTGACGCGTAGGGGCCGGTGGCGCCGAAGCCGGAGATCGAGCAATAGATCAGCCGCGGATTGATCGCGCGCAGGTCGTCCCACGCGACGCCGAGCCGCTGCGCCACACCCGGGCGGTAATTCTGCACGAACACGTCGGCCGTCTTCACCAGACGCCGAACGATCTCCACACCCTCGGGGCGCTTGAGATCCACGGTGATGCCGCGCTTGTTGCGGTTCATCGCCAGGAACGTGCCGGCGTGGCCGTTCCGGGCGGCCGAGCCGCGCCGCATGTCCTCGCCTCCGGGCGGCTCCACCTTGATGACGTCGGCGCCCATGTCGGCCAGGTTCAGCGTGCAGAAGGGCGCCGCCATCGCCTGGGTCACGTCGATCACGCGGAGACCGTGCAGCGCTTTCATTCGATGACTTTCGACGCGCCGCCGCGATACTCGCGCTGCCAGAGCTCGAGGTATTCACGGGCGTTGCGCAGGATGTCGTCGAGCTCCGCCTGGTTCATCTGGCGCACGGGCTTGGCCGGCACGCCCATCACCAGCGTGCCGGCGGGCACCACCTTGCCGGGCGGCACCACGGCGCCGGCGCCGACCTGCGCGTTGTCCTCGATCACGGCGCCGGTGAGCACGATGGCGCCGATGCCGATGCGGACGTTGTTGCCCACTCTACAGGCGTGCACGACGCAGCGATGGCCGATCGTCACGCCCTCGCCGATGATGCAGGGATCGTCGGGGGTGACGTGGACGATGGAGCCGTCCTGCACGTTGCTGTTGCGGCCGATGCGAATGTACTGGCCCTCGTCACCGCGCACGACGGCGAACGGCCAGACGCTCGCGCCCTCGGCCAGCTCCACGTCGCCGATGACGAGCCCCGCGGGATCGACCCAGGCGCCCGGATGGATGCGCGGCGTGCGTCCGGCCGCCGAGCGGATCGTCACGCCAGCACGTCCTGTGCGCGCAGCGCCGCGATCTCGTGATCGGTGTAGCCGAGCTCGCGGAGGATGGTGTCCGTGTGCTGGCCGAGCGTGGGCGCCGCGGTGGCCAGCACGGGCGGCGTCAGCGACATCTTCACGGGATTGCCGAGCGCGTTCACGCGGCCGGCCTGCGGGTGCGTGAGCTCCTGCACCATGCCGCGCGCACGCACGTGGGCGTCGGCGAGCGCCTCCGGCACGCTGTTGATGGGGCCGGCCGGCACGCCGGCCGCCTCGCACTGCGCGAGCCAGTGGGCGCGCGGCTCGCGCGCGGTCACCGCCTCGATCAGCGTCTCCAGCTCCGCACGGTGTTGCAGGCGAAGGCCGACGTTCGCGAAGCGCGCGTCGTCCACGAGGTGGTCGAGGCCGAGGATCTTGCAGAAGCGCGGGAAGAGGTTGTCGTTGGCGGCGCCCACGGTGAAGTAGCCGTCGCTGGCACGGAAGGCCTGGTAGGGCGCGTTCAGCCGGTGCGCGGTGCCGAGACCGCGCGGCACCTGGCCGGTGAACCAGTACTCGGTCGCCTCCCACGCCGAGAGCGCGAGCCCGGCCTCGAACAGCGAGGTGTCCACGCGCTGGCCGCGGCCGGTCACGCGCCGCGCGCGCACCGCGCAGAGGATGCCGACGAGCGCGAAGAGGCCGGCGCCGAGATCCGTGATCGGCACACCCACCTTCACGGGCGCGCCGCCCTCACTGCCGGTCGCGCTCATGATGCCGCTCATGCCCTGCGCGATCAGGTCGTAGCCGCCGCGCGCGGCGTACGGGCCGGTTTGCCCGTAGCCGGAGATCGAGCAGTAGATGAGCCGCGGGTTGAGCGCGGCCAGCGTCTCGTAGTCGACGCCGAGGCGCGCGGCCACACCGGGGCGGTAGTTCTCGACGAGCACGTCGGCGGTCGCCACCAGCTTTTTCAAGACGGCGACGCCTTCGGCACGCTTGAGGTCGAGCACGAGGCTGCGCTTGTTGCGATTGACGGCCAGGAAGGGCGCCGAGACCCCGGGGGCGGCTTCGAGATCCATCGCACGGGTCGTCTCGCCGCCCGGCGGTTCGATCTTGATGACGTCGGCGCCCATGTCGGCGAGGAGCATCGCGCAGAAGGGGCCGGCCATCACCTGCGTCTGGTCGAGCACGCGCAGGCCCTCGAGGGCTCGTGGCCGGTCGGTCACGCGGTCGAGTCTACCCCACCGGCACAGCCCTTGCTGAAACCGACAGGCATGGAGTGGTTCACGGGACCCTCGCTCGTCGTCGGCGTGGTGGTGTTGCTCATCGTCGGCGCGCTCATCGCGTGGGGCATCCACAATCTCGAGGCGCGCCGCCGGCGTGACGAGGCCGCCGCGCGCCTCAGCACGGCGCTCACGGGGCCGCTCACGCACGAGCCGGCGCTCGCCGGCGCCGGCATCATGCCGGTGGTGACGTGGTCGATGCGCGGGCGCCCGCGCGTGGAACTCACCGGCTGGGTGCGCTCGCGCGAGATGCGGCAGGCCGCGATCCGCATCGCCGAGCGCGAGGCGGCCAAGCTCGGGCGCTCGGTGCGGATCGTCGACTCGCTCGAGGTCATGGACCACGAGCAGCAGCGCGGCGCGTAGCGTGCTACCTTTCCCTGGTCCCCGGCGCCGTCCGGCGGCCGGGCGAAAGGAGCCGCCATGGCCGACACCGTCCGCGTCGTCGAGTATTTCTACCTGACGGCGCCGCAGAAGCCCGGCGTCGGCGCCGCCATGCTGAACGAGCTGCGTCAGGCCGGCGTGAACCTGCTCGCCTTCTCCGGCTTTCCGGCCGGCCGCGGCGCCCAGATCGATTTCGTCCCCGAGGACGCCGCCGCCTTTCGCGCAGCCGCGAAGAAGGCGAAGTGGAAGCTCACCGGGCCCAAGAAGGCGTTCCTCATCTCGGGCGACGATCGCCCCGGCGTGGTCGGCGAGATGCTGCAGAAGCTGGCCGACGCCAGGATCAACGTCACCGCGGTGGACGCGGCCTGTGCGGGGCAGGGCCGGTACGGCGCCATCCTGTGGGTCGCGGCCCGCGACGTCGCGCGCGCGGCCCGCGCGCTGGGAGCGGCGTGATAGCCCGCCGGCTCGCGCTCCACACGTGGACGCTCGATGCCACGCCGCTCGCGGAGGCGCTGCGCATCGCGCGCGCGACGGGCTGGGACGGCGTGGAGCTGCGGCGGCTGGACTTCAAGCGCGCGGAGGAGTCCGGCAAGCCGGCGGACTCCGTGCTCGACCTCGTGCGCGCCAGCGGGCTGCCGGTGGCCTGCGTCGGGGTGGAATTCGGCTGGATGTGGAGCGACGGCGCCGAGCGCACGCGGCTGCTCGCCGTGTTCGACGAGCAGTGCCGGCGCGCCGCCGCGCTCGGCTGCGCCACGGTGATGAGCCCGGTCGACAAGGACCGCGGCGACGTCGCGCGCGCGGCGGCGAGCGTGCGGGAGGTCGGCGACATCGCCGCCCGCCACGGCGTGCGCCTGGCGCTCGAGTTCAACTCGCAGTGCGCGCAGCTGAACACGCTGGCGGCCGTGCGCGAGGTCACGACGCGTGCCGCCCACCCGCACGTGGGCCTGCTGCTCGACACCTATCACCTCGGCCGCAGCGGGGCCACGCTGAAGCAGGTGGAGGAGGTGACGCCCGCCGAGATCGCCTACGTGCAATTCAGCGATCCGCCGCGCACGGGCCTCGAGCCCGGCAAGGCGCTCGACCGCCTGCCGCCCGGCCAGGGCTCGTACACGTTTCGCGAGTTCTTCGCGTTGATGGACGCCAAGGGTTACGGCGGCTACGCCTCGTACGAGGCGCCCAACGAGGCGGCATGGAAGCGCGATCCGAGCGACGTCGCGCGCGAGGCGCTGGCCGCGACGAACGCCCTGATGACACGTTAAGGAGGGGAAGAGGGGAACCCTCCGAGGGTGCCCCGACCCAAACATGAGCTACGATTACCGTCAGTACTTCGGCGAGATCACCCTCACCCACGACCTCACCACGCGGCCCGACGAGCGCCGCTGGCGCCTGACGCCGCCGCCGGCCGCCGGCGAGCACCACGACATCGTCCTCTATCTCGGCTGCAACGTGCTGCGGACCTCGCACATGGTGCGCACGGTCACGGCGATCTTCGATCGCCTCGGCCTGGACTACGTCGCCGTGGGCGGCCCGACGTACTGCTGCGGCATCCAGCACGACAAGCACGGCGACACGGCGTCCGCGAAGGGCATGAGTCTGGCGACCCTCCGCATGTTCGAGCGGTTCACGCCGCGCGAGATCGTCATGTGGTGCCCGTCGTGCATCTATTTCTACGACGAGGTCCAGCACCTGCCGATGCCGGTGCCCTTCCGCCAGGCCGCCGAGTTCCTCGTCGAGCAGCTCCCGCGGCTGACGTTCTCGCGCGAGGTGCGGCAGCGCGTGGCGCTGCACAGCCACGTGGCGAGCGAGCCGCGCCGTCGCGAGGGCGCCGCCGGCCGCCGGCTCCTCGAGGCGGTGCCCGGGCTCACGTTCGTCCCCATCGAGCCCGAGCCGCGCTTCGGCCGGATCTGCACGGTCGACGTCCAGAACGAGGTCGGCGCCGACACCTGGAACGGGATGGTCCGTGACGAGATCGCGCGGGCCCACGCCGGCGGCGCCGACACGCTGGCGACGATCTATCACGGCTGCCAGCGTCTGCTGTGCGGCTTCGAGGCCGGCGCGCCGCTCACCATCGAGCACTATCTCTCCGTCTTCGCCCGCAGCCTCGGCATCGAGTTCGAGGACACCTACAAGCGCTGGACGCTGTCCGGCGATCCGGCGGCGATCCTGGCCGAGGCCTCGCCTTGCATGGAAGCCAACGCCGTGGATCCCGCGCGGGCCCGCGCCTTCGTGGAGCGCACGTTCGTGCCGCTGCCCCGCCGCTCCGCGCCGGAGACGTCGTCCCCGTCCTGATTCGGTGGTGACCGAGCTGCGGCCGTTTCGCCGGCCGAACGCGCTCGAGCGCGCGCTCAACCGCGCCATCGGCGCGCTCGCCGGCCTCGGCCTCGCGCCGGCGCACATCTGGCTGCTCGAGGTACGCGGCCGCAGGAGCGGCCGCATCCGCGTGACGCCGGTCGACCTGCTCTCCGAGCGCGGCCGCCTCTATCTCGTCGCGCCCCGCGGCAACACCGAGTGGGTGCGCAACGCCGAGGCCAGCGGCGAGATCACGCTGCGGCGCGGGCGCCGCCGCGCCGCCTACCGGCTACGGGCGTTGACGGCGGCGGAGAAGCCGGCGGTGCTCAAGGCATACCTCGATCGCTTCCATCGCGAAGTGCAGCGATACTTTCCCGTCTCCGCCGGCTCGCCGCCCGACGCCTTCGCACCCCTGGCCTCGCAGTACCCCGCGTTCGAGCTGCTCCCTCGCGCATAAGCATCGAGAAAGGCAGTGCGGAAGCAGTTCTAGGGCCGTTTGCGAGCGATCCGCTATCCTGGCTTTTACGTGGTTTCGATTCGTGGGAAGGGGGTACCCATGATTCACCACCTGCTTCGGACCGTTCTCGCCGGCATCACGGGGATCGCCATGCTCGGCATCGCCTGGCCGGTGGCCTCCCAGGCGCCGCCGGAGCGCGGCAGCGCCCGCGACGATATGGCCTCGCTGGCGTGGCAGCGCGGGCCCACCGACGCGAAGATCGGCAAGATCGCCACGCTGAAGATCGACGAGGGCCAGGCGTTCCTCGACGCGCCCAACACGCGGCGCTTCCTCGAGCTCAACCGCAACCCGCCGCGTGACAACCACTACACGCTGGTCGGCGGCGACGGCAGCTGGTTCGCCGTCTTCTACTTCGAGGACAGCGGCTACGTGAAGGACGACGAGAAGCTCGACGCCGACGCGCTGCTCAAGTCGCTGCAGGAGAGCGACGAGCCGAGCAACAAGGAGCGCAAGCGCCTCGGCATGCCGCCGCTGCACACGGTGGGCTGGGCGGTGCCGCCGCACTACGATGCATCGACCAAGCGCCTCGAGTGGGGCATGCGGCTGCGTACGCAGGAGCAGCACGAGATCGTCAACTACACGATCCGCTTGCTCGGCCGGCGCGGCATCGTGCACGCGACGCTCGTCTGCGACCCCGAGCATCTCGACCGCGACGTGGCGGCCTTCAAGCAGGCGCTGACCCGCTATGCGTTCGTGCCGGGCGAGACGTATGCGGAGTTCCGCGCCGGCGACAAGGTGGCGGAATACGGCCTGGCCGCCCTCGTGCTGGGCGGCGCCGCGGCGGTGGCGACCAAGAGCGGCTTCCTGAAGGCGTTCGGCAAGCTCATCGTGGTCGGCGTCGTCGGCCTCGGCTCGGCGCTCATGGCGTTCGTGCGGCGGTTCCGGCGCTCCGCCTGAGCGCCGGTGCTCGATCAGCCGCGCATCGCCGACTTCGCCATCTGGCTCGTCGCGCTTGTACTCTACGTCGGTGACGCGGCTCGCCTGCTGACGCCCCGCCGGCTGCTCCTGGTGGAGGCCGGCCGCCGGCGGCTGGCCGCGGTCTTCAGCGCCGATCCCTTCACGATCACGGGGCGCGCGCTCGTCTTCGCGCCGCTGCTCTTCCCGCACCGCGGCGCCTTCGTGGCGCCATGGGGCCGGCCGTGGGCGCCGGCGCCGGCGCTCCGTGCCGCCCTCGACGATCTGGAAGCGCTGCGAGGGGCGCTGCGCCTCGCGCGCGTGCTGGCCGCATGGGCATTCCTGCTGCTGTTCGTCGCCGGTCCGGTCCTCACGCTGACGCTCGGCACCGATCCGGCGGTGCTGTGCGTGGCCGCGGTGCTCTACCCCTCCGTGCTCGTGACGATCGCGGTGGTGTGGTGGCGGCGCCGCGCGTGGCGCCTGGGCCGCGGCGCGGCCGCGCTGCTGAGCCTCGAGATCCTCGTGTGTCCGGCGTTCCTGCCGAACCTCGTGCGCAAGATCGCCGCCGTGCACGCGATCGAGGTGGACGGTGCTCAGCTGCTCGACGCCGCCGCTGCCGACGAGGTGAAACAGGAGTTCTTCGGGCGGCTGACCAGCCGCGCCGAGGCGCTCATCAACGAGGCGGCCGACGATCCCGACGGGCAGGCGGCGCTGCGCGCGTACGTGACGGCGATGCGGGCGGCCCGATGACCCTGCTGGCGCTCGTCGCGCTCAACGTCCTCGTCAGCCTGCCCGGCTTCAGCGCGCTGACGTCCGGCGAGCCGCGCCGCGCGGAGTCGTTCCTGTTCATCCCCAACCAGGTGGCGCGGGGAGAGAACGGCCTCGGCATGCTGCTGGCGCACTTCGCGCACGGCGGCTTCGGTCACCTCCTGTTCAACATGTTCGCGCTGTACTCGTTCGGGGTCCCGGTGCTCGCCGCGCTCGGCCCCGCGCGCTTCCTGCTCGTCTACGTGGTGGCGGGCCTCGGCTCTGACCTCGTGGTCTTCGCGCTGCACAAGGACGATCCGACGTATCGCTGTCTCGGCGCCAGCGGCAGCGTGTTCGGCATCCTCATGGCCGCGGTGGTGCTCGATCCGTCCACCTCGGTGATGATGTTCTTCGTGCCGGTTCCCATTCCGGGCCCGGTCTTCATGCTCGGCTACCTCGTGATCGCGCTCGTGCTGATCGCCCGGAAGCACCGCGGCGGCGTGAGCCACGAGGGGCACCTGGGCGGCGCGCTCATCGGGCTGGCGGTCACCGCGCTGCTGGCGCCGCGCGGACTCGGTCCGCTGGTGGCGTGGCTCCGGCAGTGGGTCTGACTTGACGCACGGCGCACGCTGACAGCGGAGGCAATCGCGCATGGCTGACAGCGCGCTGTACCACGAGGGCTCCCGCCGCCTGCAAGACACCTTCGAGACACGACGGCTGGCCGATCGGCTGGAAGAGGTCATCAAGCACGGGGCCTTCACCGACGCCGACCGCGCGTTCATCGAGAGCCGCGCGCTCTTCTTCCTGGCCACGGCGGACGCCGATGGCCGGCCGGACTGCTCCTACAAGGGCGGCCGGTCCGGCTTCGTGCGCGTGGTGGGGCCGTCCACGCTGGCCTTCCCGAGCTACGACGGCAACGGGATGTTCAAGAGCCTCGGCAATATCCTGGTGAACCCGCATGTGGGGCTGCTCTTCATCGATTTCGAGACGCCCAAGCGGCTGCGCGTGAACGGCCGCGCCTCGGTGGACGAGCGCGATCCGCTGCTCGCGCAATTCGTCGGCGCCCAGCTCGTGGTGCGCGTGGAGGTGGAGGCGATCTTTCCGAACTGCCCGCGCTATATCCACAAGATGCAGATGCAGGAGACCTCGCCCTTCGCGCCCGCGGAGGGCCACACGCCGCCGGTGCCCGAGTGGAAGACGCGCCCGGTGTTTCGGGAGGTTCTGCCGCCGAGCGATCCGGCCGGCTCAGCCGGCTGAGGTCAGCAGGGCCTCGAGCGGCGCGGCCCGCTCGCCGAGGGCGTGTGCCACTGCGGGGTGCGTGACTCTGCCGCGCCAGACGTTGACGCCCTTGCCGAGCGCGGGATTCTTCAGCACCGCCACCGCCACGCCGCGGCCGGCCAGCTCCAGGACGTAGGGCAGCGTCGCGTTGGTCAGCGCGAACGTCGAGGTGCGCGGCACCAGCGCGGGCATGTTGGCGACGCCGTAGTGGACGACGCCGCCGACGACGTAGGTGGGATCGAGCAGCGTGGTCGGATGGATCGTCTCCACGCTGCCGCCCTGGTCCACGGCGACGTCGACGATGACCGAGCCTTCCTTCATGTGGCCGACCATCTCCTTGGTGACGAGCACCGGCGCGCGCGCGCCCGTGATCAGCACGGCGCCCACCAGCAGGTCGGCGCGCCGCAGGATCTGGTCGATGTTGAAGCTGTTGGACATCAGCGTGATGACGCGGCCGTGGAACAGATCGTCGACGGCGCGCAGGCGATCGACGTTGATGTCCAGGATCGACACATCGGCGCCGAGCCCCAGCGCGATGCGCGCGGCGTTGACGCCGACGATGCCGCCGCCGAGCACCGCCACGTTGCCGGGCGGCACGCCGGGGACGCCGGCCAGCAGGATGCCGCGGCCGCCGTGCGCCTTGGCCAGGTAGAACGCGCCCTCCTGCACGGCCAGCCGCCCGGCCACCTCGCTCATCGGCGCCAGCAGCGGCAGGCTGCCGTCCGCGCGCTGCACCGTCTCGTAGGCGATGGCGATCACGTCGGCCTGCTGGAGCGCGCGGGCCAGCGCGGGCGCCGGCGCCAGGTGCAGGTAGGTGAAGAGCACCTGGCCGCCTCGCATGCGGCGGTACTCCTCTTCGATCGGCTCCTTCACCTTCAGGATCATCTCGGCCTGCGCCCACACCTCGTCGACCGAGGCGAGGGCGGCGCCCTCGCGCGCGTACTCCTCGTCGCGGATGCTGCTGCCGCTGCCGGCGCCGCGCTCGACCACGACGCGGTGGCCGGCCTCGCCGAGCGCACGCACGCCGGCCGGGGTCAGCGCCACGCGCTGCTCGCCGGGCTTGATCTCGCGGGGCACCCCGATGATCACGACACGCTCATGATCGCACACCGCCCAGGTGTAGGATCGGAGGCGATGCTCTTCGCGTCGCCCTCGCTGGCCTTCGTGCTCACGTTCGTGCTGAACGGCGCCGCCGCGCCCACGCTCGCGCAGCCGGCGCCGCCGCGGGCGGTGGCGCCCGTCACGCCGGCTGCAGCGTGTACGTCCAGCACTCGCCCTCCAGCAGCACCGTGCCGTCCTGGTTCGTGATGACGGCGCGGAGCTGACAGACGGGCTTGTCCGGCTTCAGCGCGAGGACCTCGATCTCCGCCGTCAGCGTGTCACCGAGGTACGTCGGCGCTTTGTAGCTCAGCGTCTGGCTCATGAAGACGGTGCCGGGGCCGGGCATGTCCATGGCCACCAGCGCGTTCAGCATGCCGCTGGCGATCCCGCCCTGCGCCACCAGCCGCCCGAAGCGCGTGCGCCGGGCGAAGTCGGCGTCGAAGTGGAGCGGGTTCCGATCGCCGGTGATCTCGGCGTAGAGCTCGACCTCGCGCGCGGTGATCGTCTGCGTGCGCCGCGCGCGCTGGCCCACGTGAAGACCGAGCGGCCCGATCGGCTCGGGGCTCATGGCTACCCATCGCGCCAGACTTCCTGGAAGCGGCCGAAGTTGAAGATGGACTGGTGCGGCACCATGTTCTTCACGTGCGGCCACACCGTGAAGTAGTCGAGGCGCCAGCCCAGCACCGGGCGCGCCGCTTCGTCCTCGAGCTTGCGCTGGATCGCGGCGATCAGCGCCAGGCGCTTCTTGGGATCGAGCTCCTGGGACTGGCCGTCGATTAGCTTCTGGATCTCCTCGTTGCAGTAGGCGCTGTAATTGCGCGGCGAGCCGCAGCCGTAGTTCTCGTAGAAGTTCGCGTCGGGATCGTCGGGCCCGAGGCCGGTGAGATTGGCGCCGATCTGGTAGTCGCCGCGGGTGGCCATGGCGTGCCACTGCGCCGTCTCGATCTGCTTGAGATTGGCCTCGATCCCCACCTGCTTGAGCTCGTTGATGACGAACGACGCCATGTCGACGTAGACGGCGATGTTGCGCGTGACGATCTCGACCCGCAGCGGGTTCTGCGGGGTGATGCCGGCCTCGCCCAGCAGCTTCTTGGCCTTCGCCTTCATGTCGGCGGCCTTGCCGTAGCCGGGGAGGGCGAGCAGCTCCTTCTCGGGCAGCGCCCACACGCCGTAGGGCGACATGGCGGAGCCGAGGCCGGCGCCGCCCTGGTGGACGCCCTGGATCAGCGCCCGCCGATCGATCGCGTAGCTCACGGCCAGGCGGACCTTCTGGTTGTCGAAGGGCGGCTTCTTCACGTTCATGATGATGTTGTCGGTGACGTTGGTGGCGGTGGTCGTCACCACGACCTTCGGCACCGCGGCCTTCACCTGCTCGGCGGCGGCCTTCGTCGTCTCGCCCGGCATGGCCACGTCGAGCTGGCCCGCCTGCAGCGCCGCCGTGCGCGTGCCGCGCTCCTTGACGATCACGTACCGCAGCCCGTCGAGGTAGGGCCGGCCCTTGACGAAGTAGTCCGGATTCTTCACGTAGTCGATGAACTCGCCGTGCCGCCACTCCTTGAGCTTGAAGGGCCCGGTTCCCACGCACGTCGTGCGGTACTGTGCGGGCGGGATGTGGGCGGCGTACACCGGCGAGTAGCCGGAGGCGAGCATGACGATCAGCGAGGGCTGCGGCCGCTTGAGCCGGAACACGACCGTGTAGGCATCCGGCGCCTCGATGGCGTCGACGTTGGCGTACCAGTCCTTGCGCGGGTTGATCCGCAGCTTGCCCTCGGCGCCCGGCGCCTCGCGCACCATGTCGAAGGTGAACTTGACGTCCTTCGAGGTGAATGGCTTGCCATCGTGCCACTTCACGTCCTTGCGCAGGAAGAAGACCAGGTTGCGGTAGTTGTCCTGCCACGACCACTTCTCGGCCAGCTCGCCGATGATCGTGTCCGCGCTCTCCTTGGGCTTGAGCGGGTCGAAGTAGACGAGGTTGTTGAAGCACGGGCTCGACGGCCACACGGTGGAGATCGTCGAGGTCTCGTGCACGGCGAAGCCCTGCGGCGTGTCCTCGCGGTGCATGACCTTGAGCGTGCCGCCGGATTTCGGCGTCTGGCTCTCGGCCGGCCCGACGGCCAGCGCGGCGCCGGCCACGATGAGGGAGCAGAGGACGGCGAGGACGGAGCGGGACGGTCGGCGCATGCGCGAGCCTCCTGACTGGATGTGGACTTCGGAAGGCGGGCCGGTCAGCGCAGCAGCGTCTCGGCAGCCTCCATCAACGTCTCCGACAGCGTCGGATGCGTGTGGATGGTAAGCGCGACGTCCTCCGCGAGCAAGGCCGTCTCCACCGCCAGCGCGCCCTCGGCGATCAGCTCGCCCGCGCCGGGCCCGACGATCCCGACACCGAGTACCCGGCCGGTGTCGGGCTCGACGATCAGCTTCGTGAGGCCGTCGCTGCGGCCGAGCGTGGCCGCGCGGCCCGACGCCGCCCACTGGAACTTCGCGACCTTCACCGCGCGCCCGTCGCGCGCAGCCTGCGCCTCGGTGAGCCCGCACCAGGCCACCTCGGGATCGGTGAACACGACGGCGGGGACCACGACGTTGTCGAAGGCGGCGGGGCGTCCGGCGATCGCCTCGGCGACGACCTTGCCCTGGCGCATTGCGCGGTGCGCGAGCATCGGCTCGCCGGTCGCGTCGCCCACGGCCCACACGTGGCTGTCGGCCGTCCGCCCGCGCTCGTCCACCTGCACGAAGCCGCGCTCGCTGACTCGCGCGCGCGTGGTCTCGAGCCCGAGCC
>JBKPRI010000417.1:0-11108 GCA_046734515.1 Candidatus Methylomirabilota bacterium | reverse complement strand
ATCATGCACGCGGAGACCGAGCGTCTCGGGCGCATCGTGGCGGACTTCCTCGACCTCGCGCGCCTCGAGCGCGGGCTGGCTCCGCCGCTGCGGCGCACGCGCGTCGACGCGGGTGTCGTGTTGAGCGAGGCGGTGGAGGTGCTGCGGCGCGCGCGCACGACGCACGCGCTGGAGCTGTTCTGCGACGCGCCGCTGCCGGCGGTGGACGCCGATCCCGACGCGCTCGACCGGGTCGTGAAGAACCTCGTCGGCAACGCCGTGAAGTACTCGCCGGCCGGGAGCCGCGTGCGGGTGGCGGCCCGTCCGCATGGCGCCTCGCCCGCAGTCGAGATCACCGTGGAGGACGAGGGGCCGGGCATCGCCGAGGCCGACCTGGCGCGCGTCTTCGAGCCGTACTACCGCGCGCCCGGCGGCGCCCGCGTCGCGGCCGGGGCGGGTCTGGGCCTCGCGGTGGTGAAATCGCTGGTGGACGCGCACGGCGGCACGATTCGCGCGGAGAACGTCGCGCCGCACGGCACGCGAATGACGCTGATTCTGCCCGCCCTTTCTTGACACTCCGCGTCGCGGGCGTGTAGGCTTGGTCGCTATGTCTCGACGCGAAGAGATCGCCCAGCGCATGGCCGACGCCGTCGTGAAACGGCTGACCACGCGGAAGGTCATCGAGGTGCGCGGTGACGAGAAAGTGCTGCGTGCGGCCATCAGCCACGTGGTGGCCGACAACATCGCCGCCGAGGAGCGTCTCGACGCCGACGCCCGCAAGCTGCTGCTCGATCACGCCAAGATGATCAAGGACTCCGCGGCGGATTATCGCGCGCTGCTCGGCAAGGTGAAGGAGAAGCTGGCCCGCGAGAGAGGATTCATCCTCTGATGCGGATGAGCCGCGAGCGCATCTTCCACCTGGCCGACCTGATCCTGAAGGAGCTCGGCACCGCGGAGGGAGTGCACGTGAAGGCGCCCGACGAGGTGCGGCCCGAGCTCATCCGCGCGCTCACCGAGGAGTCCAAGCTCGAGGAGTCCGTCGACAGCGAGGTGCGCAAGACGCTGTCCTCCTACTCGCGGCCGATGCCCGAGGGCAGCCGCGAGTGGGAAGTGCTCTACGACAAGACGCGCGAGGAAGTGTACCGGAAGAGGTTCCGGTTGTGAGCCGGCTGGCCGTCGGGATCACCGGCGCCAGCGGCTCGATCTACGGTATCCGGCTCCTGGAAGTGCTGCGCACCACCACCGACGTCGAGCTGCACCTGGTCATCTCGGCAGCCGGCAAGCGCACGCTGGTCGAGGAGACCGACTACACCGTGGCCGAGGTCGAGGCGCTCGCCCACCATCACTACGATGTGAAAGACATCGGCGCCACGCTCGCCTCCGGCTCGTTTCGCACGGCGGGCATGGTCATCGCGCCCTGCTCCATCAAGACGGCGGGCGCCATCGCCGCCTGCTACTCCGACGGACTCATCGCGCGCGCGGCCGACGTCACCCTCAAGGAAGGCCGGCCGCTGATCCTGCTCGTGCGTGAGACGCCCCTGCACGTCGGCCACCTGCGCATGCTGACGGCGCTGGCCGAGATGGGCGTCGTGATCCTGCCCCCGGTGCCGGCGTTCTATCACCGGCCCAAGGCGCTGGACGACATCGTCAATCACACGGTGGCGCGCGTGCTCGATCGGTTGTCGCTGCCGCAGACGCTGGCCTCGGAATGGCCGGGCACCACGCCCCGGCGGGCGAGACGCGACGATGCGTGACCTGTCCGTCGTGATTCCCGTCTACAACGAGGAGGAGAACCTCCCGCCGCTCTGGGAGGAGCTGCGCGCGGTGCTGGAGCCGCTGCGCCTGTCCTTCGAGGTCGTGTTCGTCGACGATGGCAGCCGCGATCGCAGCGCCGAGATCATCCGCGGCTTTCGCGAGCGCGACGCGCGCGTGCGGCTGGTGCGTCTGAAGGCCAATGCGGGCGAGACCGCCGCCACCGACGCCGGCTTCAAGGCCGCCGGCGGCCGCTTCGTCGTCACCATGGACGCGGATCTACAAAACGACCCGCACGACATCCCGGCGATGCTCGGCCACCTCGAGCAGTGGGATGCCGTCACCGGCTGGCGGGTGGACCGCGGCGACGGCGATTCGATCGTCCGGCGCGCGTCCTCGCGCATCGCCAACCGCGTGCGCAACGCGCTCAGCGAGGAGACGATCCAGGACAGCGGCTGCACGTTCCGCGCGTTCCGGCGCGAGTGCCTGCGCGGGCTCGTTCTCTACCGCGGCTTCCACCGCTTCATCCCCACCCTGCTGAAGATGCGGGGCTATCGCGTGCTCGAGGTGCCGGTGAAGAACCGGCCGCGCCGCTTCGGCCAGTCGAAGTACGGCGTCATGAACCGCGTGTTCGTCGCCACCGCCGACTTGCTGGTGGTCCGCTGGATGAAGAACCGCTTCCTGCGCTACGAGGTCGCCGAGGATCTCGGCGGCGAGCCCGGCCGCGAGTAGTCCCGCATGAACGTGCTCCTGGTCGGCCTCGGCCGCTGGGGCGAGAAACATCTCCGCGTGCTGACCCAGCTCGGCGCCACCGTCTGGGTGGCCGACGTCTCCGCGGCGCGCCGGGCCTGGGCAGTGGGACAAGGCGTCGACGCCACGCGCGCCGTTGCCGATTTCCACGAGGCGCTGTCGCACGTCGACGCGGTCGACGTCGTCACGCCGGCCGACAGTCACCGTGCCGTCGCCGAGGCGTGTCTCGGTACGGGCCGCCATTGCTTCATCGAAAAGCCGCTGACCGTCTCCCTCGCCGACGCCCGCGCCGTCGCCGAGCTGGCGGCGAAGACCGGACGCGTGGTGCAGGTCGGGCACATCTTCCGGTTCCATCCGGTGACGGCGGCGCTCAGGACTGCACTGGCAGCCGACCGGCTCGGTCCCGTGCGCTACGCGACAGGCCGCTTCTCCGGCTTCAAGCGCCCGCGCACCGACGTGGGGGTCACGCACACCGACGCCATCCACTACTTCGACCTCTTCGCGTACCTGCTCGGCCGCGAAGCGTCCGCCGTGTCCGCGCTGCAGCGAGATTTCCTCGGCCGCGGGTTCGACGACATGTCGGTCACGACGGTCACGTACGGCGACGTCCCCGTGGTCGTGGAGGCCAACTACTTCGTGCCCGGCACGCATCGCGAGTGCGTGATCGTCGGCGAGCGCGGCGCCCTCGTGGCCGACTATGGCGCCTCGACCGTCGCGCTGCACGCCGGCGAGCACCGCGACACGGGCGGGGCGTGGGAGGCGGTCGATACTGGCAAGGAGGAGCTCGCTGCCCGCGGTGAGGAGCCGCTGCGGCTCGAGCTCGAGGCGTTTCTTGCCGCCTGCCGGGATCGCGGGCCGAATCCGGTGCCCCCTTCGGCCGGCATTCACGCGCTGGAAGTCGTGGAGGCGGCAGCCCGCTCCGCCCGGTTACAGCGCACGGTGAGCATCGCCGAACTTCGCTGAGGCCGGGCGATGCGCCCGCGCCGGCGCTCTCCTCGAGTCTCTGCCCGCCCACCACGCCTTGGCCGGCGGTCCGTATTTGATCACGCAGCGCGTTGCGATATCAGACACATACGTCTGCAATCAAACGATTTCAGCATCTTAGACACGCGTCCGTAAGAGCGCCAGCTGTGGCACCGGCGTTGCAAAATTTGCCGCGCCATGGCGCCGAGAGCAATCACTACAACGTGCGTTTTCTTGACACCTCTTGGTGGTTTCGCCAGACTCGCGAGGTGTCATCGCCGGTTTCGTTTCACGCACTGGTCAGCCACCGGGCCAGCGCTCATGCTTCCTCGGTGGACGCGCCTGATCGCCGGCTCTGAAGCCCCGCGCTTCGACGCGTGAGCAACTCGGCGCGCTGCTCCTCATGCTGAGCACGGCAGCATGCGCCGTTGCCCAGGACCCCGGCGCGATGGTCAGTGACCAGCTGCTCGCCCACGCCCGCGAGCAGGGCAGCGTGCAGGTGATCGTGACACTCCGCGCTCCCGCGGGCGCCTCCGCCGACGCCATGGAGGCCGTGAAGCGCGCCGCGCTGGCCGACATCGCCGGCCAACCGCACCGTGTCGTTCGCAATCTGGGTCGGCTCCCCCAGCTCGTGATCGACGCGTCCGAGGGTGCGCTGCGCGCGCTCGCCGCGTCGCCGCACGTCGCGCGCGTGGACCCGTCAGTGCCGAGTCCGCCGCTGCGGTGATCCCGATATGATGTTGCGCCCGGCCTCGCTCATCTCGCTGACGACGCTTCTGCTCGTGGCCCTGCTCGTCAGCCGCGCCGGCACGCAGGAGTCTGCGCCGGCGGCAGACGCGCTGATGCAGCAGGCGGCGGACAAGGGCAGCGTTCGCGTCATCGTGCGCCTGGGCGCGCCGTTCACCCCGGAAGGCCACATGGCGTCGCCCGCGCACGTGCATGGTCAGCGCGCGCACATCGCGGCCGCCCAGACGACCGTGCGCGGCGGCTTGCGCGGCGTCGGGCACCGTGTCGTCCGCGAGTTCCGGGGCCGGCTGCCCCTCATGGCCATCGAGGCAAGCCCCGACGCGCTGCGGATGCTGCGCGCGATGCGCGGCACGGTTCTCGAGATTCACGAGGACCGTCCGCGGCCTCCCAGCCTCGCGCAGACGGTGCCGCTGCTGGGCGTGCCGACCGTCTGGAACGCGGGCTTCGATGGCACCGACCAGATCGTCGCGATCCTGGATACGGGCGTGCAGACGAGTCATCCGTTCTTCGCCGCCGCCGGCGGCAAGGTCATCGCCGAGGCGTGCTTCTCGAGCAATTTCCCCGGACTCCAGACGACGAGCCTCTGCCCCGGTCAGGTCGAGGAATCTCACGCGGCGGGATCCGCCGCCCCCTGTGCCATCGACGGCTGCGAGCACGGCACGCACGTGGCCGGCATCGCGGCAGGGGACGGCCGCGGCGTGGCCGGCGCCCCGCCCGGAGGCGTCGCGCGCGGCGCCAGGATCATCGCGATCCAGGTCTTCTCGCAGGTCAATGACCCGTCTGCGTGCGGCGGCGTGTTCTTCACACCGTGCCCGCTGAGCTACACGAGCGACCAGATCGCCGCGCTGGAATGGCTGGACTCTCAGCGCCTCGCGTTCGGGCCGCGGAGGATTGCGTCGGCCAACATGAGCCTCGGCGGCGATGTCGAGGTTGGGCCGTGCCCCACGGACCCGCTCGCGCCCGCGATCGCGCAGCTCCGGACCGCCAACCCGGGTGACGCGACCGACGCCGGGGTCCTGACCGTGATCGCGGCCGGAAACGACGGATTCACGGACGCGCTGAGCAATCCCGCGTGCAACCCGACCGCAATCGCCGTGGCGTCATCGAACAAGGCCGGCAGTGCCGTCTCGAGCTTCTCCAACATGGGTAGCTCCGGGATCTTCAAGAACCTCGTGCTCGCTCCCGGCGGCGATTTCAGCGAAGCCGTGATCTCTTCGCTGCCGCCTCAGTTCGGATTCGGATCGTTCGGAGGGCTCATCGGCACGTCGATGGCGGCCCCGCACGTGGCCGGTGCCATCTCAGTGCTTCGCCAGGCGAAGCCGACCCTCGACGCCGCCGGCATGCTCGCCCTGCTGCAGAATACCGGCACCACCGTCCAAGACGGCCGCCCTCCGTGCTCCGGTTGTGTGTCCACGGGCGCCACCATTCCTCGGATCAACGTCCTCGCCGCCGCCGCGCAGCTCTTGCCACCCAACCTCGTGGTCCAGACCTTGACGGCGCCGCCGTCGGCGGTTCCCGGGGCCAACATCAGCGTCTCAGTGAGCCTTCGCAACGCCGGCATCGGTGCTGCGCTCGCTCCGAACTTCGCACACCTTTACCTGTCGGCGAACGCCAGCGTCCCGGCAGGCGCCGCGTTACGCACGGTGACCTTCCCGCAGGTGAACGGCGGCTTCACGAGCAGCGCCATGTCAACGACTGTCCAGATCCCGGCCGGGACGGCGGCCGGCGCGTACTTCATCGTGGCCGCGGCCGATCCCGGCGCGGAGGCGGAGAGCAACTCGAACGACAACACGAAGGCCGTGGCGATCAACGTTGTGTTGCCGGACCTGATGGTCAGCTCCGTCGTGGCGACGCCGGCGATCATCGCGCCGGGCGCGAACATCAGCGTGAGCCACACGATCAGGAACATCGCGGGCGGACCAGCCAACGCGCCCGCCTCGACCTCCAGACTGTTCCTCTCGGACGACGCCGTGTTCGGCGGTGACGTCGATCTGGGACCGGTGACCGTACCGCCGATCACCGCGCTCGGCTCCGTGACGGTCGTCAGAACCGTGCAGATCCCCGCCGGCACCCTTCCGGGCCGTTACTGGATCTTCGCCCAGGCCAACAACGCCGGCGCGTTCGCCGAGGCGCCCGCGGGGAACAACGTCGGCATGACCGCGACGCCGGTGGCGGTCGGCTCGGACCTCGTGGTCACCACCGCCACGCCGACGCCGCTCGCGATCGGACCTGGGCGCAACGTGTCGGTGACCACGACGGTCAGGAACCAGGGCGGGCAAGCCGCCGGCGCGTTCGACGTCGGTCTCTACCTGTCCACGAACGCCACGTTCGAGAGCGGGGCCGATCAGTTGCTGGTCTCCCGCCGTGTGACGTCAGGGCTGCCGGCCGGGGCCGTGTCGACGGCGCCGATGATCGCGACGATCCCGTCGAACCTGGCCGCCGGTTCGTACTTCCTGATCGTCCGGGCCGACACCGGCGATGAGGTGGCCGAGGCCGACGAGGCCAACAACGTGCTCGCCACGCCCGGCATTCAAGTGGTGCGCGCCGACCTCGCCGTGCAGTCCGTCACGGGGCCCGCCGTCGCGGCACCAGGCCAGAACGTGAGCGTGACCCACGTGGTGAAGAACCTCGCGCTATCGCCCGGCGGCGCGCCGGCCACGACGAGTCGCCTGTATCTCTCCACCGATGCGGTGCTCGACGTGCCCGGCGACACGGTCCTCGGCGACGCGGCCGTGCCGGCGCTCGCGGGTGGGGGGATGGCGACGGTTGCCAGGGTGGTGTCGATCCCGCCGGGGACACCGCCGGGCCAGTACTGGATCATCGCGCAGGCGAACGTCGCCAGCACGGTGCAGGAGGCGGACGCAGCGTCGCTGACGAACAACGCGAAGGCCACCGCAACCCCGGTGATCGTGGGGCCGGACCTCGTGATGACGGCCGCCACGCCGACGCCGCTCGCGACAGCGCCCGGCTCCAACGTGTCGGTCATGACGACCGTGAAGAACCAGGGCGGGCAGGGGACGGGGGCGTTCGACGTCAGCCTCTATCTCTCCACTGACGCCACGTTCGACGGCGCCGATCAATTGCTGGCGACACGGCGGGTCACCCCGGGGCTGGCGCCGGGCGCGATGTCGACGGCGGCCATGATCGTCACGATCCCGCCGAGTCTCGCAGCCGGAGCCTACTTCGTGATCGCGCGGGCGGATTCGAGCGGTGAGATCGACGAGGCCAACGAGCTGAACAACGCGCGGTCGACCGCGGCGATCCAGGTCGTCCGTCCGGATCTCACGATCTCTACCGTGACGTTCACTCCCGCCGTGATCGCGGCCGGCACGCCGGCCAACGTCAGCGTCACGCAGGTCGTGCGCAATACGGCCATCGCGCCGGGCACGGCCCCCGCCTCGCAATCGCGGCTCCTGCTCTCCCAGAATCAGAGCGCGGCGGGCACGCTCGTCGATTTCGGGCTCGTCGCCGTCCCGGCACTGCCCGCCGCGGCCAGCGTCAGCGTGGTCTCCCGCGTCGCGCTGCCCGCGCTGGCGCCGGGCAAGTACTTCTTCCTGGCGCACGCCGATGACCCGGGCGCCGTGTTCGAGCGCGACGACGCCAACAATAGTGGAGCGAGTGCCATCGCGCTGGTGGTCGGGCCCGATCTCGCGGTGTCAGCGGCGGCGACCGTGGCCGGCGCGATTCCCGGCGCCAACGTCAGCGTGAGCTACACGGTCCGCAACTTCGGTACGGCTTCGGGATCATTCACGCTTGGCTTCGCGCTGGTACCTGTCAGCCCGCCGGGTCCCGACCTTCTGATTGGCCCAAACCGCACGCTGGCCGTGGTGACCGGCGGGACGTTCAGCGGCAGCGCGCTCGTTCATATTCCGGCCGATGTTCCCGACGGACAGTACCGTGTGCGGGTCATCGCCGATCTGGACGGCACGATCGCCGAGGCGGACGAGACGAACAACACCGCGACGACGGGCGTGCTGACCGTCAAGGCCCCGGAGCTGAGCATCTTCGTGCTGGGCGTGCCGCTCGTGGGAATCGCGGGCAAGACCATCGGTATTCAGAACACCGTGCTCAACAACGCGCCCGCTCCCGGTACGGCGCCGGCTTTCCAGACGCGCCTGTACCTGTCGGACACGGCGCTCGTCGATCCCGCGACCGCGACGCTCCTCGCCTCGCGCACCGTCTCGTCGCTGGGGCCGGGAGCGATCTCCTCCGCGACGACATCCATCGTGCTGCCGATCGCCACCGGCGAGTACTTCATCGGCGCGATCGCCGATGCCGGCCACGTGGTACCGGAATCGAACGAGAACAACAACGTGGGCTCGGCCCCGATCATGGTCGTTCCCGCCATGGTTCGGAGCACGACCGCCGCGGTACCGTTCACGCTCTCGAACTGCTTCATTCCAGCCAACAATGCGTCGGCCACGCTCGCCGGGACGTTCGCCATCTCGTCGCAGACGGGAAGCACCTGGTCGGGAACCGCCACCGTGCGGAGCGGAACCCAGACCAACACGATCCGCGCGACCGGCTCGGTGAACACTGCCGGCACGGTCAACGGCACGTTCACCATCTCGAACAGCGCCGGCGCCAGCGGGGGCGGGACGTTCACCGGCACGGCGACCTCTGCCATCGGTGGACCGGGCTCCTTCTCGGCGACCTTCAGCGGGGCCTTCACCGTCGGTGAGACCTGCTCGATCAGCGGATCGCTGACCACGCCATGAGATCAACGGGGGAGGCAGCAAGGTGACATCATCGCGCGTTCTATATGGTCGCCGCGCAGTGCGGCTTACCGCCGTTGTGCTGGCGATGTGCCTCGCCATGATCGGATCGCCAAGCACGGCGGCGGCGCAAGCGTTTCTGCCCAGTGACCTCCAGGGCACCTGGGAGATCTTCCAGCTCGCGACGCCGCCCGGCGCCTTCGATGGCAGCAGCATCGGTGCGTACCGCGGACAGGTGACCCTCGATGAGGACGGGGTCGTCAGCGACACGAGCCTGCTCACCGAGAACCAGAGCGGCAACACGTACCTGATTCTCATCGGCGGTAACGTCTCCATCAGCACGGCCGGTGTGGTGACCGGCACCCTCCCGCTGAGCCAGATCTCCGGCACCGGGCCGTCGAGCGGCGCGATCGCGCTGCGCGAGGCGCGCTTGCTCGACAACCGCCACACGATCCTCGGTGCGGCCGGGCTTTTTGGACAGGTGGGACTCTTCACGTTGTCCAAGCTCGAGCCCGCTCAGACGTTCGGCCTGGCCGATATCGGGGGCAATACCTCCGTCAACCCGGATGCCACCGCCAACTGGAGTTACCACGAGCTCACCCCGAGCAATGACCTGAGCGCGGCCGCCGCCTCGGCGGACGGCGCCGCCTGGGTCACGGGCGTCATCACCTTCCACGGGATCGATGGCTGCTCCCAGGCGGACCTGGTCCTGTCGGACGGCACGATCCGGGCGCAGAGCACCGATGGAGACGGCCGCTCCGGCTTCAACTGAGCGGTCGTCGGTGGCGGCGGAGCCGTCACGGGAACGAAGGCCGACCTCGACACGCAGCTCTCAACCGATGCAGGCGGCACGTCCGCGTCGCGCGACCTGATCATTGGCTTGACGTCTGGACTCAACGACATCGGCGCCCCGGGCCTGGTGGCGATGTCAAAGCTCGTCTCCAGCGGGCCACCCGTGACGTTCAGCCGGGCGGACCTGTTCGGCACGTGGCGCATCTACGCGCAGCGCGTGAACGCCAAGCAGGCCAGTAGCACGACGCAGGTCGGCGCCACCGCGTTCGACCGGGACGGCAACTTCCTGGGCGGCGTGCTCCGGGATGCTTCCGAGCCTCCCGTGGTGACGACGCTGGCGGCGGGCGCCACCGCGCTTTCAATCGGGAGCACCAACGGCAGTGTGACGGGGACGCTCACTACCGCGACCGCCCAGCAGTACAACGTCATCGGGACGATGCGGGCCGCCAAGGACATCATCACCGGTGTTCTGACCGTGGAGCTCGGCGGCCCGACCAAGGATTACGGCCTCGTCACCATGGTGCGTAGTGATGTCACCCTGTACGACCTGTCGCAGGCCTCGTACACGGTCACCGAGGGCAACTCGGTGACTGTGACGGTGAGGCGCACCGGCAAGCTGACGGCGCCGGGCACAGTGAACTGGGCCGTGGGCACGGCATCGCCCGGCGATTTCGTTGGCCCCACGGGCGGGACGCTGTCCTTCGCGGCATTGGGCGCGACCGCGACCTTCACCGTGAAGACCGTGGCCAACACGCTCGTCGACGGCAACCGCAGCGCTACCATCACGCTGAGCTCGCCAACCGGGCCGGCCGCCATGCTGGGCTCGCTGACGAGCGCCCCGCTGAGCATCATCGACGAAGACCGGGCCGGCACGGTCAAGCTGAGCGCCGGCACGTACGCGGTCACCGAGGCCTCGAAGACGGTGCCGATCGTGATCCAGCGGACCGGCACCAACCTGGCCTCCAGCGTGGTCGTGCAGTTCTCGCTGACCGATGGCACCGGACACGCCGGCGTGGACTACACCGTGCCGGCCAACACGAGCGCGACCTTTGCGGCCGGGGCGACGAGCCTGACGGTGCCGGTGACGATCCTCGAGAACGCGCTGGTCGATGGCCCGCGCACCTTCACGTTCGCGCTCACCGGGATCTCGCCCGTCAGCGGTGTCATCGGCTCGCCCTCGTCGGCGACGGTGACGATCGGCGACAACGACCTCGGCGGGACCCTGCAGTTCAGCGCCGCCGCCTACACGGTGGGCGAGGGCAACACGAGCACGATCACGGTCCTCCGCACGGGCGGCGCCGCCGGCGGCGTGCTGGTGGACTTCGCGACGGCCGACGGCACGGCCCGCGCCGGGCACAACTACACCGCCACGTCGGGGATTCTCACCTTCGACTCGACGAACACGTCGAA
>JBKPRI010000416.1:0-18185 GCA_046734515.1 Candidatus Methylomirabilota bacterium | reverse complement strand
GAGCTGCCGCGCCCGGCCGCGCTCGCCGCCACGCTGCGCGGCCACCACCACTCGGTCACCAGCCTGGCCCTGGCGCCCGACGGCGGCCGCCTGGTGTCGGGCAGCCGGGACGGCCGCGTGCGGCTCTGGGACACTGCCCGTGACGTCGCCGAGGCGACGCTGTCACCGAGCTGGTGGCCGGCGACCATGTGGGCCGTCGCGATCTCGCCCGACGGCGCGCTCGTGGCCGGCGGCGCCGACGATTTTCTGGTGCACGTCTGGGACGTGAAGACCCGTGCGCTGCGCGTGGCGCTCGAGGGCCACACGCAGTCCATCCGCGTGCTCGGCTGGAGCCCCGACGGCCGGCTCTTCGCCTCCGGCGGCCGTGACACCACGGTGCGTCTGTGGGACACCGCCACGTGGAAGACCGTGGCCCGGCTGCCGCACGGCAACACGGTGCGCGGGCTCGCGTGGTCGCCCGACGGCCGGCGGCTCTTCACCGGCACCGCCGACGATGTGATCTACGCATGGCAGGTTGCCGATGGCTCACTGCTGGCCACGCTCCGCGGCCACCGCAACACCGTGCACGCGCTCGCCGTCACGCCCGACGGCGGCACGCTGGTCTCGGGCGCCGCCGACCAGACGCTGCGCCTGTGGAGCCTGGCCTCGAGCGCCTCGTCGAGCGTGCTCGCGCTCGACCGCAGCGGCGAGCCGCCCACGCGCTGGGAGGCGTACGGCATTCATCCGGGGCCGGAGGTGATGGCGGTCGCGGCGAGCCCCGACGGCCGCGTGGTCGCCTCGGCCCATCGCGACTCGGCGATCCGCCTGTGGGCGCTGCCGAGCGGACGCGAGATCACGCGGCTGTCCTCGCCCGCCGCGACGACCTATGCCGTGGTGTTCTCGCGCGACGGGAAGTTCCTGTACTCGGGCGGGGACGACGACACGATCCACAAGTGGGACATCGCGCGCGTCCTGTCCGTCGCGCGCTGAGCCCGCGCGCCGGCGTGGCCGGCTAGGCCGTCAGGAGATCGGCGACCGTCCCGAACGCGTAGTGCCGCTCGCGGAGGCCCCCGATCATCCCCGGGAGCGCGTCGAGCAGCCGCTCGGGCGCGCGCGGCGTTCCCTCGGCGTCGTGGAGATCCACGATGGCGCCGGCGTGCGCCCGATCGACGACATAGGCGACCTGGCGCTCGGCCGGAGCCGGGCGCTGACCTTCGGGCTGGATCGACCAGAACACCACGCGCTCGC
The DNA here is from genome assembly GCA_046734515.1 of Candidatus Methylomirabilota bacterium. GTDB lineage: Bacteria > Methylomirabilota > Methylomirabilia > Rokubacteriales > CSP1-6 > AR5. The sequence continues at coordinate 16,958 of JBKPRI010000416.1, read as the reverse complement.
CCGTCGTCCGCACGGCGGAGAACATCGCGGCGTTGACCATGCCCCACGGCGGCCGGAAGTGGCGCGGCGCGCGGCCGGTGAGCTCCGCGATCGTGTCGTGACCCCGCTGGACCTGCTCGCGCGTGGCGCCCGGCCCACAGAACCAGAGATTGCGATGCGACCAGGAGTGATTCGCGACCTCGTGGCCCTCGGCGACCATGCGCGCAACGAGCGCCGGCGCGCGGGCCGCGCGCTCGCCGATCACGAAGAACGTCGCGCGGACGCCGGCCGCGGCGAGGACATCCAGCACGCGCGGCGTCCATTCGGGATCGGGGCCGTCGTCGAACGTGAGCGCCAGGCGCCGGTCCGTGCGCGGGCCGCGCCACGTGCAGGCCGGTGTGGCCAGGTGAGGAACCCACGCCCAGCCGACCCAGGCGGCGGCGCCGAGCGCCAGCACGCGGCCGATCATGAGCGCTGGCGGCTGCCGGCGACGACCTGGTCCACGATGCGCTCGGTGGCATCGGGGCAGCGCACCCGGCGGATGCGCTCGCGCAGGTGCTCGAGCAGCTCGGGCTCGGCCAGCGCACGCTCGAGCAGGCGCGCCAGCTCGCGGCGCGAGCGCGCGGCCAGGGCCATGCCGGCGCGCGAGGCGAAGCGCTCGTTGCGGCGCTCCTGGCCCGGCAGCGAGCCATAGAGCAGCATCGGCAGCTCGGCGGCCAGCGCCTCGGCCAGCGTCATGCCGCCGGCCTTGGTGACGAGCAGGTCGGCGGCCGCCATCAGCGTGCGCACGTCGTCGACGTAGCCGAGGACGCGGATCGACGTGCCGGCTGCCAGCCGCTGCAGCCGCGCGGTCAGCGCGCTGTCGCGCCCGGCCACCACGATGGCCTGGACCGGCGCGGGCATCCGCGCGAGCGCGTGGATGATCTCCGGCAGCCGGCCGACGCGGCCGTGCGAGCCGGCCATCGCGAGCACCACCGGCGCGTCGAGGCGCAGGCCGAGCTCCGCCCGCGCGGCCGCGCCATCGACGGGCTGCTCGAACGCAGCGCGGATCGGAACTCCCGTCACGTGCACGTACTCGCGCGGGATGCCGCGGGCGACGAACTCGTGGCCGACCTCCTCGGCGGCGACGCAGTAGCGGTCGATCCCCCGGGCGATCCACTGGCTGTGGGCCACGAAGTCGGTGACGACCGTGGTGTGCGGCGGCAGCCGGTGCCCCTCGGCGGCCAGCGCCGACATCGCCGCCGCCGGCGTGGCGTGCACCGAGACCACCGCATCCGGCCGGAGTGCCTGCAGCCGCGCGGCGAGGCGCCGTGTGCCCAGGCGCGTAACGCCGAAGGCCAGCGGCGAGTCGCTCGAGAGCCAGTCGCCCAGCGCGTACGCCGCGCTCCACACGAGCGGCGCGCGCCGGAGCAGGGCCATGTAGAGGCCGCGCGAGGCGCGCTCGAAGAGCGGGTGCACGAGCTCGCGGAAATGGTCGACGACGACGGCCTCGGCACCCCGCGCGCGGAAGCCCGCGGCCAGGCTGCGTGCGGCCTCGTTGTGGCCGGAGCCGTAGCTCGCCGTCAGGATGAGGACGCGCACGCGACTACGCCGTGGCCGCCGGCGCCGACTGGATCACGGTGAACGTCTTGCCCGCCACGAAGCGCTCCTCGGCGAACAGCCGGAACTCGTACCGTCCGGGGCGCTCGAGCCCGAGGTTCTCGAGGTTGAAGATGAGCTCGCCCGGCGCCATCCGATCGGCGAACGTCGCCTTCAGCGCGCCCTGCGCGACCACGTGACTGTCCTCCAGGCGAATCAGCTCCAGGCGGATCGTGTAGTCGCCCTCGGCGTCCGTCAGCTTGGCGTACACGGACAGCGAGCGGTGCACCACGGGGAAGCGGGAGCTGCTGATGTTCTCGAAGACGCCGATGAGGCTGATCTTGCCGCTGCCGTGCTCGCGGATCGTGAGATCGCAGAGGAGCATGGCGTTGAGGCTGGGATGAGGGCGTTCCGGCGGGGACGGCACGCCCCATCCTACCGTCCGGGGCGCCGCCGGCCAAGGTCTCCGCAACAGGTCGCGCGAGCTCCCCGGTGGTGGCAGACTGGACTGAACCGGCCCGAGAGGAGGAAGCGCCATGCGCCTGTTTCGACGGACCTCTCGACGCGCGGCGACCCGCGAGGTCGCCCCCGAGTTCGGTGTGCGCCTCACGCTGCGCAAGGGCGACAAGGTGGTGCGCCGCGACGCGCGCGGCGCGATCCACGTGGTGGAGGTGACCGAGGACCGCGTGGACGTCAGCGACGTGCAGGTGGTTCGCCGGGGGCGTGCTTCGGCTGGTTGACGAGGCTCCCGTCTGCCGCTAGATTTACACGTCACGGTCGATTAGCTCAGTTGGCAGAGCACCGGCCTCACATGCCGGGGGTCGCTGGTTCAAGTCCAGCATCGACCACCATTACATTGAGCGGGCGCGGCAGGGCGCCGGCCGGCCGCGTGCTCGGAGCTACGAGATGAAAATCTGTATTTTTTTTGACGGGCAGAACTTCTACCGCTCGCTGCAGCGCTTCGACGAGACCCTCCGGGTCGATTACGACCGCCTGGCCACCTGGATCACCGAGGCCGTGGGCGGGCCGAGTGCGATGTTCGGCGCCGCCTACTACTATGTCGGCGTCTCCCCCGACGCCCCGCAAGTGGTCGAGGGCTTCCTCAAGGGGCTGGAGCTCCGGCGCGGCTACTTCGTCCGCCGCGAGCCGCGCGTGCGGCGCTCGGTGCGCTGCCCGCACTGCGGCGAGGAGAACGAGTTCACGACCGAGAAGCGGGTGGACACGCGCCTGGTGGCCGACCTCATCCATCACGCGGCCAACGACAACTTCGACGCCGCCGTGCTGGTCTCCGGCGACGATGACTTCGTGCCCGCCGTGGAGGCGGTGAACGGGCTCGGCAAGCAGGTGTGGGTGGCCACGTGGTCGGCCGAGGAGCTGTCGAGCGATCTGCGCGTGCGCTGCTTCGGCCACATCCATCTGAGCGACGGTGTCGCCGCCTTCCGCAGCGACCGCCTGCCGCGTGAGCGCGGTGCCGGCTCTCGCGCCGACGGCCGCGGCCCACGCCCGGTCAGCCGGCTGGTGCCGGGGACCGGCACGCCATCGCGCGTGGCGGCCGCCAACGGAGGCTCCGCGGTCGAGCGCGCGCTCGGCGAGCTCCAGCGTGCGCAGGCGCGGCTGCCCCACGTGAGCCGTGGCTACTTCGTGATGCGCTGGAAGTCGCACCTGCTGCCGCCGGCCGGGCACGAGCGCGAGCAGCTCGTGCAGCAGATGCTCGAGTCGGGCCTGGTGGAGGAGTTCGAGGTCACCGACGGGGAGGGACGCGTGGTGATCGCGCTCCGCAGCCGCGAGCGCGACGGCAACGTGGCGCTGCCGGGCGAGCAGGCGCCGGCGTGACGCTGGCGCGCCGCCTGGCCGACTTCACGGCGGCGCTCACGTTCGACGCGCTGCCGGAGGAGGTCGTGGCCAGCGCGAAGCTGCGCGCGCTCGACATCCTCGGGATCGCGCTGGCGGCGTCCACGGGCGAGACGGCACCGTCCATCCTGGGCGCGCTCGAGGGCTGGGGCGGCGCCGGCGACTGCACGGTCTTCGGCTCCAAGCGCACGGCGACCGTGCCGCTGGCGATTCTCGCCAACGGCAGCCTGGCCCACAGCCTCGACTTCGACGACACCCACGCCGCCTCCATCACGCACGCCTCCGCGGTCCTGGTGCCGGTGGCCCTCGCGCTCGGTGAGGCCGGCGGTCTCGACGGCCGGACGGTCATCACCGCCGCGGTGGCCGGCTACGAGTCGATCGCGCGGCTCGGCATGGCGGCCTCCGGCGTCTTCCACGCGCGCGGCTGGCATGCCACGGCCGTGTGCGGCCCGTTCGCGGCGGCGCTGACGGCCGGCCGCCTCGAGGGCCTCGACGCCGCGCGCTTGACCGCCGCGCTCGGCATCGCCGGCAGCTTCGCCTCCGGGGTGCTCGAGTATCTGGAAGACGGCTCGTGGGTCAAGCGCGTGCATCCGGGCTGGGCGGGCCACGCCGGTGCGGTCGCCAGCGCGCTGGCGCGCGGCGGCTTCACCGGGCCGGCCTCGATCCTCGATGGCCGCTTCGGCTTCTATCGCACCTTCGTCGGCAGCGAGCCCGATCTGGCGCCGTTCGAGACGCTCGGCCATCAGTGGGAGACGCCGGCGATCGGCTACAAGCCCTATCCGTGCTGCCACTACAACCACGCCTATCTCGACTGCGCCCTCGAGCTACGGCGCGAGCACGCGCTGACGGCGGAGGCGATCGAGAGCGTGGAGTGTCTGGTGCCGGCCGGCCAGGTGCCGATCGTGTGCGAGCCCCGCGCCGCCAAGCTTCGTCCACGCACGGCGTACGATGCCCAGTTCAGCCTGCCGTACTCGGTTGCGTCCGCGCTGCTGGACGGCCGCGTGGGGCTCGATACCTACGCGCCCGAGCGGCTGGGTGACGCCGCGCGTCTGGCGCTGGCCGGGCGCGTCACGCACACGGTCGACCCCGACTCGCCGTTTCCGCACGGCTTCCCGGGCTGGGTCCGGCTGCGGCTGCGCGATGGCCGGACGCTCGAGGCCCGCGCACCCGACGGGCGGGGGAGCCGCGCGCGCCCCCTTCCGGCCGAGGCGATCGTCGAGAAGTTCCGCGACAATGCCGGCCGCGCGTTGGCGCCGGCGCGCGTGGCCGAGATCGAGCGGACCGTGCTGGGCCTGGACACGCTGAAGGACGTCCGCGCGCTCACCAGTCTCTGCAAATTCTGACCGGCGGCTTTCCTCGCGCTCCTCGGCACACTTGAGTACAATGGACTCATGCGAGCCGCCATGGCCCTCCTGATCTCGGGCTTCGGGGTGCTGATCGCGCTGCCGGCTGCTGCCCAGGGGGTGGTGCCGCAGGCCCCTCCGCAGCCTCCCGGTGTGCAGATCAAGTCGTCTGCGCCAGCGGTAGAGCGCGAGGCTCGGGTGGTGCCACCGCCGCTGCACTACGAGACCACGCGGCCGCCGGACAACGACTTCTACGTTCCCGGCACCCAGGTCGAGCACGACCCGGCCTTCATCGAGCCGCTGGCCGCCCGCTACGAGACCGCCAATGGCTCCGGCCGGTATGGCTTCTCGGGCTGGACGGCGCCGAACGCGCCCGTGGGCTCCGAGGCCACGCTCAAGCGCGAGGTGAACGGCTGGTTCGCGCTGGGCTTCTCCATCACATGGGACGGCCCACCGGCTCCGAAGTCTCGCCCGCAGCGTTAGCTGTCCGATGACCGCTCCCCGCTGGCCGCACGGCAGGCGAGCGGCCTGCGCCTTCACCTTCGATCTCGACGCCGAGACCCTCTGGCTCGCCCGCGGCGTCACCGAGCCCGTCACGCTCTCGCAGGGCACGTTCGGCGTGCTGGAGGCGTTGCCGCGCATCCTCGACCTGCTGCACCAGGCGGAGATCGCGGCCTCGTTCTTCATCCCGGCCTGGGTGGCCGAGCACCATCCCGAGGCGGTGAAGAGCATCGTGGCGGGCGGCCACGAGGTCGGCTGCCACGGTGACGTGCACGAGAAGGTGAGCGACCTGGACGCCGCGCAGGAGGAGAAGATCCTGCTGCGCAGCCTCGACGTGCTGACGCGGCAGGCCGGCCGGCGTCCCGTCGGCTACCGCGCGCCGGCCTGGCAGCTCTCGTCCAACACGCTGGCGCTGCTGGCGCGCCACGGCTTCGAGTACTCCTCGAACATGATGGATCGGCTGCGCCCCTACCTGCATCCTGCGGTGGCGGGCCGCCGCCTCGTCGAGATTCCCGTCTCGTGGGTGCTCGACGACGCGCCGTTCTTCATGTTCACCGGCCAGCGCGCCATGCAGCCGCCCGGCCCCGTGCTGCAGGGCTGGCTCACCGAGCTCGACGGCATCACCGAGGTGGGCGGCGTCACCAACTTCACGTTCCACCCGCAGATCATCGGACGCCCGTCGCGCTTCGCCTGCCTGCGCGAGCTGGTCGAGTACGCCCGGCGAATGCCCACGCTCTGGCTGGCCCGCCTGGACGCCATCGCCGCGCACGCGCGGCAGGCGCTCGCCTGATGCCGCTGCTGCGCGGCAACCTCCACGCGCACACCACGTTCTCGGACGGCGTGCGCTCCCCGGCGGCGCTGGTGGCGGAGTACGAATCGCGCGGCTACGACTTCCTGGCCATCACCGATCACGACGATCACGAGAACTGGGTGGAGCCCGGCTATCAGCAGGCGCTGGCGCGCCTGTCGCCGCGCTTGCTGCTCTTCCGCGGCATCGAGCTCAGCTTCGACGCCTTTCCGCAGCACGTCGGCAAGGTGATGGGCGAGACGGAGACGCTGTGGGTCCTGAACCATCCGGCCCGCTACAAGCTCAGCGTGCGCGACACGGTCGATCGCATCGGCATCATCCGGGAGTTCGGCTGGCCGCTGGACGCGATCGAGGTGACCGACACCGGGCTCTACCGGCCGGTCTACGACACCGAGGCCATCCCGCTGGTGAAGATCGCCACCGACGACGCGCACCGGCCGCCGCACTTCGGGCGCGCGTGGATCGAGGTGGATGCCGCGCGCGATCGCGATGCCATCATCCGCGCGATTCGCGCCGGCGACGTGCGGATGGGCTTCAGCGACCGCTGAGGTCGGCCGTCCAGGTCAGCACGCGCTCCGGCCGGCCCTCCACGGCGAGCGCGCTCGCGTAGCCCGCCGCGACGTCCACATCACGCAGCGTCCACCGCGCGGGATCGTCATCGTCGGCGGCCAGGAGCGCGGGCGCCGCGGGATCGGTGGAGACGCTGAAGCGGTCGAACGGCAGCGCCAGTCCGAGCCCGCGGGCCTTGGCGTAGGCCTCCTTGCGTGCCCACACCACGAAAAACGCGCGATCGCGGGCCGCCGGCGCCAGCGCGCGCAGTGCGGCGATCTCGTCCGGCGACAGGACGCCCTCGTGCGTGACGTCGGCCGCCACGCCGCGCACGATGTGCTCGAGGTCCACGCCGATCGCGCCTCCGTTCGTGACAGCGCACACGGCCAGTCCGGCCGACCGCGAGACGCTGAAGGCGAGCGCGCCGGTCTGGGCACCGATCAGCGTGGGGCGGCCTTGCGGCGTGCGGCCGAGCGCGACGGCGTCGGGGGTCGTCTCGAGATAGCGGGCGAGGACCGCGCGGAGCGCCGCGCGGCCGATGGTGAAGCGCCGGCGATCGGGGGCGAAGACGAAGCGCGCGGCGCGCGCGCGCTCGTCCGGCGCCAGCGTCCGGTGCAAGCGTGCGAGCTCGCCGTCGCTGCTGCCGTCGAGGTCCGCGCGCCAGAGGTGGATCTCCCCGGCGCGCAGCGTGAGTCCGGGCGGCGGTGCGCTCCAGGAGGTGTGGGGTTCAGGCGGCGCCGCGGATGGCATCGGGGGGATCCGGACGCTGGGCGCGCATCCTGCGCGCGATCAGCTCGGCGTATCGCGTGACGACCGTGTGGTGATCGCCGGGGACGCGGATGACCTCGACGTCTTGCACCAGCCGCGCCCACCCGAGCTGCGGCGCGTCGGGATGCCGCGGCGCCTCGTCCTCGGGCCAGAACACGAGCACCTTGCCGGCGAAGCGGCGGGGCACGTAGGCCATGACGGCCGTGAAGTAGCGCGCGTAGGTCTCGTGGCTCAGCAGCTCGTCGGCGACGCGCACGGCGGTGCCGGCGTCGGCCGGAATCGGCGTGCGGGCAAAGAGCGAGTGCGGCGCACCGCGCAGGCGGTCGGCGATCTCGTGGCCGAGCGTGACCAGCGTCTCGAGCGCCAGGCCCACGCGGGCGCGCAGGCCGAGCGCGGCCAGGCGATCGGCCAGGAAGCGCAGCCGGCCGAAGTAGTCGGTCGCCTCGTCCGCGTCGAGCCCGAGCCAGCGCGCCACGCGGTCGATGAGCGGACGCACGCGGCGCAGGCGCGTGTCGGCCGCGGCCGCGATGAGCACGACCGGCTCCACGCGCTCGCCGTCCTCGGCCAGCCGGCGCGCTGTCTCGTAGGCGACCAGGCCGCCGTTGCAGTACCCGCCGATGCGATAGGGCCCGTGCGGCTGCAGCTCGCGGATGAGCTTCAGGTGCTCGTCCGCCATGGCCTCGATCGTCGGCGGCACCGGGCCGCCGTCGAGCCCGAGCGGGTGGATCGCGTAGACGGGCTGCTCATCGCCCAGATGGCGGGCGAGGTCGCGGCAGTAGAAGCCGGCGCCGTTCAGATCTCCGTGGAAGAAGAAGAAGGGAGGCTCGCTGCCACCCTCCTGGAGCGCCTGCGCGGGGAGCCGGAAGCGATCGCGTTCCCGGCGCAGCAGCAGGCGCGCCACGTCCTCCACGGTCGGGTGTGTGTAGAGCACGTTCAGCGGCAGGGCCTGGCCGAACAGGCGCTCGATCTGGCGCATCAGGCGCACGGCCACGAGCGAGTGACCACCCAGCGCGAAGAAGTCGTCCTTCACGCCGATCCCGGGCACGCCGAGCACCTCTTCCCAGAGGGCGAGCAGGCGCGCCTCGAGCGGATCGCGCGCGGCCAGGTGCCGCGTGCCGGCGGGCGCCGCCGCCGGCTCGGGCAGTGCGGTGCGGTCGACCTTGCCGATCGGCGTGAGCGGCACGACCGCGATCTCCACGAACGCAGCCGGGATCATGAAGGCGGGGAGACGCGCGCGCAGGTGCTCGCGCAGGGCCTCCGTCTCGGGCATGCTCCCGCGGGGAACGACGTAGGCGACGAGCACCCGGTCGCCGTGCGCGCGCTGGCGCGCCAGCACCACCGCCTCCCGCACGCCCGGGTGGTCGGCCAGGACGCTCTCGATCTCCCCCGGCTCGATGCGGAAGCCGCGGATCTTCACCTGGCTGTCGACGCGGCCCAGGAAGTCGAGCGTGCCGTCGGGACGCCAGCGCACGAGATCGCCGGTGCGATAGAGCCGCGCGTCCGGCGCCGGATCGAACGGGTGTGGCACGAAGCGCTCGGCCGTCAGCTCCGGCCGGTTGACGTAGCCGCGCGCGAGGCCCGGGCCGCCGAGGTACAGCTCGCCGACGGCGCCCAGCGGCGCCAGCGCGCGGTGGGCGTCGAGGACGAAGGTCTCGGTGTTGGCGATCGGCGGACCGATGGGGACCGAGGTGGCGTCGTCGGGCAGCGGCGCCTCGAGCCGGTAGCAGCACGCGAAGGTCGTGCACTCGGTGGGCCCGTAGCCGTTGATGACGGTGACGCCAGGCAGCCGCGCCTGCGCGCGCCGCACGTGCGCCGGCGACAGCGCCTCGCCGCCGGCCAGAAGCTCGTCCACCCCGCGCAGCGCCTCGGGCGCCTCGTCGATCACCGTGTTGAACAGCGAGGCGGTGAGCCACACCGTGGTGACGCGGTGGTGGCGGATCAGCTTCGCCAGCGTCTCCGGCGTGGGCACGCCCTGCGGGTAGAGCACGCAGCGCCCGCCGTGAAGCAACGGGCCCCACAGCTCGAACGTGGAGACGTCGAACGAGGTCGTGGAGGTCAACAGCACGGTACGGGTTGCATCGAGCCGGGCGAACGTCTGGCCGAACACGAGCCGGACGATTCCCCGGTGCGGCACGGCCACGCCCTTGGGCCGCCCGGTCGAGCCCGACGTGAACATGATGTAGGCCAGGCTGTCGGGTGCCGCGGCGCTGCCGGTCGCGGGCGCCGCCTCGTCGCCGGCCTCGCGCTCGTCGACGACGAGCACGTCGAGGCCGGGCTGTCCCAGCTCCTCGCGCAGCGAAGCGCTCGTCACGGCGATCGTCGCCCCGGTTTCGGTCAGCATGAAGCGCCGCCGCTCGGCCGGATAGCCGGGATCGGGCGGCACGTAGGCACCGCCGGATTTCAGGATGCCCAGGAACGCCACGACGACGTCGATCGAGCGCTCGAGGAAGACGCCGACCGGCACGTCGCGGCCGACGCCGCGCCGCCGCAGCCGCGCCGCGAGCCGCGCGGCGCGCGCGTTCAGCTCGCCGTAGCTCAACCGGTCGTCGCCGGCGAGGAGGGCGATCGCGTCGGGAGTGCGCGCCGCCTGGGCCTCGAAGAGGCCGTGGACGGTGGCGGTATCCGGATACGGCGCGCGTGCCGTGCTCCACGCCATCAGCTGCTGACGCTCGGCCGGGTCGAGCAGCGTCAACGCCGAGATCGTGCAGTGCGGATCGGCGACCGCGGCCTCGAGGATGCGCTGGTAGTGGCGGGCGAGGCGCTCGATCGTGGCGGGCTCGAAGAGGTCCGTGCGGTAGACGATGCGACCGACGATCGTGTCCGGCCGCTCGTCGAGCTCCAGGTAGAGATCGAACTTCGACGTCCCCGTATCGACGTCCAGGTGGCCGGCGCTCCAGCCCTCCGGCACCGCGGCGCGCGGCGCCTCCAGGGAGAACGCCACCTGGAAGAGCGGGTTGCGGCCGGCGTCGCGCTCGACCCCGAGCGCCTTGACCAGCGATTCGAAGGGCACGTCGTCGTGGGCGAGCGCCTCGAGGCTTTCCTCGCGCACGCGCGTGAGCAGCTGGCTGAATGTCGGATCCCCGCTGACGTCGGCGCGCAGGCACAGCGGGTTGGCGAAGAACCCGAGCAGCCGCTCGAGCTCCGGACGGCCGCGGCCCGCGCTCACCGTGCCGAGCGCGAGATCGTCCTGGCCCGTGTAGCGGTGCAGCAGGACCTCGAAGGCGGCCAGCAGCGTCATGAACAGGCTCGTGCCTTCGCGCCGCGCCAGCGTGCGCAGGGCGGCGCTGAGCGCGGGGGGCAGCGCCACGCAGTGGCGCGCGCCCGCGAAGGTCTGCACCGCGGGCCGCGGCCGGTCGGTCGGCAACGCCAGCAGGGGCATCCCGGCCAGCCGCCGGCGCCAGTACTCGATCGACGTTTCCGGCCCCTCGGTCTTCAGGCGCTCGCGCTGCCAGAGCGCGAAGTCGGCGTACTGCACGGGGAGCTCCGGCAGCGGCGACGGCCGCCCGGCCGCGAAGGCATCGTAGAGCGCGGTGAGCTCGCCGAGCAGGATCCGGTAGATCGACACGCCGTCGAGCACGATGTGGTGCACCGTGAGGAATAGCCGATGATCGTCGTCGGCGACGCGCACGAGCAGGGCGCGCAGCAGGGGCCCGCGCTCCAGGTCGAACGGCCGGCAGGCGTCCTCGGTCGCGCGCCGCGTCGCCTCGGCCTCGCGCTGCGCCGCCGGCATCGCGGTGAGGTCGGCCACGGGGAGGGGGACAGCGGCCGCGGGCTGCACCACCTGCACGGGCTGACCACCGTCGACCTGGATCGTCGTGCGCCACGCCTCATGCCGGCGGACGATCTCGCTCAGCGCGGCCTCGAGCGCGGCGACGTCGAGGGGACCGCGGCGGCGGATGGTGAACGGCTCGTTGTAGAGCGGCAGCTCGGGGGCCAGGTGCGCGTGCAGCCAGATCTGTTGCTGGGCCGCCGACAGCGGGACGCGGGCGCCGCGCGGCCGCGGCGTGATGCCGCGCGGCGCGACCGCCTCGCGCGCGGCCAGGTACGCTTCCAGGCGCTCGTGGTCGATCAACCGCATCGGACCTCAGACGGTACCGGCAAAGGCGACCGGCAGCGCGGTGAGACCGCGCAGCCCGAGATTCTCGCGCCAGACGAGCGGGCCGGGCGACAGCCGCAGCTCGGGCAGCCGTCGCAGCATCGTGGCGAACGCGATCTGGCCCTCGATCCGGGCCAGCGGAGCGCCGAAGCAGAAGTGCGCTGCCCAGCCGAAGGCGAGATGGCGGTTGTCCGTGCGGCCGAGGTCGAGACGGTCGGGATCGGGGAAGCGTTCGGGATCGCGATTGGCGGCCGCCATGACGGCGATCACCGCCTGCCGCTTGCGGATCAGCTTGCCGCCGAGCGTGACGTCCTCGGGGGCGAGGCGCGCGGTGTGCTGGCTCGGGCTCTCGTAGCGCAGCAGCTCCTCGACCGCGGGCGTGATCAGCGCGGGATCCTCGCGCAGGCGGGCCATCGGCTCGGGGTTCCGGAGCAGGGTCACGATGCCGTTGCCGATCAGGTTCGTCGTCGTTTCCTGACCGCCGACCATGGTGACGATGACGTTGGCGATGACCTCGTCCTCGGTGAAGCGGTCGCCGTCGATCTCGGCGGCGAGCAGCGCCCCCACCAGGCCATCGCGCGGACGCTCGCGCTGCTCGCGGACGGCGTCGCGGAAGTAGGCCACCATCTCCTCGGTGCTCTTGAGCACGCCCGCCGCGCGGTCGGGGTTGTGCTGGAAGTTGCCGAGCATCTCGGCGAAGTCGGCCGACCACTTCTTGAGGAGCAGGTGGTCGCGCGTCGGCACGCCCAGCATCTCGGCCGTGACGATCGCGGGCAGCGGCGCCGCCAGGTCCTCGATGACGTCCATGTGGCCGCGCGGGATCACCGCGTCGAGCAGGTCGTCGGTGATGGACTGGATGTGCTCGCGCAGCCGCTCGACGCGCCGCGGGGTGAAGGCCTGGGAGGCCAGGCCGCGAATGCGCGTGTGCGAGGGCGCGTCGAGGAACAGCATCTGGCGCACCATCACGCGCGCCACCGGCGTCAGCGCCTCCAGGCCGAGCGCGGCCAGCTGCTCGGGGGTGGGCGTGCGGTTGGCCGAGAAGCGGTGGAGCACGGTGACGACGTCGGCGTAGCGGGTCACGACCCAGGCGTGCAGAAAGGGATCCCAGTGCACGGGGTCCTCGGTGCGCAGCTGCCGGTAGAGCGGATAGGGGTTCGCCAGCACCTCGGGATCGAGCAGGCGGTAGAGGCTGAGCGGCGGCTGGGCGGTCACGACTGGCACGATGCATCCAGCCGCGCCACGATGACCCGCTCCACCTCGGCGGCGAGGCCGGCCACGGTGGGATGGTCGAAGATCGTGCGCAGCGGCAGATCGACGCCGAACGCGTCGCGCAGCCGCGCGATGAGCTGCGTGCCGAGCAGCGAGTGGCCGCCGAGCAGGAAGAAGTTGTCGCCGACGCCGACGCGGGTGACGCCCAGCAGCGCCGAGACCAGGTCGGCGAGCCGCCGCTCGACCGGATTGCGCGGCGCCTCGAACTCGGGATCGCGCAGCGTCTCGACGTGCTCGGGATTGGGCAGGCGGTTGCGATCGAGCTTGCCGCTCGGCATCACCGGCAGCTCGTCGAGCGGCACGAACACCGACGGCAGCATGTAGTCGGGCAGCCGCGCGCGCAGCGTGGCCAGTACGGCGCTCGGCGTCAGCTTGGCGTCCGGGGAGGCGACGAGATAGGCGACCAGGCGCAGCTCGCCGTCAGCGCCCGGACGGACGGCGACGGCGCTGGCCTGCACGCCGGGGTGCGTGTCGAGCACGGCGACGATCTCCTCGAGCTCCACGCGATGACCGCGGATCTTCACCTGGTCATCGCCCCGGCCCAGGAAGACCAGGCCGCCGCCGGGCCGCCGCCGCACGCGATCGCCGGTGCGATAGAGGCGCGCGCCGTCCGGCCCGGCGACGAAGCGCTCGGCGGTGAGGTCCGGCCGGTTGCGGTAGCCGCGCGCCACACCGGCGCCGCCCACGAACAGCTCGCCCTCGGCGCCGTCGGCCACCGGGTGGCCGTCGGCGTCCAGGACGAGCGCGGTGGCGCCGGCGATCGCCTCGCCGATGGAGGGCAGCGAGTCGGCGTAGGGATCGGGCTCGACGACACACGACGTGGCCACCACGGTGCATTCCGTGGGGCCGTAGTTGTTCACGAGCGCGAACGGCAGATCGGCCGGGGGCCGATGGTGGAGCGTGTCGGCGCCGGTCAGCAGCGCACGCAGCCGGATGGCCGGAGGCCACGGCAGCGTCAGCATCCGTTCGGCCATCGGGGTGGCCACGAAGGCGACCGTGATGTCCTCGGCGATGAGCCAGTCACGCAGCGCCTCGGCGTCCATGCGCACGACGTCGTCCGGCAGGTGCAGGCTCGCGCCCGCCGCCAGGTACGGCCACGTTTCCCACACGGAGGCATCGAATCCCGGGCTGGCCATCAGCGGCGCACGATCGGCGGGCGTGATCTTGAAGGCCTCGTGGTGCCAGCGGACGAGGTTGAGCAGGCTGCCGTGGGTGACCTCGACGCCCTTCGGCTGCCCCGTCGAGCCGGACGTGTAGATGACGTACGCGAGATCCTCGGGCGCCGGCCCGTGTTCCAGCGGTGTGGCCTCGTGCCGGGCGATGGCAGGGGCGTCCGCGTCCACGGCCACGATCGGCCAGCGGCCGCGCGATAGCCTGGCGGCCAGGCCACGACGGGTGACGATGACGCAGGGCTGCGCATCCTCGAGGATGGCGGAGATACGCTCGACCGGGGCGGTCGGGTCGATCGGCGCGTAGCCGGCGCCGGCCTTGAGGGCCGCCAGGGCGGCGATCACCAGGTCGGCCGAGCGTGGCAGGAGGATGGCGACCAGACGCTCGCGGCCGGCTCCGTGGGTCGCCAGGTGGCGCGCCAGGCGGTTGGCGCGGGCCTCCAGGCCGGCATAGTCGAGCGCGAGGTCACCGTCACAGATCGCCAGGCGGGAGGGGGCGGTCGCCGCCTGGGCAGCGACGCCCTCCGTCAGGGTGTGGAATTTGTTGCAGACCGTCATTCGATCCCTCTCGGTCTCCGGAATGTCGCGTTCACTCATTAAGGCTTCGCCGCTGGGGGATATCCGCAAGTCGAGTGCCAAACCGGCGGCCCCCTCGGGGGGCGCGGTTGGGGAGGCACGGCGCACGGCGCCCTCGGGTTGCCGCAAATTTCTGCAGGCCAACTGGGGTAAGCGGCTGCTCAACGCAGGGCTGTGGTAGCCTGCGGGGCGAATGGATCGGCTCGTCAAAATCGGCCACAGCCCCGACCCCGACGACGCGTTCATGTTCTACGCGCTCACCGCGGGAAAGGTGCGCATCCCCGGCGTGCGGATCGAGCACGTGCTGGAGGACATCGAGACCCTCAACCGCCGCTCGCGGGACGCCGAGCTGGAGGTCACCGCGGTCTCCTTCGCGACGTACCTGCTGATCGCCGAGCGCTACCGGATGATGGATCCCGGCGCCTCGATGGGAAAGGGCTACGGGCCGATCCTGGTGGCCCGCGAGGCGATTCCCCGGGAGGAGCTGGAGAGCCGGGTGACGGCCATCGCGGGCAAGCACACGACGTCCGCCCTCCTGCTACGTCTGTATGTCGGCGACCCGCCCCTGATCGAGGTCGCCTTCGACAAGATCCCGGCCGCCGTCCTGGAAGGCCAAGCTGACCTGGGCCTGCTGATTCACGAGGGGCAGATCACCTATCAGAAGATGGGGCTCACCAAGGTTCTCGACCTCGGAGAAGCATGGCAGAAGGATACCGGGCTGCCGCTGCCGCTCGGGTGCAACGTCATGCGCCGGGATCTCGGCGATGATCTGCACCGCGCGCTGTCACAGGCGCTCAAGGATTCCATCGCCTGGGCCCACGCCAACGTGGACGAGGCGCTGGAGTACGCGATGCGCTACGGGCGGGGGATCGACAAGGAGACCTGCCGGCGCTTCGTACTGATGTACGTCAACGACTTCACGCTGGCGCTCGGCCGCGACGGCCGCGCGGCCATCGAGAAGCTGTTCTCGATGGCTCACGCCAAGGGCCTCGTTCCCGCGGTTCCCCCGATCGATCCGATCTGAGCGGTCTCCTCAGGGAATGCCGAGGCTCGCGGCGCACGGCGGCGCGGGCGACTCGATGCGCCGCGGCTCGCCCCGTTTGACGACGTAGGCCACCAGCAGGCGCGCGTTCACCGTTCCACGGTTCACCGCGGCATGCGGGTCGGCGCCCTCGGTGAACGACTGGCCGGCCACGTAGACGCGCTTCGCGCAATCCGTGCCATAGAACTCCACGCTGCCTTCCTTGACCGCGAGCAACAGCACGCCGGGATGGCTGTGCCATCCGGTGTAGCCTCCGGGCCCGATGACCAGGTCCTGGAAGTAGACCTCCGACTGCTCCGGCGCTTCCAGCCGGACCGTCCAGCCGCCGGCCACGGCCCGCTCGTCGATCGGGCCGAGCGTCGCACCCTGGCCGACGATGACGTTCGACAGGACGCCGCTCGGCGGCGTGGCGGTGACGAGGGACGTGGCCGTGGCGATGACCGCGACTACCGCGAACACTGTCGTCCAGCGCATGGATCACCTCCGCGGCGGCGACTCTGCGGCCTCGACGCCTGTTTCGTCCAATAGAAAGATCGACTATGTTCGATGCACTTCTCGTATCAGGAGCCGCCGCCGATGGAGCTGAAGCACCTGCGTCACTTCGTGGCGATTACCGAGGCCCGCACCATGGCGCTCGCCGCGCGGCGGTTGCGCCTGAGCCAGCCCACCCTTTCCCGTCAGATCCAAGAGCTCGAGCGCTCGCTGGGCGTGAAGCTCTTCGACCGTATCGGGCGGGGGATCGTGCTGACCACCGACGGTGCCGAACTGTTCACGCGGAGCCGCCGCCTGCTCGCGGACGCCGAGTCGTTTCGCGAGCGGGCCGCTGCCCTCGGGGGCGCGGAAGGCGGGGTCCTGCGGGTGGGAACCACGCCGCAGTTCCTTGAGGCCGGCATGCCCGAGGTGCTGGCCGCCTACCAGAAGCGCTACCCGCGAGTGGAAGTCCGGCTGACCGAGGATGGCGGTGATCAGCTCGAGCAGGCGGTCGAGCAAGGGGCGCTGCATCTCGCCGCGCCGGCGTTCCACGCCGTCGACCCGCTGGAGAGCGTGCTGCTCTACCCGGTGCGCGTGCTGGCGGTAATGTCCCGGCGGCATCGGCTCGCCCGGCGCCGCACGCTCGCCGTGCCGGACATCCGGAATGAGCCGCTGCTCATGCTGGCGCCGGGGTTCGGCTCGCGCCGGCTCTTCGACGACGCGTGCCGCGCGGCAGGCGCCGAGCCACCCGTGCTGGTCGAGAGCCGGTCACCGCGCTCGCTGATCACAATGGCGGCCGCCGGGCACGGCGTCGCCATCGTGCCTTCGGTCGTCACGCTCCGCGGCGCCACCGTGGCGGTGGCCGGGCTCCTGCGAAATGGACGCCCGCTGGGGCTCTGGGCGAGCGCGGTGTGGGATGCACGCCGCCATCTCCCGTCGTATGCCTCGGGTTTTCTGC
>JBKPRI010000415.1:0-13541 GCA_046734515.1 Candidatus Methylomirabilota bacterium | reverse complement strand
GCTCAACACCAATCGCGTGTCATTCGCCTCCGCCGACGAGACGCGTGCGCTGACGGGAATGCTGATCGGCGGTGTCACCGTGTTCGCGCTGCCGCCCGAGCTGCCGATCTACGTGGACGAACAGGTCATGGTGCACGACTGGGTCATCCTGGGCAGCGGCAGCCGCTCGTCCAAGGTCCGCGTGTCGCCCGAAGCGCTCCGCCGTCTGCCTGCCGCCCAGATCGTCCCCGGCCTCGCCTCCGCCGGTTGACGGGGTTCCGCTACACCAGCGGCCACACGTCCGACGGCGTGCGCGGAAAGAGCGCGTCGAGCAGCGCGCGGGCCTCGTTGGTGCGCACGATGCAGTCGGGGAACGCCGCCTCCAGCTCGGCCAGCGCGCGGAAGCCGAAGAGCAGCTGCAGGAACGTGAGGTCGGGGAACATCGCCACCGGCCGCCGCGCGTCGGGCGACGGGCGGCCGTACTCGAGCCCGCGGACATCGAGGTCCGGCGTCCACGACGCGAGCGCCGTCACCTTGCCGCGCTCGAGTGCCAGGCGCACGCCGCTGCGATAGAAGCCGAGCGTGAGCGTGCCGGTGTGCCCGGCACACACCGAGGCGGCTAGCCGCCGCTCGAGCGCCGGCGTCACCGCGCGCAGGAACGCCGCCACGTCGGGCACCCGCGCGTAGTTCGCGTAGTGCTCCTCGCGCTCCTTGAACGGAAAGATCCGGTAGAGCGGATGCTCGCGGCCCAGCAGCCAGAAGCTCAGCGCGTAGCAGCGCTTCACCGGCAGCGCGGCGGCGAGCGCGTCGCCGGCCTCGAACAGCGGCTCGAGCGCGGCCATCCACGCCTCGCGCCACGACACCCCGGGCATCACCTCGAACGACGTCACCGGCAGGTTGCCGGTGCTGAAGAGCTCGGTCCCGCTGGTGACGCAGCCCACGGGATGGCCGTCGCGCTCCAGCACGCGGATCTCGCGCCGCTGCGCGCTGCGCCCGCTGCGGCCCGTCAGCTCGTAGCGCCAGAGGGCGGCATCGCGCGGCACGCTCAGCAGCGAGCGCGCCGCCGCCGTCGCGTACAGATCCGCCAGGAACGGCGCGTCGTCCACCGTGGCGTGACGCACGCGCCAGCCCGCCGGCGGGGGAATCGGCTTCCGCAGCATGTCGCGCCGCCCGAGGGGACCGCCGCCGCGCTCGATCGCCATCTCGTAGCCGAACTGGCGGTAGAACCACGGGATCCCACTGATCATCTGCATGTGGTGACCGCGCGCGGCGCTCCATCCATGCACGACGTCGAACTGCGCGCGCACGAGGTGACGGCCGCGGTACTCAGGGAGCGTGCCGATCAGCTCCGGCTGGCCGACGGCGATCGGCACGCCGCCATACGTCCACGTCTGCGCGATCAGGTGCAGGCAGGAAACGATGGCGCCGGTCGCCGCCTCCGCCACGATCGTGCAGTCACCGGGACGGAAGGTCGGATGCCGGCCCTCGTGCAGGTCGCGCGTCCAGGCCGCCAGAGCGCGGTTCGGCTCGTCGCTGTCCTGCGCACGCAGGACGTCGCCGACGAATGCGGCCAGCGCCTCGGCATCGGCGGCGGTGCTCGCCCGGAGCACGAGGCCGTCGCCCAGGTCACGAATCACGCGGGGGATCCTCCCAGCACCTCGGGGTGAGGAGCGAGGATAGCAGAGCGCACAAACGTTGACATTCGAGGGGCCGGTCGCGCAAGAATGCGGATGGCCCATGATGATGGACGTAATGGAGCCCTTTGCCTTCCTCACCGTGGAATCCCTCCGCGCCGGCTGGTGGCTGACCTGGCGTCTGTTCGTCCGCGTCGGGGCCATCTTTGTCGCCGCGGCGCTCGTGGGTCTCGTGCTGATCAAGGGCCCGGTCGGCCAGCTTCTGATGGGTCTCGGATTCTGCGTGGGCGCGGCGTGGTCGCTCTACCTGTTGCCCAAGCTCACGAGCCAGTGGGCGCAGGAGCGGTATGGGTCGCCGCTCGAGCACCCGGTGAAGGTGTGGTGGGGCATCACGTGGCGCGGGCTCGTCGTCTCGCTGGTCGCGGCCGTCATCATGGCCGTGCCCAACGTCGTCGCGCTCAGCCTCAAGACCGCGTACAGCGGCTCCGTGCTCGGCGGCGTCGCGGGCTTGTTCCTGTGGCTGCTGTCGGTCGCCAACGTCGTGGTCAGCGTGATGGCCACGGGCTGGGCGATGTCGAAGGTCACCGCCGAGCAGCTGTCCGGTCGCACGCCGATGATGACGGCGACGTCGGCGTCGTACGCAGCGGCGGCGATTGCACCGATCGAGGTCGAGGCGCCCGTGGCCGATCCCGTCGTCGCGCCCGCCCCGCGGCCGGCACCCAGCGTGGCCGTCGCGCCGAGCGCACCGCGCACCGCGTCCGCCGAGGGCAAGCGGCAGTGTCCGAAATGCGGCCTCTACGAGACGGAGCGCGGGTCGGTCATCGGCTGGTACTGCAAGGTCTGCGGCTGGCGCGAAGCGCGCCGCTGAGGGCTAGTCCGCCGCCCGGAGTACCGTGATGCGCACAGGAATCACGCCCGCGCCCACCGCGCCCAGCCTCCGCGCTGCCGCATAAGAAAGGTCGAGGATCCGGCCGGGAACAACCGGTCCGCGATCGTTCACGCGCACCTCGACGACTTCGCCGTTGGTGAGATTCGTCACACGCAGCCGCGTACCGAAGGGCAATGAGCGATGCGCGGCGGTGAGAGCATTCATGTCGTAGCGCTCGCCGCTGGCCGTGAGCAGCCCGTGATGCGCCTCGCCGTACCACGAGGCGCGGCCCGTGATGACCTCGAGAGCAGGTTGGGGCGGCGGTACCGACGTCACGGGTGACGGCGGTGGGGCCACGCATCCGCCGATCCCGAGGATGGCAACCACCCAAAGCAGACACCGATACCGCCGCCCCATACCCTCAGGAGCCCTCGCAAAAACGATGCCCTTGAAGATGAGGGGCCTCGAGCGGGCCCCCCAAGCCCCCCGTACGTTCGGCACGCCCCGGCGCAGCCGGAGCGCGCCTCGATCCCCATCTCGTTGTGCTGTCGGCGCTTTTAGCGCTTCCACCATTCCCTCACGCGGCGCCACCAGTCGTAGAGCTGGTTGCCGAAGCCGCCGTGCTCCTGGCAGGGCGGGGGCTCGGTGCCGGCCAGGAAGGTCTCGCGCGCGGTGACGGGACAGGACTCGTTGGCCAGCCGGCCATTCGTGAGATCGATGGCCGCGAAGGAGATGCCGGCCGGTATCGCGAACGCGGGCTGAGGATACGCGGCGAGCGCCTCGCGCATGAAGTCCGTCCAGATGGGCAGCGCGGCATCGGCGCCGCTGAGCCCGTGCGCGTCGGCGCCGTCGTAACCGACCCAGACGGCCACCACGAGCCGCGGCGTGTACCCCACGAACCACGCGTCGCGGCCGTCGTTGGTCGTGCCCGTCTTGCCCGCCACAGTGTCGGCGCTCGCCACGCCGCGCGCCGCGGCGCCCGTGCCCGCCTGGATCACGCCCTCGAGCAGCGAGGTGAGGAGATAGGCCTCGGCCGGCGTGATCACCGGCACCGTTTCCGCGGCGTCGTTCGGCGTGACATCGCCGTCGCGGTCGCGCACGGCGCGAACGGCCACGGCGCCCGGCGGACGCTGGCCGCCGTTGGCCAGCGGCAGGTACGCGCGCGCGAGCTCGATCGGCGTGGCCTCGAAGGCTCCGAGCGTCATCGCCGGGACCGCCGCCAGGTCGCCCTCGAAGCCCAGCTCTCGCGCGGTCTCGATCACTGCCGGCAGGCCGACCGTTTGCGCCACGCGCACCGTGGCGGCGTTGAGCGATTGCTCGAGCGCGCGCCGCACGGTCACGCGCCCCTCGTAGTGATCGTTGTAGTTGCGCGGGCTCCACGTCTCGTTCCCCACGGTCAGCGTGACGGGCACGTCGTCCACCAGCGAGGCCGCGGTCAGAGCGGGCTCGTCCTTGCCGTGCCGGCGCAGCGCGGCGAGATAGACGAACGGCTTGAATGCCGACCCCGGCTGCCGGCGCGCCAGCGCCGCACGGTTGTACTGGCTCAGTGCGTAGTCGCGTCCGCCCACGAGCGCGCGGATCTCGCCGGTGGCCGGATCGAGCGCGACGAGCGCCGCCTGCAGCCGGCGCCCGGCCTCGTCGCGCCGCAGGCGCGGGAGCCGGGTCTCCAGCCGATCGAGGCCGCGGACGACGGCCGCCTCGGCGAAGCGCTGGAGGACGAGATCGAGCGTGCTGTACACGGCGGCGGCGTCACCCCGCTCGCCGTAGCGCTGCTCGAGCTCGGCGCGGACGTAGTCGGTGAAGTACGGCGCGGGCTGCGCGGTGGCGGCGGCCGGCGGTACGCGAACCGCCTCGGCGCGCGCGACCTGCCAGTCGGCGGCTGACAGCGAGCCCAGCTCCTTCATGCGCGTGAGCACCACGTCGCGGCGCGCGCGGGCGCGCTCGGGATAGACGGCCGGCGAATAGCTGTTCGGCCCACGGATCATGCCCGCCAGCAACGCCGCCTCCGCCGGCGTTACCTGGTGGATCTCCTTGCGGAAGTACGCGCGCGAGGCGGCGCCGATGCCGCGGATGGCGCGGCCGTTACGCTGGCCCAGGTAGATCTCGTTGAGATAGGCCTCCAGGATCTGCGGCTTGGAATACCGCCACTCCACGAGCGTGGCCAGCCAGGCCTCGTTGGCCTTGCGGAACAGCGTGCGGCGCGAGCCGACGAGGCGGTTCTTCACCAGCTGCTGCGTGATGGTGGAGCCGCCCTGCATGACGCGGCCCGCGCGCAGGTTGGTCCACGCCGCGCGGAGCAGGCCGCGGGCGTCGAGGCCCCCGTGCTCGAAGAAGCGGTGGTCCTCGGCGGCGAGCACGGCATTGATGAGCACCAGCGGCACCTCGGCCAGGCGGACCGGCCGGTGGTCCTCCCCGGGGCGGTCGTCGGCGCTCGTCAGCACCTCCGGCTCGAGCGTGGCGGCGCCGATGTCGTGCCCATCGCGCGTCACGCGCACGATGCGCTCGTCGCGCGTCTCGACGCGCACGCGCTGCGCGGGGCTCTCGCCGGCGCCTCGCAGGTGGATCTCCCACGTGCTCCCCATGCGGCGGAACTGGCCGGGGGCAGGCGTGACCGCGTGCGAGTCGACGTACTTGAGCCGCGCCAGCGCGCCCGCCAGGTCCACGCGCCGGACGTGGACGCCGGCCACCAGTGGCTGCGCGGCCGCGTAGACGAACGTGGCCCGCCGCTCCTCGACACGCTCGAAGCGCGCCAGCGCGAGCGACGAGTAGATGGCCACCGTGAGCAGGGCGACCGCGAGCACGGCGGCGGCGCCTGCCGCGAGGAGGCGAAACCGACTGCGGAAGAGCCAGTGCCACGCCGGACGCCAGGCAGGCCGCCACGCCGGCAGCGAAGGCCAGTGCATGAGCGATTATGCCCACCATGTGCGGCGCGCCGCGACGGGAAGGGTTTTTCCATTCTAGTAGGCACCCGGTTACCCACCGGAAGGGGACGGTCGCCTAAATCATTGCCCCGGCGCGGGAACGGGCGAGGCACACGCATTGCACTCCGCCCCCTGTCGTTCGAGCAGTGATGCGATCGTCCAGGAGGACGCCGTGCTGATCTGCCGATGCGCGTGGCACCAACGCTATTGCGGGTACCCGCTGTTGAGCGGTGTTGCGTCGTGGCGCGGGTGGAGCCTGCGCTTTACCGACGGGATCTGCGAGAAGTGTCTCGAGCGATTCCGCGCCGAGCACCGGAGTTTTCTTGAGCGCCGCCGGCCGCTCGACGGCCAGCTGACCCCAGCCGGAGCATCGAACGAAGCGGCTTGAGCTAGCTGGATTTGGGGCCCGAAACGGCCCCATACCCCCCTGGTTGTTCGGAGCGCCCCGGCCGAGGCCGGGGCGCTCCTTTGTCACCTAGAACCCGCTGTGTGCTAGAACCCGCGCGACTTCATGCAGGTGCGGTAGGCCTGCTCGTACGCGGCGTTCCCCTGTCCGGCCGGGCCCATGCCGGGGACGTCTGTATTCGACGGACTCGCGCTCGGCATCGATGCCGACGGCGTCGTGCTCGACGTGGTGCTGCCGCCCGGGGTCGTGCTGCCCGCGGACGCGCCCGATGAGCCAGCGGTGGCACTGGCGCTGCTGCTGCCACTCCCGCTCGAGGCCGTGCTGCCCGGCGTCGTCGTCACCGAGCCGCCCGCCGACGTCCCGGGCGTGGCGCTGGCGATCGTGCCGCCGCTCCCCGCCGAGGTGCCGGCGCTCCCGGAGAGCTGCATCGCTGCTTGCTGGTTGCAGGCGTCGAAGTCGGTCTGGGTCTGCGCGCCGGCCGGAGCGGCGATCAGCGCGACGGCGACGGCGGTGAGCGAGAGTGCACGTGTCAAAGTTGCCATGAATATCGGTCCTCCTGGAAGACGCACACGGCTACAAGCCAAGTGCCACTGACCCGGAGTTGCGCGCGGCGCGCCGGTTGTCTTGCGACGCCGGAAGTGGATAGGTATGCTTGGTCGTCGGGCTGGGCTTCGGACTCCGCGAGAGTGGCGAAACTGGCAGACGCGCCGGACTTAGGATCCGGTGGGCGCGAGCCCTTGGGGGTTCAACTCCCCCCTCTCGCACCACTCCCGGACACGCGAGCCGAGCGGGAAAGAGATCGCGCATGAAGGTCGCCGTCGAGGAGATCGAGGGCTGCAAGCGTCGGCTCGCCGTGGAAGCGCCGATCGACGTGGTGCAAAAGGAGTGGGAGCGCGCGTACGGGCGCGTGCAGAAGCGCGCGGCGCTCCCCGGGTTCCGCAAGGGTCACGTGCCGCGCTCGCTGGTGAAGCTGCACTTCGCCGATGACGTGCGTCGCGAGGTGGCCGAGCACCTGATCCCCGACGTCTACCGCCAGGCGCTCACCGAGGCCCAGATCGATCCCGTCAACGAGCCCGACCTCCAAGAGCTCACGCTCGAGGAGAACTCACCGCTGTCGTTCAAGGCGGTGGTGGAGGTCAAGCCGACCATCGCGCTCGGCGACTATCGCGGCGTGGAGGTCGAGCACGCCCCGGCCGCCGTCGGCGACAGCGACGTGGCCGACACGCTCGAACGCATGCGTGACCAGCACGCGGAATTCCGCAGCGTCGAGCGCGCCGCCGCCACCGGTGACCTCGTGGTGGTCGACTACACGCTGGCCCCCCAGGACCACGAGCCGTCCACCGCCAATGGCTATCACTTCGTGGTCGGCGGCGGGACCGTGCTGCCGGAGATCGACAACGCGGTCGTCGGGCTCAAGGCCGGCGACGAGCGTGACGTCGACCTACGGTTCGCCGACGACCATCGCATGGAGTCGCTCCGGGGCAAGGGCGGGACCGCGCACCTCAAGGTGGGCGAGGTGAAGGAGAAGGTGCTGCCCGCGCTCGACGACGACTTCGCCAAGTCGCTCGGCGAGTTCGAGACGCTGGAGGCCGTCCGCGCGGAGGTCCGCAAGCAGCTCGAGTCCGCCCGCGAGGCCGAGGGCCGGCGGGCCCTGGAGGACAAGATCGTCCAGGCGCTGCTGGCCCGCCACGAGTTCGGCGTGCCCGACGCCATGGTCATGCGGCAGGTGGCGCACCAGGTCGAGCACACGCGGGAGCGGCTGCGCCGCCAGGGAGTCGACCCCGACGGCATCCAGTGGGACTACGGCAAGATCGTGGGCGAGCTGCGGCCGGCTGCCGAGCAGGGCGTGCGCCGGGCGCTGCTGCTGGAGGCCATCGCCGACAAGGAGTCCATCGCGCCCAGCGAGGACGACGTCGAGGCCGAGATCGAGAAGTTCGCCAAGGCGAGCCAGCGCCCGGCGCCCGCCGTCCGTCGTATGATGGAGAAGAGCGGCGACCTGGACGCCCTGCGCCACGGGCTGCGCGAGCGCAAGACACTCGACCTCCTGATCGAGCACGCACGGATCAAGAATTGAAAAAGGAGACTTCACGGATGGCCCTGGTTCCGATGGTCGTCGAGCAGACGCCCCGCGGTGAGCGCGCCTTCGACATCTTTTCGCGCCTCCTCAAGGAGCGGATCATCTTCCTCCCGACCTTCATCGAGGACGAGCTGGCCAACCTGGTCATCGCCCAGATGCTGTTCCTGGAGGCGGACGATCCCGACAAGGACATCTACCTCTACATCAACTCGCCGGGCGGCTCCGTCACCGCCGGCATGGCCATCTACGACACCATGCAGTACGTGAAGCCGGCCATCTCGACGATCTGCATGGGGCAGGCGGCCTCGATGGGCGCGCTGCTGCTGTGCGCCGGCGCCAAGGGCAAGCGCTTCGCGCTGCCGCACGCGCGGATCATGATCCACCAGCCGCTCGGCGGCGTGCAGGGGCAGGCGACCGACATCGACATCCAGGCCCGCGAGATTCTGCGCATGCGCGAGGAGCTCAACCGCATCCTCGTGCACCACACCGGGCAGGGGATGGACAAGATCCAGCGCGATACCGATCGGGACTTTTTCATGACCGCCGAGCAGGCCAAGGAATATAAGATCGTCGACGAAGTGATCTCCTCCAAGCCGACCACCCGCGCCGTCAGTGAGCAGGCGGCGCTCACCGCGCAGGTCCAGAAGTAGGAGCCGACGGAAGGATGGCGCGGACGCGTGAGGGCAATGGAACCTTGAAGTGCTCCTTCTGCGGCAAGAGCCAGAACGACGTCCGTAAGCTCATCGCGGGACCGACGGTCTACATCTGCGATGAGTGCATCGAGCTCTGCAACGACATCATCGCGGAGGAGTGGGAAGAGGAGAAGTCGCGGGAGATCCGCAGCCTGCCCAAGCCGGCCGAGATCAAGTCGGCGCTCGACCAGTACGTGGTCGGTCAGGAGCGGGCGAAGAAGATCCTCTCGGTGGCCGTCCACAACCACTACAAGCGGATCGAGTCCGGCAACGACTCCGGGGACGTCGAGCTGCAGAAGTCCAACATCCTGCTGATCGGCCCCACCGGCTCCGGCAAGACGCTGCTCGCGCAGACGCTGGCCAAGATGCTGCGCGTGCCGTTCACCATCGCGGATGCCACCACGCTCACCGAGGCCGGGTATGTCGGCGAGGACGTGGAGAACATCATCCTGCGTCTGCTGCAGGCCGCCGACTACGACGTCGAGCGGGCCGAGCGCGGGATCGTGTACATCGACGAGATCGACAAGATCGCGAGGAAATCCGAGAACCCCTCGATCACGCGCGACGTCTCCGGCGAGGGTGTGCAGCAAGCGCTCCTGAAGATCCTGGAGGGCACCATCGCCAACGTGCCGCCGCAGGGCGGCCGCAAGCATCCGCACCAGGAGTTCATCCAGGTCGATACCTCCAGCGTGCTGTTCATCTGCGGCGGGGCCTTCGTCGGCCTGGACAAGATCATCGAGTCGCGGGTGGGGCGCTCCGGCATGGGCTTCGGCGCCGAGATCAAGAGCCGCGAGGACCGCCGCGTGGGCGACCTGCTGGCCATGATCCAGCCCGAGGACCTGCTCAAGTACGGCCTGATCCCCGAGTTCGTCGGCCGGCTGCCCGTCATCGCCACGCTGCATGACCTCGACGAGCCGGCGCTGGTGCGCATCCTCAAGGAGCCGAAGAACGCGATCATCAAGCAGTACCAGAAGTACTTCGACCTCGAGAAGGTGCGCCTCAAGTTCACCGACGATGCCGTGGCCGCCATCGCCCGCGAGGCGCTCAAGCGCGGCACCGGCGCCCGCGGCCTGCGCGCCATCCTGGAAGAGGTCATGCTCGAGATCATGTACGAGCTGCCGTCGATCCAGGGTCTCAAGGAGTGCGTGATCACGCGCGAGGTCATCCTGAATCGCGAGCGGCCCGTCCTCGTCTCCGAAGCCAAGGAACAAACGGCTTAGCCCGGAAGGGGGGCGAAGCCCCCCTTCCGGCGGTCGTCGCGCGCCTGGCGGCGCGCTCCTCCCTGCCTCCCCCAGACCATTCGATGGCGCCGGCAAACCGGCGCTCGAACATACCTGCCCGAACGCGGTACGTTGGGGACACATGAGCGGAACGCTGTATGTCGTCGCGACGCCGATCGGGAATCTCGAGGATGTCACTTTGCGCGCGCTCCGGGTGCTGAAGGAAGTGGATGTGATCGCGTGCGAGGACACGCGGCGGACGCGGGCGCTGCTGGCGCACTTCGACATCCACACGCCGACCGTGTCGTACTTCGAGCACAACAAGCTCGCGCGGGGGCCGCAGCTCCTGCGCCAGCTCGCCGAGGGCCGGAGCATCGCGCTGGTGACCGACGCGGGGACGCCGGGCATCTCCGATCCCGGCTTCATGCTGGTGCGCGACGCGCGCGCGGCCGGGGTCCCGGTGGTGCCGGTGCCGGGGCCGGCGGCGGTGGCCGCCGTCCTGTCGGCGGCCGGCATTCCGGCGGACCGCTTCGTCTTCGACGGCTTCCTGCCGATCAAGTCCGGCCGGCGCGTCAACCGTCTGACCGCGCTGCGCGAGCTGGAGACGACGATCGTTCTCTACGAGTCGCCCCATCGCATCCTGGCCACGCTGGAGGCGATCGCGACGGTCTTCGGCGACCGCGAGATCGTCGTCGGGCGCGAGGTCACGAAGCAGTTCGAGGAGATCGTGCGGGCGCCCGCGGCCGCCCATCACGAGCGGCTGGCCGCCGCAGGCGTGCGCGGCGAGTTCACGGTGGTGATTCCCGCCGGGTGAACCGGCGTATACTGCCTAGGTCTATGCGCGTTCCGAAGGCGTTGACCATCGCCGGATCCGATTCGGGCGGTGGCGCAGGCATCCAGGCGGACCTCAAGACATTCTCGGCGTTCCGGGTCTTCGGCATGTCCGTGCTGACCGCGGTGACGGCGCAGAACTCCGTCGGCGTGACCGGCGTGCACAACCTGCCGCCGGAGTTCGTGACCTGCCAGCTCGAGGCGGTACTGGACGACTTCGGCGCCGACGCCGTCAAGCTCGGCATGCTCTCGACCGCGCCCATCATCCGGGCCGTCGGCCAGGCACTCGGCGCGCGTCGGCCGCCGCACGTGGTGCTCGATCCGGTGATGATCGCCAAGGCCGGCGCCGCCCTCCTGCAGCCCGACGCCCGCAGTGCCCTGATCGAGGCCGTGTTGCCGCTGGCCGAGGTGGTCACCCCTAACCTGCACGAAGCCTCGGTGCTGGCCGACCTGCCGGTGACGACCGAGAAGGACATGGAAGAGGCGGCACGGCGCATCCACGCGCGCGGACCGCGCCACGTGCTGGTCAAGGGTGGACACCTGAAGGATAGCGCCACCGATCTGCTGTGGGACGGGCGCACCTTCACGCGCTTTCCCGGCCCGCACCTGGATTCCAACAACACGCACGGCACGGGCTGCACGCTGTCGGCGGCCATCGCGGCCGGGCTCGCCCACGGCCGGCCGCTGATCGACGCCGTGCGCGAGGCCAAGGCCTACGTCACCGCGGCCATCCGCGAGGGCTTTCAGGTCGGCCGCGGCGTCGGTGCCCTCCGTCACTTCGTCGCCTCCTGGTAGCGATGGCCTTCCGCTCCGTCGACGACAAGATGCCGTTCCTGGAGCACCTGGGCGAGCTGCGCACGCGCATCGTGCGCGCGCTCTTCTGCCTGCTGGCGGGTACCGGCATCGCGCTGCCGTTCAGCGAGAAGATCGTGGACTTCCTGGCGCGGCCGATCACGAAGCTCGGTTACAAGCTCGTGTTCACGGCGCCGGCCGAGGCGTTCTGGGTGCAGATGAAGGTCGGGCTCATCGTGGGTCTCTTCATCTCCGCGCCCGGCATCCTGTGGCAGGTGTGGGGCTTCATCGCGCCCGGCCTGCACGCGCACGAGAAGAAGTACGCGGCGCCCTTCGTCATCGTCGGCTCGCTGCTGTTCATCGTCGGCGGCGCCTTCTCGCTCTTCGTGGTGACGCCCTACGCGATCGCCTTCCTGCTCTCGTACGCGCGCGAATCGCTGCAGCCGATGATCACGCTCGAGAACCATATCGACTTCCTGCTCAAGTTCACGCTGGCCTTCGGCGCCGTGTTCGAGCTGCCGCTGGCCATCACGCTGCTGGCGCGCATGGGGCTGGTCACGGCCAAGCAGCTGGCCAAGAACCGCAAGTACGCCATCCTGGGCGCCTTCATCGCGGGCGCCGTGCTGACGCCGACGCCGGACGCCTTCAACCAGACGCTGATGGCCGGGCCGCTGATCATCCTCTACGAGGTCGGCATCATCAGCGCGCGGCTCTTCGGCCGCCGCCGGACGCCGGAGCCGACGCCGGCTACCTCGGAGAGCGCGTGAGGCGGTGATGGACTTCAACGGCCTCGAGCTGCCGGCCCCGGTCCTGGAGGGCATTCGCGAGGCGGGCTTCGTCACCATGACGCCCATCCAGGAGGGCGCGCTGCCGCTGGCCCTCAAGGGCAAGGACGTGGCCGGCCAGTCGCAGACCGGCACCGGCAAGACGGCGGCCTTCCTGATCGCCGCCTACACCCGTCTGCTGCGCACCCCGGCGCCGGCGCCGTCCACGCCGACGTCGCCCCGCGTGCTCATCATCGCGCCCACGCGCGAGCTCGTCGTGCAGATCGAGTCGGACGCACGCCAGCTCGGACGCTTCACACCGTTCAACATCCAGGCGGTCTACGGCGGGATCGACTACGCCAAGCAGCGCGACACGCTGGCCGCCGGTTGCGACGTGCTGGTGGGCACGCCGGGCCGGCTGATCGACTACCTGAAGCAGCACGTGTGGTCACCGCGCAAGGTCGAGGTGCTGGTCATCGACGAGGCCGACCGGATGTTCGACATGGGCTTCATCGCCGACCTGCGCTTCATCCTGCGGCGCCTGCCGCCGCCCGAGCGGCGCCAGTCGTTCCTCTTCTCGGCCACGCTGTCGTTCCGCGTGCTGGAGCTGACGTGGGAGTTCATGAACAACCCCACGCAGATCACGATCATGCCCCAGCAGAAGACGGCCGAGCGCGTCGAGCAGCTGCTCTACCACGTCGGGCGCGAGGAGAAGTTCGGCCTGCTGCTCGGCCTGCTGCGCCGTGAGGGCGGCGATCGCATCCTCATCTTCTCCAACACGCGCGAGGAGGCGCGCCGGCTGGAAGACCGGCTCTCGCGCAACGGCTGGCTGGCGCGCGCGCTGACCGGCGACGTGGACCAGAAGCGGCGGCTGCGCATCCTGAACGATTTCAAGGAAGGCCAGCTGCCCGTGCTGGTGGCGACCGACGTGGCCTCGCGCGGGCTGCACATCGAGGCCGTCACGCACGTCGTGAACTGGGACCTGCCGCAGGACCCCGAGGACTACGTCCACCGCATCGGCCGCACGGCCCGCGCGGGCGCGGGCGGCAAGGCCATTGCGCTCGTGGACGAGGCCAGCGCGCTCAACCTCGAGGGGATCGAGAAGTTCATCGCGCAGAAGATCACCGTGGAGTGGCCGGAGGACGATCTGATCCTGCCGGAGATCAAACCGACCGCCGAGGAGCGCCGGCGCTATTCCGAGGAGCGCCGGGCACGCTTCGAGGCCCGCCGCGGCCGCGACGATCGCGGCGGCGGACGCCGCGGCCACGATCGCGGTCATCGGGGCGCCGACCGCCCCCGGCCGCCGATGGAGCCGCGCCGCGAGCCGAGTCCGCCGGCCTCCCCCGCTGCCGACGCG
>JBKPRI010000414.1:0-6748 GCA_046734515.1 Candidatus Methylomirabilota bacterium | reverse complement strand
GGCTCGGGGCGCTCGCCACCGGGGAGTCCGGCATGACGACCGCCCTGCGCGTGACGCTGCACGCGGAGGTGCCGGCCGACGACACGCTGACCATCAGCGGCGCCCGCGCCGCCGTGCGCGCGCACGCCGACGACGCCCGCTACTGGGACACGACGATCGCCGCGCACGACTCCGCGGGACGCGTGGTGGCCACGGCGGCGATCACCTTCGTCGCCGTGCGCGGCGCCGCCCGCCGGCTGACCACCGGCATGCTGGCCGTCAACGACGCCGCCATCCTGCGCCGGGTCTTCCCCGCCTACGTGCGCTGAGGCGGCCGCTCGGCGGCGTGACATCGCCGTGTCGGCGCGCCGTCACTCGCGGCACGGGCCGCCGCCGATAACCCTTTAGGTACGCGTCGTCCGGCGACGGGACCGTTTGGCCCCGTCCTTGCTCTCTCACGCCGGGTTTGCCGACACTTCCAGGGAGGTGGACATGACGCACGCCGACGATCACGCAGTCCTGGCCCGGCTCGAACGTCTGGAGCGCCAGCAGCGGCGCTGGCGCGGCGTGGCCGTGGTCGGCGGGCTGAGCCTGGTGGCCCTCGCGCTCATGGGCCAGAAGCATGCGGGGCGCACGGTGGAGGCCGAGCGCTTCGTGCTCCGGGACAGCGCCGGGCGCGCGCGCGCCGAGCTGCTGATGGTGGACGGCGAGCAGTCGGTGGCGCTGCGCTTCAAGGACGGCGACGGCATGCCGCGCCTGACGCTCGGCACGGAGAACGGCGCCGCGGTGGTCGTGCTCAACGAGGCGGGTGGCAAGCTGCGCGCCGGCCTGGTCGCCCTGCCCCACGGCGCGCCCGGGCTCAACCTCTACGATGGCACCGGCAAGCCGCGCGCCGAGCTGAGCCTCAACCGCGACGGCGCGCCGGCGCTCACCTTCAACGACCGCGACGGCTTCGCGACCTGGAAGACGACCGGCCGCTGAGCGTCAGCGCAGGCCGCGAAAGAACGCGCGGACGTCGGCGGCGAGGGCCTCGGGCTCCTCGAGCGCCGCGAAGTGGCCGCCGGCGGCCATCGGCGTCCAGCGCTGGATGTTGTAGACACGCTCGGCCCACGCGCGCGGCGGGTGCAGGATCTCCCTGGGAAACGACGCGTACGCCGTCGGCACTGTCACCGGGCGCTTCTCGCTGATCGGCCACGCGCTGTGCGCGCGCGCATAGTAGGGCCAGAACGACGAGCCCACGGCGCCGGTGACCCAGTAGAGCATCACGTTGGTGAGCAGCGTGTCCCGCGAGAATCGCCGCTCGACGTCGCCGCCGCAATCGCTCCACGTGCGGAACTTCTCCACGATCCAGGCGGCCAGCCCGGCCGGTGAGTCGCTGAGCCCGTAGGCCAGCGTCTGGGGCTTGGTGCCCTGGATCTGCATGTACCCGGTCTCCTCGCGCATCCAGTGCGAGATCTCCTCGAGGTAGGCCTTCTCCTCCTCGGTCGGGTTGGGCGGCAGCGCCTGATCGCGCCGCACCGCGAGCAGGTTCACGTGGATGCCGGCCAGCTTGTCGGCGTGGCTCGCGCCGAGGATCGACGTGATGAACGCGCCCCAGTCGCCGCCCTGGGCGGCGAAGCGGCGATAGCCGAGGACGTCGGTCATCAGCGAGGCGAACAGGTCGGCGATCTCCACGATGCCGAGGCGCGGCTGGCCCGCCTTGAACGACAGCGCGTAGCCGGGCAGCGAGGGCGCGACCACGGTGAAGGCGTCGACCGGATCGCCGCCGAAGCGGGCGGGATCGGTCAGCATCGGAATGATCCGCTCGAACTCCACGATCGAGCCGGGCCAGCCGTGGGAGAGCAGCAGCGGCAGCGGCGCCGGCCCCACGCCCGGCTCGTGAATGAAGTGCAGGTCGATGCCGCCGAGCGGCACGCTGAACTGCCGCCAGCGATTGAGCCGCGCCTCCTGCGCGCGCCAGTCGTAGCGCTCGCGCCAGTAGGCGACGAGCTCCTTCATGTAGGCCAGGCTCGTGCCGTGCTGCCAGCCGGCGCCCGGCGCCTCGTCCGGCCAGCGCACGCGCTCGAGCCGCGCGCGAAGGTCGGTGAGCACGTCGTCCGGCACGTGAAGCTGGAAGGGCTTGGGCGTCATGCTGATTTCTCCGCGTCGATCCAGGCCTGCCAGTCGTCGGCGGCGTGGCCGATCGTCACCTTGCCGCCGTTGCGCACGAGCGGCGTCTTGAGAAGCCGCGGCTCGGTCAGCGCGCGGTCGAGCAGCCGCTGCGGGGAGTCGAGGGCCACGCGAAGGCCGAGGGCCTTGTACCGCGCGCCGTCCTTGTTGATGAGCGCGGCCGGGCCGAAGCGCTCGGCGAAGCGCCGCAGCTCGCCCTTGGCCGCCGGCCGCTCATCGAGATCGACGAAGTGGACGGCGATGCGCCGCTCGGCGAAGAAGCGCTGCGCCTTGCGCGTGTCCTGGCAGTCCTTGAACCCGAAGATCTGGATATTGATAGCGGGTGCCGCTAGGCCGGATGCGCTCGCAATCGCTGCGCCCGGCTCTTCAGCTCGTGCCACACCTCGAGAGGAACATGGGGGAAGCCGAGCGTGTTGGCGCGACCGGTGTGGGAGCCGTGATAGTCGGAGCCGCCGGTGGCCACGAGGTCGTGCGCGCGGCAGATGGCGCGATAGGCCTCGATCTGGCCGGCCGAGTGCTCGGGATAGAACGTCTCGATCCCGGCCAGGCCGGCCTGCACCAGCTCGGGGATCATCGCGTCGCGATCGGCCAGGCCGGGGTGCGCGAATACCGGCACGCCATGGGCGCGGCGGATGACGGCCACGGCCTCGGCGGGCGTGAGCCGGCGGCGCGGGACGTTGGCGGGGCCGCCCGAGCGCAGGTAGCGGTCGAAGGCCTCGCGGACGGACTTGACGTAGCCGCGTTTGATCATGGCCTGCGCGACGTGCGGGCGTCCCGGCGAGCCCTCCTGGCAGAAGGCGAACACCTCATCGGCGGTCAGCGGCAGCCCGAGCTCGCCCAACCGCTCCACGATGCGATGCACGCGCCCGGTCCGCTCGGCGCGCTGCTCGACGAGGAAGGCCTCGAACCACTCGGCCTGCCAGTCCACGCAGTAGCCGAGCACGTGAATCTCCGCGCCCTCGACGTCGCAGTTGATCTCGAGCCCGGGCACGATCTCGATGCCGTGCTTCGCCGCCTCGTCGATCGCCTCGGGCAGCGCCGACACGGAGTCGTGGTCGGTCACCGCCAGTACGCGTACCCCGTGCCTGGCGGCCAGCTTGACCAGCTCCCGCGGCGACAGCGCCCCGTCGGAGGCGGTCGTGTGCGAGTGCAGGTCGACGCCGCCGGGCATTACTTGCCGGCGTCGAGGAGGTACATGAGGATCGTGCGGACCGCGCAGCCGGTGCCGCCCTTGGGGCTCAGCGGCGTGTCCTTCTCCACGAAGGCGGGGCCGGCGATGTCGAAGTGGGCCCATGGCCGCTCGCCTGCGAACTCCTTGAGGAAGAGTCCGGCCGTGATGGCGCCGCCGCCGCGCGGGCCCACGTTGTTCATGTCGGCCACGTCGCTCTTGAGGTTCTCGCGATACTCGTCCACCAGCGGAAGCTGCCACACGCGCTCGCCCGCCGCCTCGGCCGCGGTCAGCAGCCGGTCGGCGAGGGCCTGGTTGTTGGAGAAGAGTCCGGACACGAGCGGCCCCAGGGCGACGACGCAGGCCCCGGTCAGCGTGGCCATGTCGACGATCTCGTCGCAGTCGAGCTTCTGCGAGGCGTAGCAGATGGCATCGCCCAGCGTCAGCCGGCCCTCGGCGTCGGTGTTGCCGATCTCCACCGTGGTGCCGTTCATCGCCCGCAGCACGTCGCCCGGACGGATGGCGGCACCGGAGGGCATGTTCTCCGTGGCCGCGATGAGGCCGT
The DNA here is from genome assembly GCA_046734515.1 of Candidatus Methylomirabilota bacterium. GTDB lineage: Bacteria > Methylomirabilota > Methylomirabilia > Rokubacteriales > CSP1-6 > AR5. The sequence continues at coordinate 2,867 of JBKPRI010000414.1, read as the reverse complement.
GGACCTCCACCGCGGGCTTGAGCGCCGGCAACGCGCGCATGATGCCGAGCACGGCGGCGGCGCCCGACATGTCGTCCTTCATCCGCAGCATGCCCTCGGCCGACTTGAGGTCGAGGCCGCCCGAGTCGAACGTGATCCCCTTGCCGATGACGGCGACCTTCCTGCGCTTGCGGCCGGACGGCACGTAGGAGAGATGGATGAACTTCGGCGGCTGCTCGCTGCCCGCCGCCACGCCCAGGAACATGCCCATGCCGAGCTTCTGACAGTCGGCGCGGTCGAGGATCTCCGTGCGGATCCCGCCGGCCTTGGCGATGTCCTGCGCGACCCTGGCCAGGTGCGTGGGATTCACGTCGTTGGCCGGCGCGTTGACGAGGTCGCGCGCGAGCCACGTGGCCTGGGCGAAGATCTCGCCGCGACGCGCGCCCTCGGTCGCGTCGCGGCGCTGGCGGCCGTCGGGCTCGGCCACCTGCAGCGTCTCCACCAGCTTGTCGCTCTTCTCCCGCTTGTACCGGTCGAACGTGTACGTGCCGAGGATGCCGCCCTCGACGATGGCCTGCGCGCGCTGGCGCGCGGGCAGCCGGTCGCCGAGCAGCTCGATGGCCACGCTGCGGGCGCCGAGGTCGCGCGCGCGCCGGAGACCGGCGGCCGCGGCGCGGCGAAGGATCTCCGCGGTGGTGTCGCCGCGGCGCCCGAGGCCGACGACGACGATGCGCTTGGACGGCAGCTTGCCGTTGGTGTGCAGGTGCGTGACGCTGCCCACCTTGCCCTGGAACTTCTCGGCCTGCAGCACGTCGGCCAGCGCGCCGCCGCTCGCCGCGTCCAGGCGCGCGGCCGGCTCGCGCAGCTTCTTGTCGTCGGCGTAGACGCCCACCACCACGGCGTCGGCGGCCACCGCGCCCACCGCCTGCCCCACCACGCTCACGTTCATCGCACTCGCCCCTCTGCGACCGCCACCGCGCGCCGGATCATGTCCATGAGTCCGTCGGTCGTGTCGAGTCGCTCCACGTCGTCCACCTCAACCCACTGCGCCTCGTCCGCGTCGCTCGCCGCGCACAGCGTGCCCGACTCGAGGAACGCGACGTAGTCGACCAGCACCCAATGATAGCGAATGCGCCCCTCGGCATCGCGCACGACGCGGTCGAGGATGCCGGCCACCTCGCCCACGCGGATCTCGAGCCCGCACTCCTCGGCCACCTCGCGGCGAATCGCCTCGCGCGTCGTCTCTCCCAGCTCCACCATGCCGCCCGGCAGGCTCCACTTGCCCATCAGCGGTGGCTTGCCCCGCCGCACGAGGAGCACGCGCCCGCTGTCGAGCACGACGGCGCCCACCCCGACGCGCGGGACACTGGGATACTCCCGCCCGTCAGACACCGGCGTAGCGCCCGGTGACCAGCGCATCGACGCGCGCCGTCTCGTCGCCGTCCAGCCCGCCGGGCTTCAGGTCGAGCCCGTGCTCGGTCTCGAACGCCTCGCGCAGCGCGTCCGCCACGTCGTCGAACGACGGGCGCCGCCCGAGCGCGGCCTCCAGCGTGGTGAGCGTGGAGAGCGGATCCCGCGTCGTCGGAAAGAGCATGCGCAGGCGCGGCTCGTCCACGCCGAGCAGGACGGCGCCGTGCTGGAGAAACGAGTCCCCTTGCCGCCGCTGCGCGCTGCCCACGAGCTTCCGGCCGCCCGCCTCGATCTCGAACACGCCCGTGCGCGCGAAGCAGAACGCCGGCACCGGCCCGTCCGGCGGCCGCTCGGGCACAAGCTCCGCCGGCGCTCCGAGCGCCTTCAGCCCGCGCAGCAGCGCGCGCCCGATCCACTGATACGTCTCAAGAAGATCGCCGCTGATGCCGAGGTCCCCCGCCGTGGCCATCACGCTGTACGTCAGCTCGCGCTCCGGCCCGTCGTGGTAGATCGCGCTGCCACCCGTGGGGCGCCGTACGAGCCCGACCCCGAGCGCGCGGCACGCCTCGACGTCGACGTCACGTCCGAGCGCCTGGCCATACCCGAGCGATACCGTGGGCGGCGCCCACCCGAAGAACCTCAGCGTCGGCGGCGACGTCCCCGCCTGCCGCCCGCGCCACACCGCCTCGTCGACCGCCATGTTCGTGGCGCCATCCGCGGGCTCGGTGATCAGCAATCGCCACGTGCGCTCGCTCACGGCGAAACCATACCACGCGGCTCGTGACCGCCGTTCGCGCGGGGGTGCATGACGCTGATGGCGTAGTGGAGGTCCAGGGGCGTGCCGTCCCAGTTCGGCAAGAGCGTGCGGGCGTCGACGTGGACGCCGTCTTGAGCGGTAGCTACCCGCAGCGTCTCTTCTGAATCGCCGGTGAGTGTCGGTCCCACCGGCACCTGCGGCAATACCCGCCCGCATGGGTGCCGGAACTCCAGCTCGCCGTCGGGCAGACGCTCGACCTGGAATCCCTCCTGGTGCACCGCCCGGTGGTGGCGCCGGCACAGCAGCGCCAGATTCGACAGCGTCGTGGGCCCGCCATTCGCCCAGTGCTTCAGATGATGCCCCTGCGTGAAGCGCGATGCGCAGCCCGGGAAGCGACAGCCGCGGTCTCGATGCTGTAACGCCCGGCGCAAGGCCGGGGGAATCGTTCGCGTCCGGGCGCTGACCTCGAGCACCCGGCCCTCGGCGTCGTGGGTCATGAGGACGCGCGTGGCGTCGCAGGCGATTCTCCGGGATTCTTCCGCGGAAGAATTCACGCCGGCCTCGAGCACCGACTGGCCCGGCTGATCGGGATCGGCCAGCACCGGGGCGTCGACATGAACGACGACCTGGTAGCGTTCCCCCAGGGCGCCGGGATCGAGGTTGTGGTGGAGGGCGGCTTCCGCGATCTGGCCGAGCGCGGCGGCCTGCCGCTGGCTCGGGC
>JBKPRI010000413.1:0-6637 GCA_046734515.1 Candidatus Methylomirabilota bacterium | reverse complement strand
GTACCGGGCCCACGGCCGCCTGGCGAGCTCGGCGAGGAGGGCGGCGCCTTCCGTCTCGTCGATGATCGGGCCCGCATAGGCCAGGCGAAGCCGAGGCTCCGCGGCGGCGAGCGCGTCCAGCGGGCCCAGCAGCGAGCGCGGCGCCTTCACCGGGCGAATGCCGGCCGGCAGCAGCAGGAGTACCCGGTCGGCCGGCAGCGGCCACACCGCATCCAGGTCGTACGCCGCCGGGTCGTCGAACGACACCGCCTGGGGGACGACGGTGAGCCGCCGCCGCACGTCGGGTAGCGCACCGGCCACACGCTCGACGATGGAGCGGTCGAACGCGGTGACGGCCGCCGCGCCCTCGAGCACCCGGCGCACCTGCTCGGCGCGCTCCGGATCGAAGAGATCGTGGTTGGCGTCGGTGCCGGTGAGGGTGACGACGAGCGGGACCTCCAGGCGCCGGGCCAGGCGCAGCGCCAGCGGTCCCATGCGATAGGCGTGGAAAGCGTGGATGAGCGCGGGCCGCTCGGCCTCGACCTCGCGGGCGATGGCCTCGGCGGACACGGCCGAGCCGTCCCAGACCCGGAGGTCGAAGCCCTGCGCCCGCAGTCCTTTGAAAATCCGCGCCACCGTGATGGCATTGCCCCGCACGGAGGGCGGGGCGAAGGGGCTCAGGACGGCCAGGCGGGGCACGTTCCGAGGATACCCCGGGTGAGCCCCCGGTGGGCATCAGGCCATGCCCTGAATCGAGGGCACGGCGTCGAGCATCCATCTATAATGAGAGCCAATGTCAGGGTGTAGCTCCGGAAGCCCTAACGAGATCGAGTGCCGGCAGATCGCCGAGCTCCTCGGCGACTACATGGAGGGCACGCTTCCCCGCTCCACCCGCGACCTCATCGACTTCCACGTCGATGGATGCCCACCCTGCGTGGCATTCATCAACACCTACCGAGGGACGATGGACGCCACGCGAAAGTTGCCCGACGTGCCCATCCCCTCCGAGTTGAAGAAGCGCCTCCTGGCCGTCCTGCGAAGCACCGAAGCCCCCAACAAGCAGCGCTCCTGAGCTCTCGCGGGGAACTAGCCTTCCCCCTAGCCGGCGATCTCCTTTGAAGTAATCGTGTACTTGAAGCTGGGCGGATCGAGGCTGTCCTTGCGCTCGTTGGCGGTCTCGGCCTGCGGGTACATCAGGAACGGCACGGGCTTGCCGTCGGAGCCCGGCAGCTTCACGTCGTGCGCGTAGTTGTAGGTGAGCCAGTTCATCTCCCACGCGCCGAAGAGCTTCGTGCGTGCCTTCACCACCTGCGGATCGGTCAGCGGGATGATGGCTCCCTTCTCCTCGAGCACGACCTTGCGGACATCGGCCGGATCGACCGGAACCCAGCCGTAGCCGGTGAGGTAGACCTCGGCGCGGCAGTGCTGCGCCTTGCTGATGTCGCCGCTCTTGCCCAGGCTCTTGAACTCAGCTGAGTCGGCCACGCGCACGCCGTACACATCCCGCGCCGGTAGCGCAACGGCGCGGGCCAGGCCGACGTAGAGCGCGTTGAGGTCGGCGCACTTGCCACCGAAGTAGCGCGTCTCCAGCATCGTGCGGATGTCGCCGAGGCCGCAGCCCTTCACCTTCGGGTCGCGGAAGGTGTTGTCCACGATCCACTCGTAGATCGCGCGGGCCTTCGCGACGTCACCGGTCTGGCCCTTGACGATCCCCTGCGCCGTCTCGAGCACGATGCCGTCGGTCGGGATGAGCTGCGAGGGCTCGGTGTACTTCTTGAGGATCGCGGGATCCTCCTTGACGGCGCCGGCCGGCGGCTTGGTGAGATCGACGGCACGGTCGCGCGTCGAGAAGCGGCTGGTGACCTCGAGGACCGGGGTCTTCTCACCGGCCGGCCACTCGGCATGGACGAAGCCCGCGTCGTAACGCGGATCGCGCTCCAGCCTGGCGGACGCCGCGTTGCCCTTCCACGAGTCGGCCTGGCGCTTGAAGTAGTCGGTCTCCGTCATGAGCGGGACCGGCACCCACACGCGCGTCACGCCCGAGGGCGCCGTGGGCTCCACGCGGGTGACCACCTCGAACGTGCGCCACTTCGCGTCGGCCGTCGCCGCCAGCGCACGCCCGATGCGTGGCAACCCCGCCGTGAGCAGCCCTGCCGACAAGCCAACACCCTGCTTGAGGAACGTGCGCCGCTTCATGAGGCCTCCCGAGACAACTCGCAGAACGGATTGATGTTTCGATCACGACGAAGCGTACTGGGATTCGAAGCGAACGCAAATCGATAGGCGCGATAGACGGTCAGTCGGGCATCGGCGGCGGCCGATGCCGCGCGCGTCAGGGCGCGATGTAGATGATGGGCTCCGACAGGACTTCGCCGATCTCCCAGCACGCCTCGCCGGCAGCCCGGAAGGACGGCACCACGCCGTCCGCGCGGTCGGGGGCCACCGAGAAGAGCAGGCCGCCGGAGGTCTCGGATTCCGTGAGCAGCGCGCCCAGCGTGGCCGGCACCGCGGCGTCGATCCGCAGCCGCGCGCCGAGGACGTGGTCCACGTGACGGCGATTGCGCTTCATGCCCCCGCTGAAGCTCCCCGCCTCGGCCAGGGCCAGCGCGCCCGGCAGCAGCGGCAGGCGGCTGGACGTGAGCACGAGACCGGCGCCCGAGGCGCTCACCATCTCGAGCGCGTGGCCGAGCAGGCCGAAGCCCGTGATGTCGGTCGCGCCGGTGGCACCGTGCTCGCGCGCCACCTGGGCGGCCACGCGGTTGAGCCGCAGCATGCTCTTCACCGCGCCGTCGAGCACCTCGGGCGTGGCCTTGCCGTCCTTCGCGGCGGTCGTGATCACGCCGGTGCCGAGCGGCTTGGACAGGAACACGCGATCGCCGGGACGCAGCCCGCCCTTGATGAACACGCGCTCGGGGTGCACCCGCCCCGTGACGCACAGGCCGTACTTCGGTTCCGCGTCCACGACCGTGTGGCCTCCGGCGACGACGCCGCCGGCCTCGGTGACCTTGTCCGAGCCACCGCGAAAGACGTCCGCGATGATCGCCTTGTCGAAGTCGCGCGGGAAGCCGGCCACCGCCAGCGCGAACAGCACTTCGCCGCCCATGGCGTACACGTCGGACATTGCGTTCACGGCGGCGATCGCGCCCCAGGTCCAGGCGTCGTCGACGACGGGCGGGAAGAAGTCGACCGTCTCGACGACGGCGAGATCGGGCGCCAGCTGATAGACCGCGGCGTCGTCCGCGGCGCCGAGGCCGACGAGCAGGTTCCGCTCCGTCTCGGCTGACAGTCCGGCCGGCCGCTTCAAGCCCGCCAGCACCTCCTGGAGATCTCCAGGAGCCATCTTGGACGCTCAGCCGGCGCAGGCCGCGTAGGAGGTCAGACGGATCCGCTCGCGGGTGTCCATGGCCCTGATCTTACGGCTTAGGACGGGCGTTCGGTGGGCTGGGATTCGACGAAGGCCAGGAAGGCCTGGGCCAGCGGCGAGCGGCTGCGATCGCGGTGGGTCACCACGTGGAACGCGCGCGTCACGTTGAGGTCGCGCACCTTCACGCAGGCCAGGAGGCGCGCGCGGCACTCGTCGTCCACCGCGAGCCGCGAGACGAACGACACGCCCAGTCCCGCGCGAATCGCCTGCTTCACCGCCTGGGTGGAGGCAATCTCGCCGACGATGTGGAAATCCTCGAGCCCGGTCCCGAGCTCCTTCAATCCGCTCTCGAGCGTCTCGCGCGAGCCCGAGCCGCGCTCGCGCAGGATCAGCGGCTCGCTCTTGACGTCGTCCACCGAGACCGTCTTGCGCGACACCCACGGATGGTCGGGCGGCACCGTGAGCACGAGGTCGTCGGCCATGAGCGGCCGCGACTCCAGCGCGCGCGAGGCCGGCACCGCGCCCACCACGGCGATCTCCACGTGGCCCTGCTCGACCCATTCCTGCACGTCGCGGCTGGCGCCGATGCGCAGCGACAGGGAAACCTCGGGGTACTTCAGGCGGAACGCGCCGATGAGCGCCGGCAGCACGTACTCGCCCGGAATGTTGGAGCCACCCAGCACCAGCTCGCCGCTCACCCGTCCCTGGAATTGCTCGATCGCCTGGCGGGCCTCGCGCGAGAGCGCGAGCAGGCGGCGCGCGTAGCCGAGCAGCAGCGTACCGGCCTTGGTGGGCGTGGTGCCGCGACCCAGACGGTCGAGGAGCTGCACGCCCAGCTCGTCCTCGAGCGCGCGCACGTGCTCGGAGACCGTGGGCTGCGTCAGGAAAAGGGCGTCGGCCGCGCGGGAGAAGCTACCGAGCTCGGCGACCTTGAGAAAGATCTCGAGGCGGCGGAGATCCACGCGTGACGGTCAGTGGCAGCCGCAGCCGCCCCCGCCACAGCAGCCGCCGCCGCTGGGCATCGAGGAGGCGACAAAGCCACCGTCGCTCTTCAGCCCAAAGACGGACAGCTTGCGCGTGATCTCCGCGCTCGCACACGCGGGGCACGCCACCTTGGTGGTGGGGCCGGACACGTACTTCTCGAAGTCTTTCTCGCAGGCCCGGCAGCGATACTCGTAGATCGGCATCGACTATTGCCCGCCCCGCTGGACGTAGCTCTTGACGAATTCCTCGGCGTTCTCCTCGAGGATGTCGTCGATCTCGTCGAGCAGCTTATCGATGTCTTCCTTGATCTTCTTGCCCTTCTTCTGCAGCTCGGGATTGGCCGCGGCGCCGTCGCCGCCGCCTTCGTTGGGCTTCGTGGGCCGCGTTTCCTTCTTCTTCTGCTCTGCCATGAGGCCCTCCATGGGACACGAGGGCTGTCCCGACGACCGCTGACCGTTGACGCCTTCAATTCTAACTGATGGCTTCGACCCCGCAATAGCTTTCAGCGTCCGGGCGCACGGAAGTGCTTGCTGAGGCTCAACGTCTGGTGCTGGTAGGACGACCCCAGCCCCACCCCGTATACACGCGCGGGACGGCTGCGCAGCCGCTCGAACCACACCTTGAACGAGATCTGACCGTCGTACACCAGGAACGGCACCTCGCGCGCCCGTACCTCCATAACAACCTTGGTGCCAAGCACGCTCCCGTCGCCGTACCCGAAGCCGGGATCGAAGAAGCCCGCGTAATGTGTGCGAATCTCACCCGCTCCGGCGTCGTAGACCACCATCTCGGCCGCGTAGTCGGGTGGTACGCGAATGCGCTCTTTGGAGACCAGGATGTAGAACCGGTTGGCCTCGAGGATGTACCCATCGCGGCCGGAGCGCTTGATGGGCTCCCAGAACTCGGCCGGGTCATACTGTCCCACGCGCGCCAGGTCGACGGCAGGCGGATTGGCATGGGCGCGATACCCGATGATCCCGCCCGTGGTCCGTCCGGACAGATCCACGCCCATGCAGAGTCCGTCGTTGAACACGGTCCGCTCGAGCGGCACCGGGCGGTCGTCGTCGTCGTGGAGCAGCGGCAGCTCGCGGTAGATGTCGCGCAGCGCCGCATCCGAGGTGGTGCTCTCGCCGACGAGCAGCCGGAGCTGATTGAGCGACGCTCCCGCGTGCACCCGCACGGGAAACGACTGCGGCGAGATCTCGAGGTAGAGGCCGCCGCGATAGCCGGCGGCGATCTCGTCGAAGCGCGGCGTGCGGTCGGTGATGACACGCGTGAAGATGTCGAGCCGGCCCGTGGTGCTCTTGGGGTTCGAGCGGCCGCGCATCCCCGGCGGCAATGCGAGCGATTCGAGCAGCGGCACCAGGTAGACCGATCCGCGCTGGAGCGTGGCGCCCTCGGCGAGCGAGAGCCGGTCGATGACGAGGTCGCCGCCGCCGTCGTCGAGGCGATCCTGCACGCTCTCGCGATACGGCAGGAAGCTCGCCCGGAGCTGGTAGGCGGCCGGTCCCAGGCGCAGGTCGAGGCTCGCCGGCTGGAACTGCGCGTCGCTGAGCGGCGCCGCCGCCGCGATCCACCCCGCCTCGGCGGCGGCACGCAGCTCGTGGTCGGGCAGCACGCCGTCAGTCATGGGCGCCATTACGCCTGCGCGGCGCGCCGGGGTCAAGCCGCGCGTCGCCGACACCGCCCCGCCGTCAGCGCGTGGTGCTGACCGCGCCCTCGGTATCCACGCTGAAGGCGTGCGCCCGGCCCGAGAGTCCCGCGGCGGCGAGCGCGCTCTCCATCGCGCGCGCGACGGGAGTGGTATCGCCCAGCACGGCGGCGAGCACGGAGGGGCCGGCGCCGGAGAGGGCGCCGCCCACGGCGCCCGCCGCGCGCGCCGCCTCGATGACCGACGGCAGCCACGGGAAGAGCCGGCGCCGATAGGGCTGGTGCAGCCGGTCGTCGAACGCCGCGGCCAGCGCATCCATGCGCTGACTCTGGAGCCCGGCCAGCAGCAGCGCCACGCGCTGCACGTTGAAGACGGCGTCCGCGCGCGGCACCGACTCGGGCAGCACCGCGCGGGCCTCGGCCGTGGAGCTCGTCGTCTCCGGCACCAGCACTACCCAGCCCAGTGCCGCGGGCACCGGCAGCGACACGGCCGTGATGCGGCCGTCGCCCATGCCGCACGAGACGGTGAGCCCGCCATAGAGCGCGGCCGCCACGTTGTCGGGATGGCCCTCGGCGCGCGCGGCCAGCGCCAGCAGCGCCTCGCGCGAGAGCGGCGCGCCGAGCAGCGCGTTGCCGGCCACCAGGCCCCCGACCCAGGCG
>JBKPRI010000412.1:0-26640 GCA_046734515.1 Candidatus Methylomirabilota bacterium | reverse complement strand
CTCACGGGCAAGACGGCCGCCGTCACGGCCGGCGTCGTGCTGCTCCTGGCCGCCCTCGGACTGGCCACCCTGTCGGGCAAGCGCGCCGAGACGCCGCCGGCGGCGTCGCCCCCGTCGACGCCGGTGCGCGCCACCGCTCCGCCGCCGAATCCCTATCGCGGCATCCTCGACGGCGACTGGAGCGTGGCGTTCACCCGACCGGATGGCTCGCGGTACTCCGGACAGCTGAAGATGGCCGGCGAGACCGGCACCATGACGCTCACGGAGTACCCGCGGCGGGGTCGCGCGCGGAAGGTCGTGCAGTCGATGCAGATCGTCCCGCTCGACAAGGGCTTCGTCGTGCGCGGGTCGAGCCCCGCGGACTTCGCCTCCGGCAACGCCGTGACGAACTATGCCGCCGACGCGCTGGTCTTCACGCCGGCGGGCGAGAAGTCGTTCCGCGTGGCGCGCTGCGACGACCGCGTGGTGGACGCGCGGGACTTCAGCGACTGCCCGCTGGTGACGCTGCGGGACACGGGGACGCGGAGCTAGCGGCTCAGAGCTTCAGGTGCGGGTCGAGCCAGTCGCGCAGCGCGTTGCCCATCAGGTTGATCACGAGCGTGGTGACGAAGATGGCCAGGCCGGGGAAGGTGGCGATCCACCAGGAGTTCAGCATGTAGACCCGCCCCTCGCCGAGCATGTTGCCCCAGGCCGGCGTGGGCGGCTGGATGCCCAGGCCGAGGAACGACAGGAACGACTCGGCGATGATGACCTGCGCGACCTGCAGCGTGGCGATCACCACGATCACCGAGGTGAGGTTGGGCGCGATCTGCAGGAACATCAGCCGCAGGTGGCTCATGCCGAGCGCGCGCCCGGCCAGCACGAACTCCCGCTCGCGCAGGGCCAGCGTCTCGGCGCGGACGACGCGCGCGTAGATCGGCCAGCCCGCGACCCCGAGCACGAAGATCATGTTCTTGAGGCTCGGTCCCAGCACCGCGATGACGGCCAGCGCGAGCAGGACGAAGGGAAACGTCAGCATCACGTTGACGATGGTCATGATCGCCCAGTCGGTGTTGCGGCCGAAGTAGCCGGCGGTGAGCCCGAGCAGCACCCCGATGGTCGCCGCCATGAGCACCGCCAGCGTGCCCACCACCAGCGACACGCGACCACCGTAGATCATCCGCGAGAGCAGGTCGCGGCCGACCTGATCGGTGCCGAGCACGTTCGAGACCGCGCCGCCCTCGATCCAGGCGGGCGGCGCCAGCCGGTGGCGGATGTTCACGGCGAGCGGATCGTGGGGCGCGATCCACGGCGCGAAGACCGCGCTGGCCACGATCAGCAGGAGGACCGCGGCCGCCACCACGCCCCAGCGCAGGCGGAGCAGGCGGCGCAGCGTGGCGTGCTCGACGGCCGGCGTGTCGACGCGCGCCTGTCCCAGTTCGGCGCTCACCGTGCTCACGCTGCGTGGATCCGTGGGTCGATCAGCCCCACGATCAGGTCGATGACCAGGTTCACGCTGACGATGAGCAGGGCGAGCAGGATCACCGCGCACTGCACGACGGGGAAGTCCTGGTTGCGGATCGATTCCACCGTCAGCGTGGCCACGCCGGGCCACGCGAAGACGGTCTCGGTGATGACCGCCCCGCCCAGCAGCTGGCCGAACTGCAGGCCGATCACGGTGATGACGGGGATGCAGGCGTTCCGCAGCGCGTGCTTGACCACCACCATCGGCTCGCCCAGCCCCTTCGCGCGCGCCGTCTTGATGAATTCCATGTTCATGATCTCGATCACGCCGGAGCGCACCAGGCGCATGGTGATCGGGGCCAGCGCGGCGCCGAGGCAGAAGGCCGGCATCAGGAAGTGCTGCCAGGTGCCGTACCCGGAGGCGGGCAGCGCCCGGAGGCGCACGGCGAAGATGATGATCATCATGATGCCGAGCCAGAACAGCGGGGCGGCCTGGCCGGCCACCGCCAGCATCGTGCACAGGCTGTCCACCCACGAATGGCGCTTGAGCGCGGCCAGCGTGCCGAGCGGCAGCGCGATGAGCAGCGCCACGGCCAGCCCCGAGAACGTCAGGTAGATGGTGGGCGGCATGCGCTCGAGCACGAGCTTGAAGGCCGGCGTGTCGGCGTACCACGATTTGCCGAAGTCGCCGACGGCGGCGCGCGAGACGAATTTCCAGTACTGCACGTAGATCGGCCGGTCGAGCCCGAGCAGGTGGCGATAGCGCTCGAACTCGTCCTTGCCCGCGTTCTGCGGCAGCAGCAGCAGCACGGGATCACCCAGGACGTGGAGGATGCCGAAGGCGAGGATGGAGATGCCGAGGATGACCACCACGAGCTGGATCAGCTGCCGGACGAGATAGCGACGCATGGGCGGACCGCCGGGGCGGGCGCCCCTCGAACCGAGGGGCGCCCGAGGCCTCCCGGCTCCCTACTTCTTCCGGGGCGCCACGGCCCACATCCGGTCGACTTCGTCCTTCGGCGCGTCGTATTCGACACGGTTGCTGACGCCCCACACGCCGCGCAGCCCCCACTTGTAGAGGTAGGCGGCGTCGTCGTGGATCAGCTTCTGGGCCTTGGCGTAGATCTCCGCCCGCTTCTTCGGGTCCAGCGTGGAGCGCCCCTGGATCACCAGGTCGTCCAGCACCTTGTTGCAGTAGTAGCTGTAGGGCTGGTTGCACGTCATCACGTCGTAGAGGATCGCGTCGGCATCGAAGATCGAGTAGTAGCCCCACGACCACGTGAACATCGGGTCCGACTTGTTGTCGCGCACGAGGTTCGTGAAGGGGCCGACCTCGCCGATGAACCGCTGCTTCACGCGGATCCCGACCTTGGCGAGGTCCGCGATGATCGCCTCGGTCGTCTGGATCAGTCCGGGCTCCACCGTCGGGCCGGTGGTCAGCATGCCGATGTCGAGGCCGTTCGCGAAGCCCGCCTCCGCCAGCAGCTTCTTGGCCTGGGCGAGATCCTGCTTGAACGGCTTGATGCCGGAGTCGAACCCGAAGGCCATCGGATTCACCGCGGTGGCCGTGCGGTCACCGAGGCCGTTGAGCACGTGCTTGATGATGCCCTCCATGTCGGTGGCGAGGTTGGCGGCCAGCCGCACCCGCTTGTCCTGCATGGGGTTCGCGCCCGAGCGCCCGGCCTGATCGAGCTGGATCATGGCGGTGCGGAGGATCGGCGACGTCGTCGTCCGCGCCGCCCCCGACTTGTTGATGACGTCCATCTGATCCGGCGGCACCGCCTTGATGATGTCCACGCCGCCGGAGATCAGCTCGGCGATCTGCGTGGCCTGCTCGGGGATGATGCGGATGCGCACGAACTTGTAGTGGGGCTTCGGCCCCCAGTAGTCCTCGTTGCGCGCCAGGAGGTGCTCCTGCTTCTTCTGCCAGCGCACGAGCTTGTAGGGCCCGGTGCCGACCGGGTTGTCCTGCATCCACTCGTGCCCCTTCTCCTTGATCGCCTTCTCCGACTGCATCACCTGGGCGGTCAGGCGCTCGACGAAGAGCGGGTAGGGGCCGTCCGTGTGGAACTTCACCGTGAGGTCGTCGACGACCTCGACGCTCTTGATCTTGGCGTGGTTGCCGCGCGCGGTGAGCTTCAGGTTCGGATCCAGCACGCGGTCGAAGGTGGCCTTGACGTCCTTGGCGCCGAACGGCGTGCCGTCGTGGAACTTCACGCCCTTGCGGAGCTTGACCTCCCACGTGGTGTCGTCGAGGTTCTTCCACGACACCGCCAGGCTCGGCCCCACCTTGCCCGACTTGAGATCGCGGGCGGCCAGGTGGTCGAACACGTTGTAGCCGAGGATGATGCTCTCGCGGAGCACCGAGTTCGGCGGGTCCCAGTTCTGGACGTCGCTCTGCAGCGCGTAGACGAGCGTGTCCTCCTTCGTCTGCGCGAGGATGTCCGCGGGCGTGAGCGCGACGATGGCCAGCAGAAACAGCACTCCCAGGGCGGCACGTCTCATGAGGCCCTCCTTCTTCTTCCGACCGGCGAAGTGGGGGCATCCTAGCCGCCGGCCGCGTCCGCGTCAAACGGCGCGACGTCCCGGCGGGGGCGGCATGCTACGGTGACTCATGCGCGTGCGCCTCCTCGCGGTGCTGGTAATTCTTTTCCACACCGCGCTCGCCGCCGCCGAGGAGCCCACCGCCGCGCGCCGGCTCGACTGGGACACCGGCGAGAACCGCAGCTACTACATCCCCGCACTGGAGATCACCGGCTTCGTCTTCTCGCTGAACGCGATCAACCGGGTCCTGATCGGCGGCTCGGACTACGACAGCGACTGGGAGTCGTTCGAGCGCAACCTCAAGACGGCGCCCGTGTACGACAAGGATCCGTTCAGCGTCAACCAGATCGGGCATCCCTACCAGGGCGGCATCTACTACGGCTTCGCGCGCTCGGCGGGGCTCGAGTACTGGGAGTCACTGCTCTACACGCTGGCCGGAAGCTTCCTGTGGGAGACGTATGGCGAGACCACGCCGCCCTCGATCAACGACTACATCTCCACCACCATCGGCGGCTCCTTCGTCGGTGAGGCGCTCTTCCGCATGGCCAGCCTGCTGCTGGAGGGCGGCGGCGAGAGTCCCGGGTTCTGGCGCGAGCTCGGGGCGGCGGTGATCTCGCCGCCCACGGGCTTCAACCGCCTCGTCTTCGGCGAGCGCTTCAAGCCCGTGTTCCCCAGCCGTGATCCCGAGATCTTCATCCGGCTACGCCTGGGCGGCACGATCACCTCGAACATCACCAACGAGGACTTGCCCAACAACGCGCGGCGCCAGGAGGCGAGCCTCGAGTACGCGATCGCCTACGGGCTGCCCGGCAAGCCGGGCTACCGCTACCGCCGCCCGTTCGACTACTTCCTCTTCGAGTTCACCGTGGTTCCCAACGCCGACAGCGTGGGCAACGCGGTCGAGAACTTCACCATGCGCGGCTTGCTGGCGGGTGACTCGTACGAGTGGGGCCCGGACTATCGCGGCCTCTGGGGGCTCTTCGGCAGCTACGAGTATCTCTCGCCGCAGGTGTTCCGCCTGGCCACCACGTCGGTGTCGTTCGGCACCATCGGGCAGTGGTGGCTGTCGCGCACGATCGCGCTGCAAGGCACCGTGCTCGGCGGCGTCGGCTTCGGCGCCAGCGGCACGGTGGCGGACCCGGAAGAGCGCGACTACCACTACGGCGTCATCCCGTCGGCGCTCGTCGGCCTGCGGCTGATCTTCGGCGAGCGCGCGCTGCTGGAGGGGACCCTGCGCCAGTACTTCGTGGCCGGCGTGTCGAGCGGCGGCGGCGCCTCCGACAGCTTCGGGCCTGAGAACGTCACCCGCGCCAACGTCGGCCTGACGCTACGGCTGTTCGGGCCGCACGCGCTGGGGCTGACCTACGTCGTGAGCACGCGCGACGCCCGCTTCCCCGACCGCCGCGACCGCCACCAGTCCGTCGAGACGGTGAGTCTCTCGTACAACTTCCTCGGCCACACGCGCTTCGGCGCCACCGAGTGGCGCCCCACCGAGCTGTCCCGCTAGGTATAATTGCGCCGCGATGGAGGGGAAGAGGGGAACCCTTCGAGGGTGCCCCTCCCCAACGGAGGATCTCATGGCGACGCACGCGCTCGAGCCGCGGATGGAAGTCGAGCAGTCCCTGCACATGTACCGGCAGATGGCCAAGATCCGCGCGTTCGAGGAACAGGTGAACGAGCTGTACAAGGGCGCGAAGATGCCCGGCCTGGCCCATCTCTACGTCGGCGAGGAAGGCGTGGCCGTCGGCGTGTGCGAGGCGCTGCGGCGCGACGACATCATCACCAGCACGCATCGCGGGCACGGCCACTGCCTGGCCAAGGGCGCGAGCGTCGACCGCATGTTCGCCGAGCTGCTGGGCAAGGAGGCGGGGTACTGCCGCGGCAAGGGCGGCTCCATGCACATCGCCGATCAGGACACCGGCAACCTCGGTGCCAACGCCATCGTGGGCGGCTCGGCGGGCATCGCTACCGGCGCGGCGCTCTCCGCGAAGATGCGCGGCACCGACCAGGTGGCCGTGTGCTTCTTCGGCGACGGCGCGCTCGGGCAGGGGCTGCTCTACGAGTCCATGAACATGGCGGCGCTGTGGGCGCTGCCGGTCATCTACGTCTGCGAGAACAATCTCTACGGCGAGTACACGCCCTGTGGCGAGACGATCGCCGGCGAGATCCTCTCGCGCGGCAAGGCCTTCGGCATCCACGCCGAGAGCGTCGACGGCCAGGACGTGCAGGCCGTGAACGCGACGATGAAGCGGCTGGTCGAGCGCGCCCGGCGCGGGGAGGGCCCGGCCTTCCTCGAGTGCAAGACGTATCGCTACTACGGTCACCACGTGGGCGACGTCAACCGCGAGTACCGCACGCGCGACGAGGAGAAGGAGTGGATGAGCAAGCACGATCCGCTCCAGACCCTGGCCGCCCGGCTCACCGCCCAGAAGGTGGTGGAGGCCGACACCTTCGAGCGCATCGACCGCGACGTGAAGTCCGAGATCGACAAGGGGGTGGCGTTCGCGCTGGCGGCGCCCTACCCCCGGCCCGAGCAGGTCGACGAGGACGTGTACGCCTAGGACCGCGACCGGCGGCGCGCGCTGCGCCGGGCCTGACGGGCCAGCGCCTTGCGCGACACCGTCGTCCGCGGCTCGCGCTTGAGCGCGCGGACGATCGCCCGCGACCGGCGTCGCGACGGCTTGCGCTGACGGTGCGACTGTCCCGCCGCGTAGGCCCGCTGGGCGCTGCGCCGCGTCCGGCGTGAGGTCCGTCCTCGCGCCGGTGGCTTGAGCTTCACGCCGGCGCGGCGCGCCTTCGACAACCCGATGGCGATCGCCTGCTTGGTCGAGCGGGCGCCATGCTTGCCCTCCCGCACGTGCTCGATCTCCTCGCGGACGAACTCGCCGGCCTGCGTCGAGGGGGCTTTCCCCTGGCGCTTGGCCTTGCGCGCACGCTCCATCGTCTTCTTCTCGGGCATCGCCGGATCCTCCTTCTCACACCCGCGCCATTACCTCGCTGTGGGCAGCAACCGTGATGCCAGCAGCGCGAATTTCCGGCTTGCGGCGCAGGGCGGTGGGGGTGTATCACCGGAAGACTCACTGTCGGGGTAGACCCGTCGCGAGAAAGGGGACCAACCGTGCAACTCGGAATGATCGGCTTGGGGCGCATGGGACAGAACATGGTGGTTCGGCTGTCGAAAGCCGGCCATCAGCTCGTGGTCAGTGACCGCAGCGCCGAGGTCATCCAGCAGACCCAGCAGCGGGTTCAGAAGGAAGCCGGTGGCACGGCCGGGGGCGCCTCGGGGCTGAAGGAATTCATCGGCCAGCTCAGCACGCCGCGGGCCGTCTGGCTCATGACGCCGGCGGGCGTGGTGGACCGGGTCATCGCCGACCTGGTGCCGCTGCTGAGCAAGGACGACATCCTCATCGACGGCGGCAACTCGTACTACATCGACGACATCCGCCGCGGCAAGGAGCTGGCCGCCAAGGGCATCCACTACGTGGACGTCGGCACCAGCGGCGGCGTGTTCGGTCTCGACCGCGGCTACTGCCTGATGATCGGCGGTCCCGACGCGGCGGTGAAGCGGCTCGATCCGATCTTCAAGGCGCTGGCGCCGGGCAAGGGCGACGCCGGCCGCACGCCGGGCCGCGAGAAGCTGAAGCCCAGCACGGCCGAGGACGGCTACCTGCACTGCGGTCCTGCCGGCGCGGGCCACTTCGTGAAGATGGTCCACAACGGCATCGAGTACGGGATGATGGCCGCCTACGCCGAGGGCCTCAACGTCATCAAGAACGCCAACGTCGGCAAGAAGGGCCGCACGGACGCGAGCGCCGAGGTCACGCCGCTCCGCAACCCCGAGCACTTCCAGTACGACTTCAACCTGGCCGACATCACCGAGCTCTGGCGCCGCGGCAGCGTGGTGGCCTCATGGCTGCTCGACCTCACGGCCTCGGCGCTCGCCGAGGATCCCGAGCTGTCGAACGTGAAGGCCGAGGTGCCGGACTCCGGCGAGGGCCGCTGGACCGTGCTGGCCGCCATCGACGAGGGTGTGCCGGCCACCGTGCTGACCGCCTCGCTCTACCAGCGTTTCACGTCGCGCGGCGAGGACGCCTTCGCCTGCAAGACGCTGCAGGCCATGCGGCGGAAGTTCGGCGGGCATTAGGATCCACTCGGGGCGCCCCGAGAGCCGGGGCGCCCCGTTTCTTCAGCTCGCGCCGTCCTTCTGTAGCTCCTTGATCTCTTCGTCCGTGTAGCCCAGCTCCTTCAGGACCTCCTCGCGATGCTGGCCTAGCAGGGGCGAGGGTCTGATCGTCGTCGGCGATGCCGAGAGCTTGATCGGGTTGCCGACGGTGATGTGGCGTCCGCGTCCGGGGTGGTCCACCTCCACGATCATGTCGCGGGCCTTGAGGTGCGGGTCGGCGAGCACCTCGCCGGTGTCCAGGCACGCGCCGCACGGCACGCCGGCGGCAGCCAGGATCTGCATCACTTCGTGCTTGGTCCGCTTGGACGTCCACGCCTCCATCGTCGCGTTCACCTCCACGCGGTTCTCCCAGCGCGCGGCGGCGGTGGCGTAGCGCGGGTCGGTGACGAGGTCCTCGCGGCCGAGGGCGCGCGCGAGCGGCGCCCACATCTGCTGCTGCACGAAGATGAACACGTAGTCGTTGGGTCCGCCCGGGTGGCAGCGATAGGTCGTGCCAGGCACGCCGGCGCCGAGCTGGTTGCCGGTGCGGGGCATCGGCGCGCCGGTTCGCTGGTGGTCGCGCAGGCTCACCCGGATGAGGTTGACCACGGCGTCCTGCATCGAGACCTCGACCTGCTGGCCCTCGCCGGTGGCGTGGCGCTGCATCAGGGCGGCGAGGATGCCGATCACGCAGTGCATGCCGGTGCCGGAGTCGCCGATGGACGGCCACAGATAGGTCGGCGGCCCGTCGGGCTCGCCGGTGACGCTCATCGCGCCGCCCATGGCCTGGGCGATGGGCTCGTAGCTCTTGTAGTCCTTGTAGGGGCCGTACGAGCCGAAGCCCTTGATGCTGGCGAACACCAGGCGGCGGTTGAGCTCGCGCAGCGCCGGATAGCCGAAGCCGAGCCGGTCCATCACGCCGGGACCGAAGTTCTCCAGCAGCACGTCGGCCGTCTTCAGCAGCCGGCGGAACACATCCTTGCCCGACGGGTGCTTGAGGTTGAGCGGCAGGCTGCGCTTGTTGGCGTTGAACGAGACGAAGAACAGGCTGTCGGCGTCCGCCCGGTCCTTGTGCGTGTGCCGGGCCGGGTCACCCTGGCCGGGCTCCTCGACCTTGATGACGTCGGCGCCCAGCCAGGCCAGCATCTGGCCGCACGACGGGCCCGCCTGGTTGTTGGTGAGATCGACCACCCGGATTCCGGCCAGTGCGTGTCCCATCGTGCCTTTCAGCCCGGGCGCGCCGGGCGCGAGACCACCTTCGACACCAGCTCGTCGAAGCCGGCCCACAGCGCCTTCGCGGCGTCGCCCACGAGCTCGCTGAACTCCTCGACGATCCCCAGATCCAGACGCGCGTTCCAGTCGACGTAACGGCATGGGCGCATGAGATGTGATGCGTGCTCCGGTACGCAGTCCGGGCACAGCCGAGCGTCGCCACAGGCGAGACATTCCGTGGTGGCGAGGCGGTCCGGGTGCGTCGCGCAGCGCATGGCCGCCAGCGGCAGCCAGCGGTAGATCGATTGCACGACGCGCTCCGGCCCATCGATCTCGCGCAGCCGCGCGCCGAGAGCCAGCGCGCGCTCGCGGACCTGCGGCCGGCGGCAGGCGTCGAACGCCGCCGTGAGCGCGGACGTCGTGAGCTGGGCGATGGGAATCGGCTCCGGTCCCGCGCCGGTGTCCGCAACCATACGTCCCCAGAAGAACTGATCGCCGAACGAGGGCACCACCACGGTGGGCAGGCCGGCGCGCAGGCCGGCCGAGGTGGTTCCGGCTCCCCCGTGATGGCACACGGCGCGGCAGCGCGGAAACAGCCAGTCGTGCGGAGTGTCGCCGATGATGTGGACGTTGGGAGGCGGTGTGCCCCCGCCCAGGTGCGCCCACCCCTCGGACACGACACCGCGCGCGCCCGCCTTGTCCAGCGCCGAGAAGATCGTGCCGGCCACGGCCACCGGGTCGTCGACGAGGACCGAGCCGAAGCCGACGTAGATCGGCGCCTCGCCGGCGGCCAGGAACTCGGCGAGCGCGGCCGGGGGCTCGTAGGACGGCGCCTGATCGTGGAAGGTGAAGTTCGCGAGCTCGATGTGCGGATCCCAGTCCGCGGGCCGGGGCATCAGCGCCTCCGGCCACAGGTAGGAGAACGGCACCGCGTGGTCCTCGAGCAGCCCGGCGCCCTCGACAAGCGAGATGGGCGGGAGCTTCAGACTGTCACGGCGGAAGGCATTCACCAGGTCGAGGATGCCGCTCCAGATCGCCAGGTCGACGACGCCGTACGAGAGGTAATTGTGCAGCGGCTGGTTCTGGCCGGCGTCGAGCCCGGCGAAGGGGTGCGGGTACGCGGTCGTGGGACTCCACGGCATGGTGAAGACCATGTGCAGCGGGATGTACAGGGCCTCGGCACAGTGGATGTGACCGAAGCTGGGCGGGTTGGCGACGATGAGGTCGGCCTGGAACGCCGGGGCGCCCGGCCGGTCGGGGTCGGGTTCCGTGCACGCGGCCAAGGTCGACGCGAGGATCTCCGCGATCATCGTGCGCTGGCGTGGCACATCGCTGACGATCTGATCGATGCGCCGGGGGATGATGTGGCCCCCCGTCTTCACCATGTGATCCATCAGCTGACGCGGATCGCCGGCGAGCGGGTAAAACTCCAGGCCGGCGTCCTCGATCAGAGAGCGGAACACGCGGTGCGTCGCGATGCGCACGCGGTGCCGCTCGGCGAGCCGCCGGCCGATGGGAATGAACGGTTGCACGTCCCCGCGCGAGCCCACGACCATGATGACGATCGACATCGGTGGCACCGGCGTCCCCGCGTCCGCGGCCGTCGACGCGGCGGCGCTCTCGTGCTGGTGGACGGCCGCCGCGCGCATCCGCCGGCGCTGCAGGCGCTGCGTCAGGAAAGCGGCGGCCGTCGTGTCGAGAAAGTCGTGGGTGCCACCAGGTGTCGCCATGGTGCGTCCTTCTGCGGCGGCTCAGCGCCCGCGCATCGCGTTGGCCCGGGCGATTTCGCCCAGCCAGCGCGCACTGGGCTTGACCGTCCGCACCTGCGTCGCCCGGTCGACGGCGACCAGGCCGAAGGTCGGACGGTAGCCGAGAATCCACTCGAAGTTGTCGAGCAGGCTCCAGTACACGTAGCCGCGCACGTCGATGCCGTCGGCCAGGCAGGCCAGCACGCCGGAGAGCGCCTGTTCGACGTACTCGATGCGCTCGTCGTCCACGTCGGTCGCGATGCCATTCTCGGTCACGAGCAGGGGGACGCCGCCCGTGAGGCGCCAGGCGTAGCGGAGGGTCGCCTCGAGCGCCTGCGGCCAGAACTCGTAGCCCATCTGCGTGATCGGAACGTCGCGCTCGGGATCGAGGACGCCGTTGGGCCCGATGCGCATGCGCGAGTAGCACTGCAGGCCGAGGAAGTCGTCACCCCGCGCGGCCTCGAGAAAGACGTCCTCCATGTCCCGGCGATAGCGATCACGCTCGGCCTCGCCGCCGGGGACGGCCTGGCAGTCGAACATGGCCAGCGTCATCCCGACGGGCGCCGAGCCGGGACCGGCGTGAATGGCCGCCGCGGCCTTCCGGTGGGCGGCGATGAGCACCTCGTTGGCGCGCTGGCGGAGATCGGCGTCCCGCTTTCCCGGCGGGAAGATGCCGTAGAGGTAGCCCATGCTCGCCACGACGTTCGGCTCGCACACCGTGCACGCGCGTCCGATCAGATCGCCCAGGTGCGCTGCGGCGCGCTCCGAGAAGCGGGCGAAGAGGTCCGCCGTGGACGGCTCGACCCACCCTCCGCGCGCGACGACCCATCGGGGCGTCGTGAAGTGGTGGAAGGTGACGATCGGCTCCAGGCCGTGCTCACGGCAGAGGCCGCACATCCGGCGGTAGTGCTCGAGCGCGACCGTCGAGAACTCCCCCTCTTCGGGTTCGATCCGGCTCCACTCGAGCGAGAAGCGGAACGCCCCGAAGCCGAGCTCGGCGCACAGACGGATGTCCTCGGGGTAGCGGTGCCAGTGGTCGCAGGCGTCGCCGCTCGGCTCCTGGCACGGCGAGTCCGACATGTGCTCCCACGCCCACCAGTCGTTGTTCCAGTTGCCGCCCTCCACCTGGTGGGCGGAGGTCGCCGTGCCCCAGACGAACCCGTCGGGAAATCGCCGCGCCGGCATCGCGGCGGAGGGTACTAGGGGGGCGCGGAAGGGTCAAGCGCGCCGGGCCCCCGCGGGGCTAGAATGCGCCAAACCGCCAGGAGGCATCGCGATGGCTGTCACGCTCCGCCAGGTCGGCCCCTGCTTCGCCGCTGAAGTCGACGGTCTCGACCTCACTCGTCCGCTCTCGCGCGAGGAGGTGGCCGCGGTCCACGCCGGCATGGACCGGTACGCCGTCCTGGTCTTCCACGATCAGAAGCTCGACGACGCGCAGCAGCTCGCCTTCACGCAGAGCCTGGGCGATATCGAGCACGCCATCGGCACCAGCCTGCGCGCGCCCGACGAGCTGCGCCTGCCCACGACGTTCGCCGACGTGTCCAACCTGGACAAGCACCAGAACGTGTTCGCGCGCGACGACCGGCGGCGGCTGTTCGGCCTCGGCAACCGCCTGTGGCACTCCGACAGCTCGTTCAAGGTGGTCCCGGCGAAGTACTCGATCCTTCACGCGCGCAGCGTGCCGTCCAAGGGCGGCAACACCGAGTTCGCCTACATGGTCGCGGCCTACGATGCGCTCGACGCCGACATCAAAGCCGAGGTCGAAGGGCTGATCTGCGAGCACTCGCAGATCTTCTCGCGCCAGCAGCTCGGGTTCACCGACTTCACCGACGAGGAGCGCGCGCGCTTCGCGCCGGTGCGCCAGACGCTCGTGCGCATGCACCCGGTCACCAAGCGCAAGTCGCTCTACCTCTCGTCGCACGCGGGCGGGATCGTCGGCTGGCCGGTGCCGGAGGCGCGCTCGTTCCTGCGCGACCTGGTCGAGCACGCCACCCAGCGCCAGTTCGTGTACGCGCACAAATGGCGCGTGGGCGACCTGGTCATGTGGGACAACCGCCAGACCATGCACCGCGCGCGGCCGTTCCCCGCCGACGAGCCGCGCGACATGCGCCGCACCACGCTCATCGGCGACGGCAACACTGTGGAGCTGGCGGAGCGCGGTGCGGCGGCCCGCGCCGTCCCCGCCTAGCGGCGCACCGCTCGTCCCATGGATTTTGGGATAAATCTGGCGACCTCCGCGGACTCGTGGAAGGTCGTCAAGCGGGCGGAGGAGCTGGGGTACACGCGGGCGTGGTTCTACGACACGCAGCTGCTCAACGCCGACATGTTCGTGGCCATGGGCGCCGCCGCCGTGCAGACCTCGCGCATCCGCCTGGCCACCGGCGTGCTGATCCCCTCCAACCGCATCGCCCCCGTCGCCGCCAGCGCGCTCGCCGCGCTGAATGCGCTCGCGCCCGGCCGCATCGACTTCGGCATCTCCACCGGCTTCACCGCGCGGCGCACGATGGGCCTCGGGCCCGTGAAGCTCGACGACATGCGCGAGTACATCCGCATCGTGCAGCGGCTGCTGGCGGGCGAGACGCTCGAATGGACGTTCGAGGGCAAGCGCCGGAAGATCCGCTTCCTCAGCCCCGAGCTGGACGTCGTCAATCTCCGTGACCCGATCCCCTTGCACATTTCCGCGCTGGGCCCGCGCGGCCGCGCGCTGACCGCCGAGCTCGGCGCCCACTGGCTCACCGCGACGGGCAACATCGATCACGCGCGGAATGGCGTCGCCGCCATGCAGGCCGCCTGGCGCGCGGCCGGCGTCGATCCGGCCACGCGGGTGGCGACGGCGTTCACGGGCGGCTGCGTGCTGAAGGACGGCGAGGCCGCCGACAGCCCGCGCGCCCGGGCGCAGACGGGACCGCACGCGATGGTGGCGCTGCACAACATGGTCGAGGCCGCCGAGTTCGGCAACATGGGGCGCGGCGTGCCGCCCGCGCTCACGCCGCTGCTGGAGCGCTACCGGCAGATCTACGAGAAGTACGAGCCGGCCGACGCGCGCTACCTGTCCAACCACCGCGGCCATCTCATGGTCCTGCGGCCGGAAGAGCACGAGGTGTGCACCGCCGATCTCATCCGCACGCTGACCATGACCGCGACGAAGGCCGAGCTGCAGGAGCGCCTGCGGGCGCTCGGCAAGGCAGGCTACACGCACTTCGCGGTCAGCATCCGCCACGGCCATCCCGAGATGCTCGAGGAGTGGGCGGACGTGTTCGCCGGGGTCTAGCGGCGATGCAATTCGGCTGGCTCACGCTCGGCCACGCCGCCTCGGCGGACGCGGATCACGCGATGATCCACGAGCAGCTCGAGCAGGCCTGCTTCGCGGAGACCGCCGGCTTCGACGGGATCTGGCTCACCGAGCACAATTTCACCGGCGAGAGCGTCTACTGCGATCCGATCCCGTTCGCCAGCGTGGTGGCCGCGCGCACCTCCCGCATCCGCATCGGCTTCGCGGTGATCCAGCTGGCGCTGCGCCACCCGATCCGCCTGGCCACGCAGCTCGCGCTGCTCGACAACCTGTGCGACGGGCGCCTCGACATCGGCGTCGGCCACGGGACCAACTTCAACGAGTACGAGTTCGTGGGGTACGGGCTGCGCAGCGACGACAGCCGCGAGCGCATGGCCGAGACGCTCGATGTGATGGTGCGCGCATGGACCGAGGCGCCGCTGGTCCACCACGGGAAGTACTACGAGCTGAGCCTGCCGGAGCTCCGCCCGCGCCCGCGCCAACGGCCGCACCCACCCATCTGGCGCGCGGCGTCGTCCGCCGGCTCGGTGCGGGAGTGCGGGCGCCTGGGAAGTCCCATCCTGTTCGCGCGGATCCCGCTGGCGCGGATGCCGGAGCGGCTGGCGCTCTACGAGGCGGGCCTGGCGGAGAGCAGTCTCGATCTCGCCACGCGCGCGCGCCGCCGCGCGCAGGCCGCCCTCTGGCGCTTCGTCCACGTCGCCGACAGCCAGGCGCAGGCCGAGGACGAGCTGGCCGCCGCGCTCCACCAGGGGCGCCATCACTCGGTCCATGCGCGCGCCACCCACAACCCGCCCGACTTCCACGTGGACGCCTCGCGCGTCAATCCGTGGAACGATCCGCGCATCTCGGACGAGGACGGCGTGCGCTACGCACTCGAGCAGTCGTCGCTCTACGGCACGCCCGCGCGCGTGGCCGAGCAGGTGGCCGAGCTTCGGGAGGCCGGCGTGCACCACGTGCTCTGCCAGATGACCAGCGGCGAGATGCCCCACGCCACCACGCTCGCCTCGATGCGCCGCTTCGGCGAGCACGTGATGCCGCGCTTCAGATCAACCTAGAGGACAGACCTCACGAGACCGCCGTCGACCAGCATCGTCGTGCCGGTGATGTAGCTCGACCGGCTGGACGCCAGGAACGCCACGAGGTACGCCATCTCGTTCGGGTCGCCCACGCGACCCACCGCCGTCTCCGCCGCCCGCTGGGCCACGGCCTCCTCGACGGAGATGCCCAGCTCCTTCGCGCGCGACGTCACGTTGGAGAGCATGCGCTCGGTCATGATCGAGCCCGGGCACACGTTGTTGACCAGGATGCCGTCGCGGCCGACCTCGTCGGCCAGGCTCTTGGCCCACGCCACCACGCCCATGCGGGTGGCGCCGGAGAGCGCGAGGTTCGGGATCGGCTGGTAGACCGTGCTGGCCAGGATGTTGATGATGCGGCCGCGGCCGCTCTTCCGAAGGTGGGGCAGGGCCTCGCGCGCCATGCGCGCGAAGAACAGCAGCGAGCGCTGCACGGCCGTGGCCCACTGCTCCTCGGTCGCGTTGTGGGCGCGGGCCAGGGGCGGCCCGCCGGAGTTGTTGACGAGCACGTCCAGGCGGCCGAAGCGCGCGACCGTGGCCGCCACGAAGTCGTGGATCGTCTCCAGGCGATCGAGGTCGCCGGTGAACGCCAGCGTGTCGCGGCCGGTGCTGTCGTGGATCTCCTGTGCGGCCTTCTCCACGTCCTTGGCCGAGCGGCTGCACAGCGCCACGCGGGCGCCCTCCTGGGCCAGCACCTGGGCGCACGCGCGGCCGAGGCCCTTGCTGGCGCCGCCCACGATCGCCACCGTGTCCTTCAGCTCGAGATCCATCAGAGGGCTCCTTCCTCGACGGGGGCGCCGGGCACTCGCTCGCCGGCGGGGACGTCCTTCGGTGGGGGTTGCAGCCGGATGCGTCGCATCAGCGGCAGGAAGAGCGGCACCGCGGCGAACATCATGGCCAGCAGCCAGAAGTCGTCGGCGTAGGCCAGCAGCTGCGCCTGGGCGACCGTGTCGCGATAGAGCATCACGACGGCACGCTGCTGGGCGGTGAAGGCATCGTTGCCCTGGGCGGCGAAGTGGGCGGCCCACTTGACCAGCTGGGCGCGCGTCTCCGGATCCCACGGCGTGATGTGGCTCGTCAGCGTGGCCTGGTGGTACTGGCTGCGCTGGGCGAGCAGCGTGGTGACGACGGCGATGCCGACGCTGCCGCCCACGTTGCGCAGCATGCCGTAGGCGGCCGTGGCGTTGACGAGCTTGTCGCGGCGGATCGTGGCCAGGGCCAGCGTGGAGAGCGGCACGAAGATGAATCCGGCCGCGAAGCCCTGGATGAAGCGTGGCACGGCCAGCGCCCAGTAGTCCATACCGAGCGTGAGCGAGGTCATCATGTAGAGACTGGCGGCGTTCAGCAGACACCCGAACGCCAGCATCCAGCGCTGGTCGATGCGGGTCACGAGGCCGGAGGCGAACAGCGAGAAGATGTTGCCGAGCCCGCCCGGCGCCAGCACGAGACCGGACGTCCACGCGTCGTAGCCCAGGAGCTTCTGGGTGAACACCGCGACCAGCAGCATGCCCGCGAACATGATGAAGCCGACGACCGCGATGAGGGTGGCCCCGGTGGCGAAGTTGCGGTCCGCGAACACGCTGAGGTCGAGGACGGGATCGGACGTCGTGAGCTCGCGAATGAGGAAGCCGATGAGCGCCGCCACCGCAACCACCGTGAGCGCCACGATGATCGTGGATTCGAACCAATCCTCGCGCTCGCCGCGGTCCAACACGAGCTGCAGGCAGCCGAAGCCCGCGATCATCAGGCCGAGCCCCCACCAGTCGATCCGCCCGGCTTTTCGCAGGTACGGCGGGTCGAAGAGGAAGGCACTGGCCAGCAGGAATCCCACGATGCCGACGGGCAGGTTGATGTAGAAGATCCAGCGCCACGACCACTCGTCGGCGAGATAGCCGCCCACGGTGGGGCCCAGGATCGGCCCGAGGATGAAGCCGAGCCCCCACACGGCCATGGCGAGGCCGCGCTGGTGGAACGGGAAGATCTCCCAGAGTATCGCCTGCGACAGCGGGATGATCGGCCCGCCACCGAGTCCCTGGAAGATGCGCGCGATGATCAGCGTGGTGAGATCGGGCGCAGCACCGGAGAGGAACGAGCTGACCACGAACAGCGTGGTGCAGATCAGGAAGAACTTCTTGCGCCCGAAGATGCTGACCAGCCAGCCGGTGGCGGGAATGACGACGGCATTGGCGGCCAGGTACGACGTGATCACCCACGACACCTCGTCGAGGCCGGCCGAGAGCGAGCCCTGCAGGTGCGGCAGCACGACATTGGTGACGCTGGTGTCGAGGATCTGCATGAAGGCCACCACCATCACGGTGAGGGTGATGGCCCACTTCTGGGTCGACGAGACGGGCGCTTCCGGGGCTGGCGGCGTCATTGGCTCCGGCCGTGGCGCCTAGGATACTCCGTATCGCTCGCCGGACATTGATCGCCCCCCGACACGAGGCTAGAGTGACGCCATGGCGCAGGCACCGCTGACGATCCGGCGCTGGAAACGGGCCGAATACGGTCGGCTGGTCGATCTCGGCGTCTTCGATAATGAGCCGCTCGAGCTCATCGGCGGCCACCTCATCGTCGCCGAGCCGAAGGGCGAATACCATTCCTCGGCCGTCAATGCGGTCGAATATGCGATCCGGGCCGTCCTGCCCCCGGGCTGGATCGTGAGGACCCAGGCGCCGTTGTCCCTCGACGACGAGTCCTCTCCGGAGCCCGATGTCGTCGTGGTCCCGGGTCGTCCGGGCGATTATCGATATGCGCACCCGGCTCGCCCGCCCCTCGCCATCGAGGTCTCGGACTCGAGCCTCTCCTTCGATCGCCAGCAGAAGGGCAGCCTCTTCGCGCGGGCGGGGCTGGAAGACTACTGGATCGTCAATCTCGTCGATCGCGTTCTCGAGGTCCATCGCGACCCCGCTGCCGATGCCTCGGCGGCGTTCGGCTGGCGCTACCGGTCCGTCGTCGTGCTCGGCCCCGGCGCCGTCGTGGTGCCGCTGGCGTTTCCGGACATTGGCCTCGCGGTGTCCGATCTCCTTCCATAGCTCAGGCCAGCCGGTACGTCCGCCGCGCGGTCTCGCTGAAGAGCGCCGCCTTCTCGTCGGCCGAGGCGCCGGCCGTGATCCGCTTGAAGGCGTTCCAGAGCGCCGCGTACCCGATGCCCATCTTGTCGACCGGAAAGTTGCTCTCGAACATGCAGCGCTGCGCGCCGAACCGCTCGATGCACGTCTCGATGTACGGGCGCCACAGCGCCGCCAGCTCGGCCGAGGACGGCGGGCCCGCCGCGGCGCCATAGTCGAACGCGGCCAGGCGCATCATCATGCCGCCGACCTTCATGGTCACGTTGGGGCAGGTGGCGAGCTCGGTGATCGCCGCCTTCCACGCCGCGAACACCTCGTCGTGCCGGCCGGCGTACGGGCCGTATCCGAGCGGCCCGCCGCAGTGGCCCACGATGATGGTCGCCTCCGGGCACGCCCGCGCCAGCTCGACGACATCCGCGAGCTGCGGATGGAAGACCCACGCATCCAGCGAGAGGCCCGCCGCGGCGAGCCGCCTCACCCCGGCCCGCACATCCGGCTGCTGGTACAGATGCGGGCCCGTCGCGGCTCCGATGTTGCCGATGATCGGGCTGGCATCCCAGGCCGCGGAGTAGCGGACCCCGCGGAAGCGTCCGCCGCCGGCCCGCAGGTGCGCATCCAGCACCGGTTCCACGCGATCACCGAGCGCGAGGTCCGCGGAGCCCACGATCCCCGCCGCCACGCGCGTCGCGCCGTAACGGCCGCTGTCGCTCATCGCGGCGATGCCGGCCACGAACTCCGTCTCGCCGACCGGCCGCATCTCGGCCGGCCCGCCCGCGCGGTACATCGCGTGGCATTCGAGGAACACGGTGGCGACGATGTCGTGCCCGGTGGCGAGATCGGCGAGCAACTCGTCGAGCAGGTAGCGATGGTCCGGCCGGTCCCAGAGATGATGATGCGTGTCGATGCAGGGCAGCGCCGGCTCGAGGATCGGCTCCGGCGGTCGCGTGGCCAGCCACGCCGCGTCGGGCGCGACGATGCGGCCGAAGCTAGTGGGAGTGGTGTGACGTGCCTGGGCCATGCGAGTGCCCGTGGTGCGAGTAGCCGCTGGACGGCGGGCTCGGCGTCGTGGGCGGCGGCCGGTGCATGTTCATCTCGGGCACGGTGAAGATGCGCTCGGCCGGTGCGCCGTCGGTGGGACAGAAGGCCGCCGTCGCCGCCTCGCTGACCGGCCGCGAGACGACGAACTCGGCCCCGCACTGCGTGCAGCGGAACGGATAGCGCACGCGATCAGGCTGGCTCGCCGCCGGTGACGTGCGCCTGCCAGTAGTGGTGCGTCTTGGCCACCACCGTGACGATGCTCTTCACCTCGTCCTTGAGCGTGTAGCCGGGGCCGGCCGGCAGCAGCAGGCGGTCGTCGTCCACGCGCGCGTCGACGTTCTCGAGGATGATCGCCGCGCACAGCCAGGCCGCCATCGTCGGCGACTCGCACGTGACGGCGAGCCAGCCCGGCGCGGCCGGCTCCGCGTAGAGTCCGGTGGTCTCCCAGATCCCGCGCCGCATCTCGGCCAGCATCTCGACGTCGCTTCCCGCGACACCCTGCGGCGCGCGTAGCGCGCTCTCCCGTCCGCGCTGCGGCGGTCCGCCATAGAGCGCCAGCTCGCAGAACGAAGTCCACATGCTGCCCCAGTCGGGACGGCCCTCGGCAGTCCAGACGAACGGCGCCGAGGACATCGGCGCGCCGGAGTCGGGCCGCGGCGCGGGTGTGTACTCACGGCGGCGGGCCGTATCGTCGCGCCGTAGCGCATCGTTGAGCGCATCGAGGCGCGTGACGGGCACCGCGGCCACGCTGACCGGCATCCCCGCCTTCTCGGCCAGCCGCGCGGCGACCTCCGCGCACGCCTGCTGGACCTCAGGCGAGGCGGCGGCGTCCACCACCAGCAGCAGGCGCCCGGCGATGCCGTCGCCGTTGGGCGCGGCGCCGTCCGTCATTTCAGGATGGCGCGCGCTGCCTCGAGTGTGCGCTCGATGCCGTCGGCGCTGACGTCGAGGTGGGTGACCGCGCGGATCGTGCGCGGTCCCA
The DNA here is from genome assembly GCA_046734515.1 of Candidatus Methylomirabilota bacterium. Taxonomy (GTDB): domain Bacteria; phylum Methylomirabilota; class Methylomirabilia; order Rokubacteriales; family CSP1-6; genus AR5. Next base: position 6,075 of record JBKPRI010000412.1, on the reverse strand, counting down.
TGGCGCCCATGCGCACGCCGCGCTCCAGCAGCCGCGCCGTGAGCGTCTCGGCGTCGACCGGTCCCGCGAGATCGAAGAACACGATGTTCGTCTCGACTGTCTTCGGATCGAGCGTGACGCCCGGCAGGGCGGCCAGGCCCTCGGCCAGCCGGCGGGCGTTGGCGTGGTCCTCGGCCAGCCGCTTGACGTGGTGGCGCAGCGCGTACACGCCGCCGGCCGCGATGATGCCGGCCTGCCGCATGGCGCCGCCCATCTGCTGCTTGCACCGCCACGCCTCCGCGATGAACTCGCGCGAGCCGGCGAGCGCGGCGCCCACCGGCGCGCCGAGGCCCTTCGTGAAGTCGATCCACGCGGAGTCGAACGGCGCCGCCCACTCGCGCGCGGCGATGCCGCTGGCCACCACCGCGTTCATCAGGCGCGCGCCGTCGAGGTGCGTGGCCAGCCGGTGGCGGCGCGCGACGTCAGTGACGGCGCGCACGCGCTCGAGCGGCCAGATGGAGCCGCCGCCGAGGTTGCTCGTCTGCTCCACCCACACCAGCCGGCTGCGCGGGTAGTGGCGGAAGTCCGGCCGGATACCCTCCTCGAGCGCGGCGGCGTCGTACTGGCCGCGCGCGCCGTCGAGCGGCCGCACATTGACGCCGGCCAGTGCGCCCGGTCCGCCCGTCTCGAAGTGGATCGGATGCGCGGTGCGATGGGCCAGCATCTCGTCGCCCGGCCGGCAGTGCACGCGCAGCGCGATCTCGTTGCACATCGTCCCGGAGGGCAGGAACACGGCGGCGTCCTTGCCCAGCAGCTCGGCCACCATCTCCTGCAGCAGGTTGACGGTGGGATCCTCGTGCTTCTGCTCGTCGCCCACCTCCGCCTCGAACATGAAGCGGCGCATCTCGGCGGTGGGCCTGGTGACGGTGTCGCTGTAGAGGTCGACGTCGATCTTGGCCATGGCCGTCACAGTGTATCCTTCCAGGGACTTTTCGGCGCGGGTTCGGGCGAGTTATACACTCGCCGATGGGAGGTCAGCCATGGCGCTCGAGGTCGCAGCGGAACGGCGCCTGTTCACGCGTTCGGAGTATCACCGCATGGGCGAGGTCGGAATCTTCAGCGAAGACGACCGGGTCGAGCTGATCAAAGGCGAGATCGTCAAGATGTCGCCGATCGGCCGCCACCACGTCGCGTTCGTGAATAATCTGAACCAGCTCCTCGTGACGCGCCTGGCCGGCCGCGCCATCGTCTCGGTCCAGAACCCCGTCGTGCTCTCGGACGACACCGAGCCCCAGCCTGACCTCACCGTGCTCCGGCAGCGCTCCTACAAGCATGCTGAGCCCGCCATGGCCGACGTCCTGTTGCTGATCGAGGTCGCGGAGACGTCGCTGCGCTACGACCGGGTGACGAAGCGCCCGCTGTATGCGGAGGCCGGTGTGCCGGAGTATTGGATCGTGGATTGCGGGACGGAGAGCATCGAGCTTCACCGCGGGCCCGGAGGGGAAGAGGGGAACCCTGCGAGGGTTCCCCTACCCAAGTATGGCGGCTACCGGGACGTCACTCATATCACCGCCGCCGCCGAATCCGTGAGCCTGCTGGCGTTCCCCGACGTCTCGTTGAGCCTGGCTGAGATTTTCGCCTAGGCTTTGACGGCGCCCAGGCTGGTGCCGGCCGAGCGCAGCTCCTCGCAGGCCCGCACCACGCGGGCTGCCATGCCCGCCTCGGCCACCTTCCCCCAGTTGCGCGGGTCGTAGGCCTTCTTCTCGCCCACGCCGCCGTCCACCTTCAGGACGCCCGCGTAGTTCTTCATCATGTGGTCGGCGATCGGCCGCGTGAAGTCGTACTGCGTGTCGGTGTCGATGTTCATCTTCACCACGCCGTAGTCGAGCGTCTCGCGGATCTCTTCCAGCAGCGAGCCGCTGCCGCCGTGGAACACGAGATCGAACGGCTTGGCCTTGCCGACCTTCTTGCCCACGGTGTCCTGGATCGTCTTCAGGACGACGGGCCGCAGCTTCACGTGGCCGGCCTGGTAGACGCCGTGCACGTTGCCGAAGGTGGCGGCCAGGAGATAGCGGCCGTTCTCGCCGGTGCCGAGCGCCTCGGCGGTGGCCAGCGCGTCCTCCGGCGTCGAGTAGAGCTTCTCGTTGATCTCACCGACGACCCCGTCCTCCTCGCCGCCGACGACGCCGATCTCGATCTCGAGCACGATCTTGGCCTTCTTGCACTCGCTCAGCAGCTCGCGGGCGATCTGGAGATTTTCCTGAAGGCCGACCGCCGAGCCGTCCCACATGTGGGACTGGAACAGCGGGCCCTGGCCGCGGCCGACGCGCTCCTGGCTGATCTTGACGAGCGGCCGCACGTACTTGTCCAGGTTGTTCTTGGGGCAGTGGTCGGTGTGCAGCGCGATGTTGATCGGGTAGCGCGCGGCGACCACGTGGGCGTACTCGGCCAGCGCGGAGGCGCCGACCACCATGTCCGCGACCTTCGCGCCCGACAGGTAGGAGGCGCCGCCCGTCGAGACCTGGATGATCCCGTCGCTGCCCGCGTCCGCGAAGCCCTTGAGCGCGGCGTTCAAGGTCTGCGAGGAGCTGACGTTGATGGCCGGGTAGGCGAAGGCGCCGGCCTTCGCCCGGTTGAGCATTTCCGCGTAGGTCTCCGGGCTCGCGATGGGCATGGGGTAGCCTCCTTCTTGGTCTTTCTCTATAGCACGTCTTGCCCGTTCGAGCGGCTTGACTGGCGGCCCTGCGTGCCGCAGCCTCGGGGCCCATGGACCTCATGCGAGCGGTAGTGATGCGCGACCGGAAGCTGATGGTGGCCGACGTGCCGGTGCCGCAGCCCGGGCCCGGCGAGGTGCTTGCGAGGACGCTGGCGTGCGGCATCTGCGGCTCCGACCTGCACGCCCTGAAGCACGCGGAGCGCATGGTGGAAGCCGGGCGCCGCGCCGGCAACCCGCGGGTGATGGATCTCGCGCGCGACGTCGTGATGGGACACGAGTTCTGCGCGGAGATCGTCGAGCACGGGCCGGGGACCACGCGCGCGCTGCCGGTCGGCACGCGCGTCTGCTCGCGGCCGACCCTCGCGCGCCAGAGCGGGCCGGAGTCGATCGGCTACTCCAACGACAATCCGGGGGGCTACGGTCAGTATCTGCGGCTGAGCGAGGCGCTGCTGCTGCCGGTACCCAACGGGCTCGCGACGGAGCACGCCGCGCTGACCGAGCCCATGGCGGTCGGCGTCCACGCCGTGGCCAAGGCGCGGCTGGCGCCCGACGACGCGCCGCTCGTCATCGGCTGCGGCCCGGTCGGGCTCGCGGTCATCGCCGCACTGCGCCTGCTGAAGGTCGAGCCGATCGTGGCCGCGGACTTCTCGCCGCGCCGCCGCGCGCTGGCCACGACGCTCGGCGCCGACGTGGTGATCGATCCCGCCGCGGGCAGCGTGTGGGATCATCGGCCGGCCGGCCGCCCGCCGGTGGTGTTCGAGTGCGTCGGCGTGCCCGGCGTGCTCGATCAGGTCATGGCCGCCGCCCCGCGCGGCGGGCGGATCGTCGTGGTCGGTGTGTGCATGGAGCCCGACACGATCCACCCGCTGCTCGGGATCGTGAAGGAGCTGAATCTCCAGTTCGTGCTCGGCTACACGCCGGAGGAGTTCGCGGCCACGCTGCGCCACATCGCCGAGGGCGCCATCCCGGTCACCCCGCTCATCACCGGCCACGTGGGGCTCGACGGCGTGGCCGCCGCCTTCGAGGAGCTCGGCTCCCCCGAGCGCCACGCCAAGATCCTGGTGCACCCGCACGCGGGCTGAGGCGACCTCAGCGAGGTCCGCGCTGCGTCAGGAAGTCGAAGCCGGCCTGCCAGCTTGCCGGTGAGTTCAGGATCCCCAGGTGTGAGCTGCCCAGGATTGGGTCGAAGACACCCTGGTTCACCAGGTCGAGCTGACGGGCGCCGGCGATGCGAGCGCTCTGCGAGAAGTCGTGCGGCGCGCCCTCGCGGTCCTCGGCCGGCACCGGCGGGAAGATGCCGTCCTGCACCGGGAAGTACACGAAGCTCTTGTCCGCGTTGCGGATGACGAGGTACTGCGTGGGCGGCTGCGCCTCGTGGGGGCCGCCGTTCATGAAGCGCACCAGCGGCGTGTCGTCGGCGCCGTATTCGAGGCAGAGCGAGCTGTCGGGCGTGAAGCCGCCGAAGGCCGGCAGCTGGTAGAAGTTCGCGGGCGACGGCGAGCAGTTGATGATGCCGTGATTGGGGCCGTCGATCGCCACCATCTGCCGCACCAGGTGAAAGGCGTCGTCCGTGCGCAGCCACGTGCGCGCCAGCGTGACGCCCAGGCTGTGGCCGACGATGTCCACCTGGCGCGCGCCGGTGTAGGCGAGCACGGCGGCGACGAACTTTCGAAGGTCCGGCACGTTGGCGACGGTCGTGTGCGCGCCGCCCGAGCGGTTCGTCGGCTGCGCGATCAGGTCGCACTGATCGCCCTGGTAGCCGAGCCCCCACAGCTCGCTGAGCGCGTAGCCGTGATCGGCGAAGAACTGCGCCATGCCGTGGATGTAGCCGAACGGATTGCAGGCGGTCGGGAACGGCGTGTCGTTGTTGCCGTGCAGGAAGATCACCGGCGTGCGCTGCACGCGGCCCGCGGCGCCGAAGCCGATCACCGGCACGCCGAGCGAGGCGTCGACGATGACGGGGAAGTCGGCCGGGAACGTCGTGCCGACCTGGGGGCCCGCCGCCGCCGCGATCGCCGGCGCGAACAGCAGGCATGTCAGCAGCGCGAGCGGAACCAGCCGCCGCATCCATCCACCGTGAGTCATCGCCATGAGTCCTCCCGCGCGCTATCATACCCGGCGCACGGAACCCCGAGGAGGCGTCGGTATGGCTGAGCGTGAGCTGACGTACGGTGAGGCGGTGCGGGAGGCGATCGCCGAGGAGATGCGGCGCGACCCGCGCGTGTTCCTCATCGGCGAGGACGTGGCGGAAGCGGGCCATCCGTTCAAGACGCTGGTGGGCCTGGTGAACGAGTTCGGCACCAAGCGTGTCATCGACACGCCGATCTCCGAGCCCGGCTACGCCGGCATCGGCGTGGGCGCCGCCATGACCGGCATGCGGCCGATCGTGGACGTGATGTTCGGCGACTTCATCACGCTCACCATGGACCAGATGGTCAACCAGGCCGCCAAGGCGCACTACATGTCCGGCGGCAAGATCAAGGTGCCCATCGTGTTCCGCACCACGCTCGGCGCCACCCGGCGCTCGGCCGCGCAGCACTCGCAGTCGCTGCACGCCTGGGTGAGCCACGTGCCCGGCTTGAAAGTGGCGCTGCCCTCCGGGCCCTACGAGGCCAAGGGCCTCATGAAGACCGCCATCCGCGACGACAGCCCGGTGGTGATCTTCGAGGACAAGATGATGTACCGCGTGAAGGGGCCGGTGCCGGAGGGCGACTACACCATCCCGTTCGGCGTGGCCGAGATCAAGCGCCAGGGCAAGGACATCACGCTCGTCGCCACCAGCAGCATGGTGATCGTCGCCATGGCCGCGGCCCAGATGCTGGACGAGGTGGGCATCAGCGCGGAGGTCATCGACCCGCGCACCACGTGGCCGCTCGACAAGCCGACGCTGATCGACTCCGCCAAGAAGACCTCGCGCGCGATCGTCATCGACGAGGGCTACGAGCGCTACGGGGTGACGGCGGAGATCGCCGCGGTCATTGCCGACGGTGCGTTCTACCACCTCGACGCGCCGGTCAAGCGCATCGGCGCCATGGACGTGCCGGTGCCCTTCTCGCCGGTGCTCGAGGACCTGACGGTGCCGAACGAGAAGAGCGTGTTCGAGGCGGCCAAGGCGCTCTGCGGCAAGAAGGACTGATGCCGACCAACGTCATCATGCCCGCGCTGGAGCTGGCCCAGGAGACCGGCAAGGTCCTGCGCTGGCTCCGGCGGCCGGGCGACACCGTGGCCAAGGGCGAGCCGATCGTCGAGATCGAGACCGACAAGGTCACGGTCGAGATCGAGGCGCCCGCGGCCGGCGTGCTGGGCGCGGTGAGCGCGGCGGAAGGCGACGTCATCGCCGTCGGCAAGACCATCGCCCAGATCTTCGCGGCCGGGGAAGC